>NZ_JBFASK010000018.1:0-44787 GCF_040677675.1 Streptomyces sp. NPDC053755 | reverse complement strand
CGGGGCCCGCGACACTCTCAAGGCCATCCGGGACGGGACGCCCCGAAGGACCGGGGGCGGGTGGGCACGGGACGTCAGGAGACCCGAGCCGTCAGCGGCGCTTCCTCCACACCGGCCTTCTCGGTGTCGGCGAGAAAGGCGCCCAGCGAGGCCAGGATCCCGGGCGCCGGCCGGTAGTAGACCCAGGTGCCGCGCCGCTCGGAGGTGAGCAGGCCCGCCTCCCGGAGCTTCTTCAGATGGTGGCTGACCGTGGGCTGGGAAACCCCCACGTCGGCGATGTCGCAGACGCACGCCTCACCACTGGGGTGCGAGGCCACCCGGGACAGGAGGCGGAGGCGGACGGGGTCGGCCAGCGCCTTGAACATCGCCGCCATGACCTCGGCGTCCCCTTCGGACAGCGCGGCGGTCACGAGGGGCGGGCAGCAGGCTCCGGCCGGCGTGCCGGGTATGTGAGAGGTCGGCTCGGCCGAGGGTCCGGACCTCACGCGGAGGCCGCCGGGCGGCCCATGACGGCGTCCGCGGCGCTGGGAAAGCAGGCCACACAGGCCACGTTGATGGAGTAGAGCATCGACGTTCCCTGGCGCTCGCGCAGGACGAACCGCACGTCCGCGAGCAGCTTCAGGTGGTGGGACACCGTCGACTGTCCGACGCCCATACGGTCCACGATCTCTCCCACGTTCATCGGCCCGGGGGCGAGCGCGAGCAGATTGAGGATCTGCACGCGGGTGGGGTCGGAGAGGGCCTTGAACCAGGTGGCGTAGGACTCGGCCGTGCTTCGGTCGATCAGCTGGGCATTCATCGTACCGCTCATGATCCATCGATGTTATTCGATAACCACCCGTGACGGCAAGGTTCGTGCGGTCCGGAGGAGGCTCACGGAGGGCCCGCCGAGGACCGCCGACACCTCGTGGGCACCCGAAACCGCCGACACGACCGACCGTGTATGTACCACGCAGGGGACACTCCCACCGGTGCGACCTGCGAACAAGCCCCACTCCCCCGCAGCCGGCCCCGTGAGTGCGGGACGCGCCCCTGCCCTGGGGCGAGGGGCCCCGGATCTCCATTGCCCCCGTTCCCTTTAATCGTCTATCATCGATATTCGATAGAAGGGGGTGCCCCACGAGCCTCCCCGCGCGGCTCGCCACGTCTCTTGTAGGTCGCTTCACGGCGCCGCTCCCCTCATGTGTCACCGTCTCAGAGAGGTTCACCTGTGGACGAATTGCGGGCCCTGGGCCTGTTCATCCTGCTCGAGGTGCTGCACTACCTCCCGTGGTTCCTGGTCGCCATCGTCCTGGGGATCGCCGTACAGCGTCTGTCGATCGACGTGGTCGCGCGCCGCAGTTTCGCCCACGGGCGCAGGGGCGTGCTCGGCATCGCCATCGTCACGGCCGTCGGAGCGTTCAGCCCCTTCTGTTCCTTCACCGTGATCCCGCTGATCCGCCGCTTCCTGATAGCCGGCGTCCCGCTCTCGGCGGTGATGTCGTTCTGGATCGCCTCCCCGTCCATGGACCCGGAGATCTACGCGCTCTCCGCCGCCCAGCTCGGGCTCCCCATCGCCACCGCCCGCCTGATCGGTGCCCTGGCACTGAGTTTCGGCGCCGGTCTCATCGTCCTGGCACTGGAACGACGCGGCCGGTTCGCCGATCCGCTCCTCGACTCCACGGAGGAGAAGGCGCCCGCCAAGAGCTGCTCGCAGGAGACCGTGGCCGTGCCCGAGACGGCCTGCTCGGCCGCGAAGGCGCCCGTGCCCCAGACAGTGACCGTCGGAGGCGGCGGCAGCGCCGGCGGCGGCAGCGCTGCGGGCGGCTGCGGTGGCTCCGCCCGGGAGGCCGAGGCCGTGCCCGCGGCCGGTGGCTGCTCCACCGCCGCGCGGAACGACGCGGACGACGACGGCACCCCGTGGCGCGTGCTCGTGCGGCGCGACATCAAGAACCTCCGTGCCGGCGAGATCCTGAAGGAGATCGTCAGCGACTCGCTGATCCTGGGCAAGTGGCTGCTCCTGGCCATCGTCCTGGAGGCCCTGATCGTCCGCTACGTCCCCACCGACGTCGTCTCGGGCATCCTCGGCACGGACGGCGTCGTCTCCGTGCTGGTCGCCGGCCTCATCAGCGTCCCGCTCTACCTCAACGGCGTCGGCGCCATCCCCGTCGTCGAGGGCCTCCTGGACCAGGGCATGGTCGCGGCGGCGGGCGTCACCTTCCTCCTCGGCGGCGCCATCACGACGATCCCCGCCATGGTGGCCGTCAAGAGCGTCGTCAAGACGAAGGTCTTCGCCTTCTACCTCGGCGTGGGACTCCTCGGCAGCATGGCCATCGGCCTCGTCACGCTGCCCCTGCTCTGACCCGGCACTCCTCCTCACCCCCCACCCACGCTCCTGCGGCGACCCCCGACGCCGCAGGAGCGTCGCCGTACCGCCGACGAACACCGTGCGCACGCCCCTTCGGGAGCGCACCAAGGCAAGGAGCGCCCATGACCTCTCCCCCACGTCCGGACGTCACCCTCGCCGCGATGACCGACGACCACGCGCCGGACGTCATGGCGATCTACCAGCAGGGCATCGACGAGGGCGACGCCACCTTCGAGACCACCGCGCCTCCGTGGAGCGCGTTCGACACGTCCAGGCTCGCCGCACACCGGTTCGTGGCGCTGGACCGGCGGGGGCGGGTGGTCGGCTGGACGGCGGTGTCGCGCGTCTCGGTCCGGCCCGCGTACGCGGGAGTCGTCGAGCACTCCGTGTACGTCTCTCCCACGGCGCGCGGAAACGGCGTGGGGCGCACGCTCCTGGAGGCGTTGATCGTCTCCACGGAGAAGGCGGGGATCTGGACGATCCAGGCGGGCATCTTTCCCGAGAACGGCGCGAGCCTCGCCCTGCACGCGTCCACGGGGTTCCGCGTGCTCGGGCGCCGGGAACGCGTGGCTCGCCATCACGGCGTCTGGCGCGACGTCCTGCTGGTGGAGCGGCGTAGCCCGGTCGTGGAATGACGGTGCCGGTCACCTCGGTGACCGGCGTCGGGGCGCGGGTACGCGGCCGGCGCGGATCGGGCCCGCGCCGACCTGCGGGTCAGGGGAGCTCGAAGGGCAGGTCCATGCCGTCGAGCGCCGCCGCGCATGCGCATCGCCTCTCGGCGTCCAGGAGGGGGACCGTCCGCAGGACCAGGTCCTTCAGGCGTTCCACGTTGGCGCCGAAGACCCGGAAGACCTCGTCCTGCGAGACGCCTTCCCCGCGCTCCACGCCGGCGTCGTAGTCGGTGACGAGCGCGATGGAGGTGTAGCAGAGCGCGAGCTCGCGCGCGAGGACCGCTTCCGGATGTCCCGTCATGTTGATCAGGGACCAGCCGGCCGACGCGTACCACTGGGACTCCGCCCGGGTGGAGAACCGTGGCCCCTCGACGACCACCATCACCCCACCGTCGTGGACATCCGCCCCGGCCTCACCCGCGGCCTTGAGCACGGCCGCCCGCCCGGCGGCGCAGTAGGGGTCGGCGAAGGAGACGTGGGCCGCGCCGCGGTCGTGGTACGTCTGCACGCGGCCCGTGGTGCGGTCGACGAGCTGGTCGGGAAGGACGACGCTGCCGGGGCCGAGGGACCGGCGCAGCGAGCCGACGGCACAGGGTGCGAGGACCTGTCGTACCCCCAGTGAGCGCAGTGCCCACATGTTGGCGCGGTAGTTGATGCGGTGCGGGGGAAGCTCGTGGTGACTGCCGTGCCGGGGCAGGAAGGCCACGGTGCGGTCGCCGACGGTTCCCACGGACACCGCGTCGGACGGCGGTCCGTACGGAGTGGTGACCTCCACGCGCCGTACCGACTCGAGGAGTTCGTAGAAGCCGCTGCCGCCGATCACGGCGATGTCGGCGGTCGGCTCCTCGGATGGATCACTCATCGTTCCGTTCCTCCTGAGGTGGGCGTACGGGACGGCCGTGGGCCGCCGGGGCCAGGGCCGGAGACGAGGGGGGCGAGGGAGGTGACGGTCTCGTGCCCGCGGACGGCCGGACGCTCGTCACCCGGACGCCGGACCGCCACGGTCCGCCAGCCGGCCTCGGCGGCGGCGTCCAGCTCGGCGCCGACGTCGCTGACGAACAGCAGGTCGTACGGCGCGTGCCCCAGCTCCTTCGCGATCGCGTCGTAGGACGCGACGGAAGCCTTGGGGCCGGCCGTCGTCAGGTCGAAGTAGCCGTCGAGCAGGGGCCGGAGGTCGCCGAGCGCGGTGTGGCCGAACCAGTCCCGCTGGGCGGCGACGGAGCCCGACGAGTAGACGAACCGGCCGACACCCCACGCCTTCCAGCGCTCCAGCGCCGGTGGTACGTCCGGGTACACGTGTCCGTGCAGCTCGCCCGCCTCGTAGCCACGCGCCCAGATCAGCCCCTGCAGCGTCTTCAACGGAGCCGCCTTCGCGTCGGCGTCGGCCCACTGCTCCAGGAGCGCGAGGGCGTCCGCCTCGTCGACGGCCGTCCCGGCGTGGGCGGTGACCGCTCCGAGGACGCGCCGCCACTCGGCGGTGCCGCGGTGGGCGGTGACCCACGAGGCCAGGCGCGCTCGCGCGTAGGGGAACAGGACGTCCCGCACGTGGCTGAGGGAGCCGGTCGTTCCCTCGATGTCGAGGACGACGGCACGGATCCCCGGCCGGGGCGGCCCGCCCTGTCGGCCCCCGGTCATCGGCTGTCCCTCAGCAGGGCGTCGAGCCGGGGAAAGGCGCCGGCGATGGGCTCCTGCGTGAAGTCCCCCACCCATCCGTCCTCCTTCTCGAAGAACCGGATGGCGCAGAAGTCCGGCACGGGTCCCATGTCGAACCAGTGGCGGGTGCCGGCGGGCACGGACAGCAGGTCGCCCGCCTCGCACACCACGGCGTAGACGCGGTCCTCCAGGTGGAGGTAGAAGCAGCCGGTGCCCTGGGCGAAGAACCTGACCTCGTCCTCGGCGTGCCGGTGCTCGTCGAGGAACGTCGACCGGGCCTTCGCCGCCCGCTCCTGCCACTGGGCCCCCTCCTCGGGGTGGAGGCGGGCGACGTCGACGAGCCTCAGTCCCTGGCGGGCGCAGAGCTCGTCGACCTCGTGGCGGTAGGCGTCGAGCAGCTCGTCGGACGACACCTGCGGGGTGACCCGGGTGCGCAGCGGCCAGCGGGTGAAGGAGACGGACCGTTCGCGCAGGGCCCGCGCGATGGCCTCCTCGTCGCGGGTGCGGAGCAGGACGGTGTCCGGTGCGTCGTCCGGCATGATCTGCAGCAGTGTCATGGCGCGGTCCTGGGGTCGGGTGCCTGCGCGGCACGGGTGACATGCAGTTCGGCGTGGGAGAGCACGAGCAGGTGGCAGAGCGACTCGAGGCATTCGAGCCGGTTCCTGGCCTGGCCCAGTGAGTCGCCCCAGGCGGTGATGCCGTGATCGGCCAGGAGCAGTCCGGGCGGGCCTGCCCGGTCGGCCCCGAGGTGGGCGGCGACGTCGTCGGCGATCCGGTCGACCTGGGGCCAGTTGGGGAAGACCGGCAGGTCCGTGGAGGTCGGGTCCTTCAGCCCCAGGCCCTTGAGCAGCTCGAAGCGTTCCACGCGTACCGAGGAGACGGCGTCCGGGGAGGCGGCGCGGTGGGCGACGACGGTGGCGTACGGGGAGTGGACGTGGATGACGGCACGGGCTCCGGTGGTGCGGTAGACCGCCGCGTGGATGGAGGTCTCCGCCGAGGGGCGGACCTGGCCCGGTCGGGACGCCTCGCCGGTGCGGGCGTCGACCTCCACCACGTCCCGGACGGTCAGCGCGCCCTTGTCACGGCCGCTCGCCGTGATCAGCGCCCGGTCCGGATCGTCGGGCAGCCGCATGGAGACGTTGCCGGACGTGCCCGGCATCCATCCGCGTTCGTACAGGGTGCGGGAGATGTCGGCGAGTCGCCCGGCGGTCTGCTTGCCCGCGACGGTGGACGGCGCATAGCTCATGCGGTCACCTCGGAGGTGTGGTGGACACCGTGCTCGGAGACGATGGCCGTGATCAGGGAGGCGGGGGTGACGTCGAACGCCGGGTTGTAGGCGCGGGTGTCGGGCGGTGCGGTGCGGATTCCGCCGTAGGCGGTCACCTCGTCGGCGTCGCGCTCTTCGATGACGATGTCCCGGCCGTCGGCGAGGGACCTGTCCCAGGACGACTCGGGGGCGACGACGATGAACGGGATGTCGTGGTGGGCCGCGGCGATCGCCAGCCCGTAGGTTCCGATCTTGTTGGCCACGTCCCCGCGTGAGGTGATGCGGTCGGCCCCGACCAGGACGCAGTCGACGAGCCCTCGGCCCATGGCCGCGGCGGCGGCGCTGTCGACGCACACCCGGTGCGGTACGCCGGCCTCGGCCAGCTCCCAGGCGGTCAGACGGGCGCCCTGCATCAGTGGCCGGGTCTCGCCGACGAGGACCTCGGTGACCTCTCCGGCCTCCGCGAGGGCGAGGATCGTGCCCAGCGCGGTGCCCACGGCGGTGGTCGCGAGGCGGCCGGTGTTGCAGTGGGTCAGCAGCCGCAGGGAGCGCTGGGGGCATCGCTCCCGCACGAGCCGGGCAGCGTGTCCGACCATCCGCCGGTTGACCGCCCTGTCCTCCTCGATCATCGCGGTGGCCTCGGCCAGGACGGCGTCGGGGCCGTCGGATAGCCGTCCGAGCACCCTGTCGACGGCCCAGGCGAGGTTGACGGCCGTGGGGCGGGCGGCGGCGATGCGCCGGGCGTCGGCGCGCACGGCCTCGCGCCCCGGGCCGTCCGTACGGGACGGGCAGTGGGTGTACGCGGACAGGGCGACGCCCAGGGCGCCCGCCAGTCCGATGGAGGGGGCGCCCCGTACCGCGAGGGTCGTGATGGCGGTGATGACGTCGTCCACGGTGGCCAGGCGCAGGAGGCGCCGCTCGTGGGGCAGCGCGCGCTGGTCGAGGGTGACGATGGCGTCGCGGTCCCAGCGCAGTGACGGCTGGTCGGAGTGCTTGCTCACGGGCGGCGGCTCCTTGGGGCCTGAGGGTGACGGCGGTCAGTCGGTCAGGGGACGCGACCGCAGTTCGACCAGGGTGGGCGCGGCGTCCACGTCGGCGGTCACCTGCTCGTGGTCGTCGCCGACGGCGATGACGTAGCCGTACCGGTTCATGTACGCCCGCGGCGGGAGGGCCAGTCGGGTGCCGGGGCCGGCCGTCGCGACCGCGGTGTGCACCGTGGGGCCGAAGAGGTCGGTACGGACGGTCACTTCGACCGCCTCGCAGTCGGCCTCCGGGTAGAGGAACCTGACGGCCGCGGTCCTGCGCGCCTTCGGCGCGGTGTCGGGGGTGAGCCCGGCCGCCACGTGGGCGGCGGCGACCGCCGGGTCGGTCCCGGTGGCGAGCATCCCGATGAGGGGGATGAAGTCGCCCCCGAGGCGCGCGTTGATCTCGACGAGGCGGGGGCCCTGGGGGGTGAGCTTGAACTCGGTGTGCGTGGCACCGTGCTCGAAGCCGAGCGCCTTGTGGATGCGGTGCAGCTGGTCCAGGAGTTCGGAGTCCTGGAGGAGCGGGTCGGCGGCGTCGACGGTGTGGCCGGTCTCCTCGAAGTACGGTTCCATGCCGACCTGCTTGCGCGCCACGATCGTGGGGGTGCACACGCCGTCGACGACGACCGCGTCGATGCTGATCTCGGGACCGGTGAGGTACTCCTCGACCAGCACGTCGGCCTCGTAGCGCGGCACTCCCGGCCAACTGGCGCCGCCGGCCGCGGTGAAGGCCGCCTCGACGGCGTCGCCGTGATCGGCGCGGACGACACCGAGGCTCCCGGCGAGACCACGGGCCTTGACCACCACGGGATAGCCGGTCGCGTCGGCGGCACCGCGCGCCTCGGCCGCCGTGGCGACCGGGACGCAGGCCGGCTGCGGCACGCCGGCGGCCGTCAGCCGCGCCCGGGTGGTCGCCTTGTCGCGGCAGGCGAGCACCGCGTCGGGCGCGCTGCCGGGCAGGCCGAGGCTCTCGGCGAGCCTCGCGGCGGTGTGCACGAGGGACTCGTCGTAGGTGAAGACGCCTGCGACGGGCAGCCGCCGCATGACCTTCTCCGCCTCGGCGAGGAGTTCGTCGACGTTCCTGGTGTCGAGGAGCGAGGTCCCCTCCACGTAGGGAAGTTGCCAGCTCGGCTCGTGGGCGTCGAGGAGCCACAGGCGGAAGTGGCGGGAGACGGCCGCCACGATGTACTCCCGGTAGCGGCGGTCACCGCTGCCCATGAGAAGCAGGACCGGTGCCTCGGTGGGGGACGACTGCGGGTGGGGCGTGGCGGCCATGGCGGGAAACCTTCGTGTCGACGTGGGGTCGGGGCAGAGGCCGGCCGACGGAGGGGGGCGGAGCCAGGGTCGGCAACGACGCTGTCGCCCAACGGCCGGAACCCTGCCAGCATTGAGCAATGTATGTCAATAGATCGATGAATGGCCGGGAAGTGACCCTTGCGGACCGTCATCGGCCCCCGGCGCCCCCGCTCCGGCGCGTCCCTCTCCACGGACCCTCGCCCACGCCCCCGTCGGTCCATGTCGGCCTGGACATGCACGCGGACGGACACCCTCACCCGCAGGTCGCGTCGCCGCGGTCACGCGGTGCCGCCTGGCCCGTCAGGCGCGTGGACGGATCGATCGGCAACCATCGATCCTCCGGCGTCGCACCCGCTTTCCGGACGTCCCGGGGCGGGCCGGCAGCGGAACCGTCAGAACGGGGAACCGTCAGAACGGGGAGCCGTCGGCACCGCGCGGGAAGGCCCGCTGCCTGAGTTCGCCGAGAGCGTCCCAGCGAATGGAGAACCAGGCCCAGGTTCCCCGCTGTTCGCGGCGCAGCAGCCCGGCCGTGGTGAGGATCTTCAGGTGGCGGCTCACCGTGGGCTGGGCCAGGTCGAGCGACTCGGTCAGGTCGCAGACGCAGAGTTCCCCGGCCGGCGACTGGTCGATGAGGTGGACGATCTGGAGGCGGGTCTGGTCGGCCATCGCCTTCAACCGGGCGGTCAGCACCTCGACTTCGTCGCGGTCGATCAGCAGCCCCGGGGAGCACGGGACACATCGCTCCGCGCTCAGGTCCTCAACCGGTATGCCCGCCAACGGAATCGCCATCCGGACACCATACGAGCCGACAAGATCGCAGGGCGAATCCGAGGCCGATATCCGTCAGGCGTTCACCAACCGTTCACCCACGGGCTCATCGCAGCAGGGCCGCGATGGCCCGGGCGGCCTCGCGGGCGGGGCGGCCGACGCCGACGAGGGTGGCCGAGGCGGGGCCGGTCCAGTCGCCGTAACCCAGCAGATGGAGGCGGGGCTCTCCCACAGCCTCCGTTCCCCTGGTGGGGATGTACCCGCCGGGGCCGCGGAGCCCGAGCGGGGCGAGGTGGGCGAGAGCGGGGCGGAAGCCCGTGCACCAGATGATCGCGTCGGCCTCGGCCCGGCTGCCGTCGGCCCACTCGACACCGGTCGCCGTCACCCGCGTGAACATCGGCTGTGCCTTGAGGAGGCCCGCGTCGCGGGCTTCGCGTACAGGCGGCACGGCGACGATGTCGCCGAGCGAGGCGACTCCCCCGCCGTCGGCGCCGCCTTCGTCGAGGGCGCGGCGCCGGGCGGTGGCGTGGTCGAAGAGGGCACGGCCGTCGATGTCGTCGGCGAGGAACCGGGCGGGCCGCCGCGTGACCCAGGTGAGGTCGGTGCCGTACGCGAGATCGGCGGCCACCTGGGCTCCGGAGTTCCCCCCTCCCACGACGACGACCCGCATTCCGGCGAACTCGCCGGGAGTGCGGTAGTCGACGGTGTGGAGCTGCCGCCCCTGGAACGCGTCACGGCCGGGGACGGCGGGGAGGAACGGTCGTGACCAGGTCCCGGTGGCGCTGACGACGGCCCGGGCGCGCCAGGTGCCGGAGTCGGTCTCGACGCGAAGGCGCTCGCCGTCGCGGCGGACCGCCCGGACGCTGACGGGTCGTCGGACGGGGAGTCCGTAGCGCTGTTCGTAGTCGGTGAGGTACTCGACGACATGGGTGGCGTCGGGGTACGTCCCGCCCGGCTGCGGTGGCATGAGGCGGCCGGGCAGGGAGGAGTAGGGGGCCGGGGAGAAGAGGCGGAGCGAGTCCCAGGTGTCCCGCCAGGCTCCGCCCGGCGTGGGCCGAGCGTCCAGGACGGCGAAGTCGAGGCCGCCGAGGCGGCGCAGGTGGTACCCGGCCGCCAGCCCCGACTGGCCCCCGCCGATCACGACGACATCGAGTGAGCCGCTCATCTCTCCGGCCTCCCTTCGTACGACGGCGCTCCGCCCGGTCGGAGTGGCGGGGCACCCAGAAGTGACGTGACGGGGTTACCGCCGGGCGGGGGCGAACCGCTTGCGCCAGGCCAGCGACACGTACACGAGCGCGACCAGGACCGGGACCTCGATGAGGGGGCCGACGACTCCGGAGAGCGCCTGCCCGGAGGTGACGCCGAAGGTGGCGATGGCGACGGCGATGGCGAGTTCGAAGTTGTTGCCGGCGGCGGTGAAGGCGAGCGTGGCGGTGCGGTCGTAGGGCAGGCCGACGGCCTTGCCGAGCGCGAAGGTGCCGAACCACATCACGGCGAAGTAGACCAGCAGGGGCAGCGCGATCCGGACGACGTCCAGCGGCTGGGAGGTGATCGTCCTTCCCTGGAGGGCGAAGAGGACGACGATCGTGAAAAGCAGCCCGTAGAGCGCCCACGGCCCGATCTTCGGCAGGAACGTCGTCTCGTACGACTCGCGGCCCCGCGTCCTCTCACCGATCCGGCGGGTGAGGAAGCCGGCGACCAGCGGAACGCCGAGGAAGACGACGACGTTCAGGGCGATCTCCCCCATCGAGATGTCGAGCGCCTCGCCCTCACCGAGGCCGAGCCATCCGGGAAGCACGTCGAGGTAGAACCAGCCCAGGACGCCGAAGGCGACGACCTGGAAGACCGAGTTCAGGGCGATCAGGACGGCGGCGGCCTCGCGGTCGCCGCGGGCGAGGTCGTTCCAGATGACGACCATGGCGATACAGCGCGCCAGACCGACGATGATCAGGCCGGTGCGGTACTCGGGCAGGTCCGGCAGGAAGATCCACGCGAGGGCGAACATGAGCGCCGGACCGAGGACCCAGTTGACGACGAGCGAGGAGACCATGAGCCTGCGGTCGCCGGTCACGGCGTCGAGCCTGTCGTACCGGACCTTGGCCAGCACCGGGTACATCATGATCAGCAGGCCGACGGCGATGGGCAGCGAGACGCCGCCGATCTCGACCTCGGCGAGCGCGTCGTCCAGTCCGGGGATCAGCCGGCCCAGGCCGAGACCGAGGGCCATGGCGAGAAGGATCCAGACGGCCAGGAAGCGGTCGAGCGTCGACAGCCTCGCCACGACCGACGGGGCATCGGCGGCGACGGGCGCGTGGTCGGTCGACGGCTTGGCCACGACCGAGGAGTCCTCGGCGCCGACGGGTGCGTGGTCGAGGGTCACGGACAGGCCCTCTTGTTCTCGGTGGCGCGACGGGCGGACTCGGCGAGGTCGGCGAACCGGCCGGCGAGCTGGGCGATGACGTCCGGCTTCAAGCGGTAGTACGTGAAGCGGCCGCAGGGCTCGGTCTCCACCACACCGGCCTCGCGCAGCACGCGCAGGTGGTTGGAGAGGTTGGTCTGCTTGGCACCCGTCTCCTCGACGAGGTGGGTGGTGCAGAGGGTCTCGCGGGCGAGGAGGGTCACGATCTGGAGCCTGAGGGGGTCGGCCAGCACCCGGATCAGATCAGTGTCGACTGACGTCATCATGGACTGATACTGTCACATCACTCGCCACTGACACCAGCCAGGGCTGATCCCACCGCCGGCAAGGAAGATCCGATGACCGCCGCTCCGCTCGCCTCCGTGCTCTTCGTCTGCGTCCACAACGCGGGTCGCTCCCAGATGGCCGCCGGCTTCCTGAACCACCTGGCCGGTGACCGCGTCGAGGTCCGCTCGGCCGGGTCGGTCCCGGGCGACCGGGTCAACCCGGCCGCGGTCGAGGCGATGCGGGAGGTCGGCGTCGACATCTCCGACCAGAGGCCGAAGGTCCTCACGACCGAGGCCGTGCGGGCTTCGGACTACGTCATCACCATGGGCTGCGGCGACGCCTGCCCGGTCTTCCCCGGCAAGGAGTACCTCGACTGGGCCCTGGAGGACCCGGCCGGCCAGGGCGTCGAGGCCGTGCGTCCGATCCGCGACGAGATCAAGGGCCTCGTCGAGCGCCTCGTCGCCGAGATCGACGCGAAGCGGGAGGCGTGACCGCCGCCGCGCGACGGGGTGACGCGTCCCGGGCGTCGGCGGCGTCACCCGTGAACACCAGCTCCTGCCCGTCACGTTGGCGGACCTGACGGGCAGGAGCTGGCCCCCTGCTCCCGGCAGGAGTGGACCGGGGCGCCGATGAGGATGTCGGCGGCGCTGGGGAACTCGGTGACGCAGCGGGGGTTGACGGCGTACCTGATGCTGGCACCGGCACGGCGCCGGGTCAGGAAGCGGACGGCGTGGAGGACCTTCAGGTGGTGCGAGACGGTCGACTGGCTGAGCCGCAGATGAGCGACGATCTCACCCACCGGCACGGGCCCCGGCCGACCGCTCAGGAACCGCATGATGCGGATGCGCGTGGGGTCGGCCAGGGCCCGGAACCAGCGGGCGTACTCCTCGACGGTCTCCCGGTCGAGTGACGATTCGGACATGGGAATCCTTCGCGGACCATGATGTTCACCGCTGCCGAGCCGGTCCGGCGAGCGGCGGACCGGCCGGGTGGTCGGGAGCCTGCCCGCCCGGCCGCGACGGCGAGCGAAGGAGCCGGCCGACGGGTGTGCCGACGCTCTCCGGGACGGTGGCGGCGCGGCGCCGCCTCCCCGTGCGGGACACGATTCCGCGGGCGATGTCGTCGCCCGGTCGGCCGTCGCGCGCGCCGGGATCGCCAGGGGGCGAACCCGGCGGTGTACCACGTGGCCCGGGCCGCGGCCGGAACTCCCGCTCCGGCCGCGGCCCGGGTGGGACGACGGGTGTCAGCAGCAGGCGCCGTCCGGAGCGCACGCGGGCGCTGCGGCGTCACCGTCGACGGGCTTGCGGGCGCGGATGATCGCGGCGTGGAGGCCGTCGGCCGCCTCCTGGGTGAAGACGACCTCCGCGTCCTTCAGGCCGACCGCGTCGAGCAGTTCCTTGTACTCGGCGACCGAGAGAGCGCCGGCGATGCACTGGCTGTGTCCGCCGCGTTCGGCCCGCTCCTCGGGGCTGAGCCGGTCCTCGGCGACGACGTCGCTGATGCCGAGGCGGCCGCCGGGGGTCAGGACGCGGGCCATCTCGGCGAAGACGGCGGGCTTGTTCAGCGACAGGTTGATCACGCAGTTCGAGATGACCACGTCGACGGTGTCGGCCGGCAGCGGGATGGACTCGATCGTTCCCTTGAGGAGGACGACGTTGTCGATCTCGGCGTCGGCGACGTTGCGGGCGGCGAGGGCGAGCATCTCCTCCAGGAAGTCCAGGCCGAAGACGCGGCCGTCGGGACCGACGCGCCGGGCGCTGAGGATGACGTCCAGGCCGCCGCCGGAGCCGAGGTCCAGGACCGTCTCGCCCTCGCGCAGTTCGGCGACGGCGCTCGGGTTGCCGCAGCCGAGGCTGGCGAGGAGGGCCGCGTCGGGCGCGGTGCCGGGCCCGATCTCGTCGTACGCGGCGGGACCGAAGGTCTGCGGATCGGGTGAGCAGCAGGCGCCGCTCGTCTCGGCTTCGGCGGCCTTGGCCCGGTAGTACTCCCGGACTTCTTCCTGCAGGCTGCCGGCGGTGGTGGTGTCGCTCATGACGGGTGGTCCTTCTCGGTCAGGCGCCGGCGGGGGCGAGGCGGTGCACGGGGCGCGGGTAGGAGGGCTTGAACGACACCGGGGTGGTCGCCGAGGAGGTGACGGCGGCGGCCAGGTCGGCGGCCTTGACGGCCTCGGTCACGGCCGCGTCGAGGGCGTCGGGCTCGCAGGCGACCCGGGCGTTGACGACGGCCCGGCCGGCGGGCGCCGCCGCGGCGGCGGCGCGGTCGAGGGTGGGCTGCGCACCGGACTCGGTGAGGCTGAGCTTGGCGAAGTCGCCGTCGGCCGTCTCGACGGTGATCTTGGCGTGCCCGATCACGGCGTCGTGCTCCGCGGCCCAGGCCGACAGCTCCTGAAGGACCGTGCGGGCCCAGGCGGTCGCGTCGAACCCGTTCCCGGCGGCGGTGAGGTCGAGCTCCTGGTTCATCCAGGCGAGCTGGGCCTCGGCGGCCGCGTAGCGGTCGTAGTCGATGTCGAGGACGACGTCCTCGTTCGTCGCCGGCGCCTGCCACGCGTCGAGGAGCGTCTCCAGGTGGGCGCCCGTGGTGGCCGAGTAGCCGACGACGGTCGCCTTCGGGTTGCTCGTGCGGAGCGAGGCGAGGAGTTGCTCGGCGCGGTCCGCCGTGATGGTGTCCAGCTTGTTCACGGCGATGACGTCGGCCTCGGTGACCTGCTGGCGGAAGAGGTACGACAGGTCCGACTCCGGCTCGCCCCGCTCGGCGGCGCGGGCGAAGGCCAGGTGCCGCAGCGGGTCGACCACGGTGGTCAGGGGGGCGACGACCATGTCGTCGCCGTAGTACTGGCGCAGCGGCCGTACGACGGTGGCCTGGAGGTCCGTACAGCTGCCGACGGCCTCGGCTATCACGGTGTCGACGCTGTCCGAGGCGACCAGCGCGACGATCGCCTCGACGAGGTCCTCGAACTTGCAGCAGAAGCAGCCGCCGGTGACCTCGGCGACGCTGTCGAGCTTGCTCCGCACGAGCTTGGTGTCGACCAGTTCGACGCCCTGGTCGTTGGTGATGACGGCGACCTTGCGGCCCTGCTCCTGGAGCGCGAGCGCGGCGGCGGTCATGGTGGTGGTCTTGCCCGCCCCGAGGAATCCGGTCAGGGGGATGAAGGTGATCATGTGGTCCTTCTCGTCCTTGTCGTGGAGCCGGGCGGGTCAGCCGCAGCAGCCGTCGCCGGAGCCGCCCAGGAGGGGCAGGTTCGCGGGCTGGGCCGGGGCGGGGGACGCGGCGCCGAACGCGACGCGCCGACTGTTTCCGAAGGCGTCCAGCCAGGCGTTCGCCCGCGGGCGCAGCGCCGGGTCGGAGAGCAGCATCGAGGTGGTGACTTCGCGGGGTGTGCAGCCGCGCAGGGCCTTCGCCTGGTGGGCTCCCGCGCCGAACTCGACGGTGCGCAGCCCCTCGGCGTAGGCGTCACGGACGGGCGCGTCCAGGACGAGGGCGAAGTAGATGCCGCTGCGCTCGCCGATCGCGGCGTAGTCGAACCCGGCCCACTTCGGGAAGAGCCGGTGGTTCTTGCGGATGGTGACGCAGGTGGCGACCAGCGCGCCGTCCTTGTAGCCGAGGTAGGCGCGGACGTCGGCGCCCTCGTCGATGAGGGCGGAGAGGATCCCGACGATGTGCTCCGGCTCCTCGCCCGCGCCGTTCTTCTCGCGGTTGAGGCAGGTGAGTTCGGCGATGCGGGCGACGAAGGGGCGGATGTCGCCGCCGTCGACGCGCTCGATCGTCACGCCGGCCGCCTCGGCGCGGCGGACGTCGCCCTTGATGCGCTGACGCTTCTTCAGCGGCAGTGCGGCGAGGTGTCCTTCCCAGTCGGGCGCGTCGAGGCTCATGAAGTCCTCGTAGCCCCAGAAGGTGCTGGACGCGCCGGCGGCGCCGAGCGCGTCGACGAGCGCGTCGTTGCCGCGGCGGCGGGGGATCCAGGGGGCGACGATGCAGCGGATGCCCGCCTCGAACGCGGCCGGCACCAGCTTGTCGACGATGGCCCCCATCAGGGTGGGGGTCCAGAAGTTGTACGCCACCTCGGTGCGGTAGCCCAGCGGGGAGCCGAGCAGGAGCGTCGGGAAGAAGGGATCGGTGCCCAGGGCGTCGACCTCGGCGCTGCGCGCGGCGTCGGTCTCGGCGCCGCAGCACACCTCTTCTCCGGAGGGCGCCTGCCATCCCAGGTAGGTGCGCGGCTCGTGGTCGACGACCGGCGGGGTGGTGAGGATGTAGCCGGGGAGGAGGGCCAGTTCGCCGCGGGCGCGGTGTGCCAGGGTGTGCCAGGGCTGGACGTCGGGGAGTACCTTCTCCGTGGCGCGCAGCCAGGTGGGTCCGAGGTACGGCCACGAATCGGTGAGGCCGGCGAGCTCACCGTTCCAGTCCATGTCCGGGAGGGCCTGGCCGGTGGTGATGACGACGCGGGGTGATCCACCCATGTCAGTGTCCTTGTCTTGTGAGCGGGCGGGTCAGCACTTCACGCAGCAGCGGATCTTGCCCGCGTCCTCGGCGTCGGTACGGCGCTCCTGCCAGAGTTCCTCGACGCGCTTGTCGGGGTGCGTCCACTCCACCCAGAAGCCGCGGTCGACGGTGGCGATGTCCTCCATCCACGGCGAGGAGAGCAGCGGCGAGCCCTTGAACAGCAGCAGACGGGTCTGCAGTGCGGTCGGGTCGGTGACGCGGGCGAGGCCCGTCTCGACCAGCCAGTCCTCGAAGCCGAGGAGCTCCTCGTACTCGATCCACGGGGTGAAGGGGATGAACGTCGGGTACAGCTCGAAGCCGATCCGCTCGGCCTCGTCGACCGCCTCGCGCATGTGGTCGACGTCGATGTGCTTGTCGAAGATGCGCAGGATGCGGTTGGAGGGGAACTCGAGCGCGCAGGTGACGCGGCGCAGCCCGAGTGAGACGAGCTTCTCCAGTTCCTTGGTGTAGTCGAGGACGTGGTCGACGCGGGTGGTGAACTCGAACGTGATCGGGCCGATGGCCTCGACGAGCCGCTCGACCACACCGATGCCGATGGTGCGGGAGTTGAAGAACTCGGCGTCGATGAAGCAGAAGTGCCGGACGCCCTCCTCCGCCAGCTGTAGCGCGTCGGCCAGGACGCTGTCGGCGTCGTAGGCGGCGACGCCGCCGTCGTACGCGCCGTAGACGGAGCAGTAGGTGCACTTGTGGTGACAGCCGCGGGACGCCTCGATGTTGCCCATCAGGCCGAACGGCGAGTGGTGCGCCGGGTAGTGCACGAGCGAGGGGAACAGGTCCCGGGCGGGCTTGGTGACCGAGATGCGCCGACGCGGGGGCTTGGGCCGCATGCCCGTGCGGGTCATCAGGGCGGGCACGGCGTCGAGCGCGAGGGTGCCGGCGGCGAGCTGGGCCAGCTCCTCGCTGATGAGCTCGGGCTCCTCCATGATGATGCCGTCGGCGACGTCGAGGAACTCCCGGTGGTTCATCTGCGCGTACTGGCCGAAGGTCACGACCGTGGTGCCGTACGCCTCCGCGACCCTGCGCGCCAGGGCGATGCCCCGCTCGAGGCCCTCGAACTGCTGGACGGAGACGAGCGTGAGGTCGAAGGGGCCTTCCGGGATGGCGTCGGGAAGCAGGTGCGCGTCCCAGCCGACGACGTCGGCGCCGTGGTGCTGCAGAGCGGCGGCCGCACACGCGGATGTCAGGGGCTGAAGCTCCGCTTCGAACGCGGAGGCAACCAGAACACGGGGACTACTCACACTTCCCCCCAGGGAGTGATCAAGGAGCGTGAACGGAGCGAGATGGGGCCGGGTCAGAGCCCTGGTCGGTAACGACGCTGTCGGCCGACGGCCGGAACCCTGCCAGCGTTGAGCGATGTATGTCAATAGATCGATGAATGACTGAAAGACCATCCCTCCGTGGCCCCGTCGCCACGGAGAGCCACTGCCCCGATTCGCCCACGTCTGTGGCTGGTTGCGAGGAGTGACGGGCCGTTCGATGTGGGTGGTTCACGCAGCGTGAAGCCGTCGACGGCAAGGAGGCCGGCGAGCGGCCCAGGGGCTGCCCCCTTCACGGCAGGCCCGGCCGGCACCTTCGGCAGACCAAGCCGCGGGGCCGGATTCAATCGCCAAACATCGATGATTTCGAGCAATCAAGAGGTCGCCAGGACGACTCGGAGGCGGTAACGTTCGCCCACGGCATCGCGGTCCGCACCCGGGGTCAGCGGGTGGACGGTACCGATGTCATCACGCTTCAGGCCCTTCAAAGGGGAGTGGGCCGAGCACCAGTCGTTCCGGCGCGTGAGCGTCCCACGGCAGCAGCCCCCTCCGGTCCCGGGCGAGTTCAACGGGGAACGCGGTAAGGATCGCCAGGGCATCCGGCTGCAGACCGTACGTCGCCGTCATCCGCACGCTCGATATCCACCGCGTCGCCCTCCCGGAGCACCCGCGGGCTCGCCCGCGTCCGCCCGTCTCGCCCCCGCGGCAGATGAGTGCCACCGGCGCTCACGGCCGCACCCGTGCCACGCCCGGCCCCGGACCCGCCTGCCCCATGGGCGGTGGTCCCCGACCGCTGTTCCTGTTCCCTGACTCCCACCCCTTCCCTCACCGCAAAGGCACCGCCATGTCTTTCATGTCCTGCGACATACGCAGCTCGGCACCGCGCCTCACCGGACGCCGTGTCCGCCAGGGCGCCTCCGTCGCCTCCGCCGCTCTCCTCCTCTCGGCCGCCCTGACCGGCTGCGCCGGCTCCGCGAAGGCCGGCTCGGACGCCATCCAGGCCAGCGGCTCCACCACCGTCGCCCCGGTCGCCTCCGACGCCGCCGAGGCGCTGAAGGCCAAGGGCCTGAACATCACCGTCGCCACGCAGGGCGGCTCCGCCGGCGGCATCTCCCAGCTCGGCACCGGTCAGATCGACATCGCCCTCAGCTCCAAGCCCTTGTCCGACAAGGACCACAAGACGTACCCCGGCACCGAGTTCGTCACCACGCAGATCGGTGCGGACGCCGTCGGCGTCATCATCACCAGGGAAGTGGCCGACGGCGGGGTCAAGGGCCTGTCCAAGGCGCAGGTGGCGGGTCTGTTCGAGGGCAGGATCACCAACTGGAAGGAGGTCGGCGGCCCCGACCTCCAGGTCTTCGTGTACGACAAGGAGCCGGGCCGCGGGACCCGCGAGGTGCTCGACAAGTTCATCTACGGCAAGGACGCGCCTCCGGCCCCGCCCAAGTCGGCGAACTACGCCGTCGTCGGCGGCAACCTGGAGACCCGCAACAAGCTGAAGTCGACCCGCGGTTCCGTCGCACCGCTGTCGACCGGCTTCATCGACGGTCACCCCGAACTGGTCGCCGTGCCCCTGGAGGGCGTCGCCCCCACCCTCGCGAACGTGGCATCCGGCAAGTACCCGATGACCCGTCCCCTGTACATGATCACCAACGGCCGGCCGCAGGGCACCGTCAAGCAGTACATCGACCACATCCTCTCGCCCGAGGGCCAGAAGCTGCTGCCCAAGCACGGCTACCTCACGCGCGAGCAGATGGGCCTCTGACCATGGGTCTCACTCTGGAGCGCCCCGCCAGGGCGCCCCGACCCGCCGTGCCGCGGCGCTCCTCCGGGAGCGGCCGCGGCAGCCGGGCGAGATGGGTCTGGGGCTGGGCGTACAGCGGCATCCTGTCCGTGCTGCTCACCCTCGCGGTCCTGCTCGGCTACCTGGTCACGGGCATCGCGAGCGGAACCGTCGACTGGGCGGCCCTGTTCACCTCGTCCACCTGGAGTCCGGGCGACCTCGCCTTCGGCGGCCTGGCCATGATCTACGGCTCGGCGGTCGTATGCGTCCTGGCGCTGGTGCTCGCCGTCCCGATCGGCTGGGCGGCGGCCGTCGCCTTGTCCGAGTACCTGCCGCCGCGCCTCGCCAGGCCGCTGCGCCTGAGCATCGAACTCCTGGCAGCGGTCCCCTCCATCGTCTACGGCCTGATCGGCATCATGGTGATCCGGCCGTTCGTGGCGGACCTCGGTGACGTGCCGGGCGGCGACAGCCTCCTCGCCGCCGGCATCGTCCTCGCCGTGATGATCATGCCGACGATCGTGGCGGTCAGCGTGGACGCGCTGGCCGCCGTGCCCGACCGGTACCGGGAGGCCGCGTACGCCCTCGGCCTGACCCGCCGTGAGGTCGTCCGTTCCGCCGTACGCCCCCTGGCCCGGTCGGGCATGCGCGCCGGCGTCCTCCTGGGCCTGGCCCGGGCACTGGGTGAGGCCATCGCCGTCTTCATGGTCATCGGCCGCGCCGACGGACGGCTGCCGGAGTCGTGGGGTGACTTCTTCTCCTTCCTCGTGCGCCCGGGCCAGACGCTCACCACCAAGCTGGCCGGCCCCGAGCCGATGCTCGCGGGCACCTCCGGCCCGTACTTCGCGGCCCTGTGCGGTCTCGGCGTCATCCTGCTCGCCCTGGTCGCCGCCGCCACCGTGTGGGGTACCCGCGGCTCCACGGGGCGGGCCGCGCGCGCTCCGCGTGCCCGTCGGTCCTCCGCGTGGCTGCGCGCGCCGAAGGACCGGCTCACCACCGTCGTCCGGCTCGGGGCCCTGCTGCTGCCGGGGGCCCTGCTCGTCGGCATGCTCGGCATCCTGCTGGCCCGCGGCGGCGCGGCCCTGAATCCCGTCTTCTGGTTCTCGCCCTCCGAGGGCGCGGCGGGTGGCGGCATCCGCGACCAGATCGTCGGTACGCTCCTGCTCCTCGCGACCACCGCGGTGATCGCGCTGCCGCTCGGCTACGGCGCGGGCATCGTGATCGGCACGCGTGCCTCCGCGAAGACCGCCCGCGTCCTGGAGACGCTGACCGTGGCGGTCGGCGGGACGCCCACCATCCTGCTCGGCCTCGCGGGGTACGTCCTGTTCTGCACGACCATGGGCTGGGGCCGTTCCTGGCTGGCCGGCGCCGTGGTGCTGGTGCCGGTGGTGGTACCGGTGGTCGCCCTGACCACAGCGGGCCGGATCCGGAGCATGCCGGGGGAGATCACCGAGGCCGCACTGGCGCTGGGCCTCACCGGCTCGCAGTACGTCCGCTCCGTGGTCATTCCGTACACGTGGCCGGCCACGCTCACCGGCCTGCTGCTCGGCCTGGCCCGCGCGGCGGGCGAGACGGCCCCCCTGATCTTCACCGCCACGGTGTTCTTCGGGGCCCCCGCCCTCCCGGCCGGCGTCGTCGACGCGCCGGTCCAGGCCCTGCCCACGCACATCTTCACCCTGTCGCAGGACTCGGGCGCCCCGGAGGCGATCGCCCAGGCGTGGGGCAGCGCCCTCGTCCTGGTCCTGATCACCGCGGGCCTGCTCAGCCTGGCGGTCTTCCTGCGCAACCGCTTCGAAGGAGCACGACGATGGACGACGTGACAACCGGTGCCGCGGCCGTGGCCGCCCTGGTCGACAGGGCCGTCATCGCGGTCCGCGACCTGGAGATCCTCGACGGTACGAAGCGCCTGGTCGGACCGGTGACGTTCGAGCTGGCCCCCGGGTCCACCACCGGCCTGTGCGGGCCGTCGGGCGCCGGCAAGTCCACCGTGCTGCGCGCCCTGGTCGACCTGCTTCCCCACGGCCTCCGCCGTCAGGGCGAGGTGGAGGTCCTCGGGCGTCCCGTCCGCTACGGCAAGGGCGACGCCGGCCTGCGCAGCACGGTCGTCCTCGTACCGCAGACCCCCGTGGTCTTCGGCGGCAGCATCCTGGACAACGCCCTGTTCGGCCTCCGTCACCTCGTGCGGGCGTCCCGGACGGAGCTGCACGACCGCGTCGAGCAGGCGCTGCGCGAGGCGGGCCTGTGGAACGAGGTCTGCGACCGGCTGGACACGCCTGCCCAGACGCTCTCCAACGGCCAGCGTCAACGGCTGTGCCTGTCCCGGGCCCTGGCCCTCGAACCGGCGGCCCTCCTGCTCGACGAGCCGACGAGCGCCCTGGACGAGCGGAGCCGCGACACGGTCGAGGAGTCCGTGGCGGCCCTGCGGGGCAACCGGACGGTCCTGCTCGTCTCCCACGACCCCGCGCAGGTGGAGCGACTCTGCGACCGGACGGTCCGTATCGACCTGCCGAACACCTGCGAGCCGTCCGCGGCGGCGGTCTGAGCGCTCGTCCGCCCCCTCCTCCGGGCCCGTCGTCGCGCTCTCCCCGCGACGGCGGGCCGCGGCGTGACCGGCGTCTCGGCGACTCCACGGCCCGTCCGTGCGACGGTGGATGCGCCGGACGCCCCTTCCGGGGAGTTCCCGGGCACGCTAGCGGCGCACGCGGGGCATGCCCAGGCCGATCCAGGAGATGATCTCGCGCTGGATCTCGTTGTTGCCGCCGCCGAAGGTGAAGATGACGGCGGAGCGGTAGCCGCGTTCGAGCTCGCCGTGCAGGACCGCGCCGGCCGAGCCCTCCTTGAGGGGGCCCGCCGAGCCGACGACCTCCATGAGCCAGGCGTACGCGTCGCGGCGGGCCTCGGAGCCGTAGACCTTGACGGCGGAGGCGTCCTGGGGGGTGAGGGTGCCGTGCTGCACGGCGTGGACCATCTGCCAGTTGAGGAGTTTCATCGCGTCGAGCCGGGTGTGCGTACGCGCCAGGCAGCGGCGCACCCAGCCGAGGTCGATCACCCTGCGGCCGTCGGCGAGCTTGGTGTCGGCGGCCCAGCGCTGGACGTCGTGCAGGGCGCGGATCGCCATGGTGCCGTGGGCCGCGAGGGTGACGCGCTCGTGGTTGAGCTGGTTGGTGATCAGGCGCCAGCCCTCGTTCTCCCCGCCGACGCGCCGGGAGACGGGCACGCGCACGTCGTCGTAGTAGCTCGCCGTGGTGTCGTGCGAGGCGAGGGTGTTGATCAGGGTGCAGGAGTAGCCCGGATCGGAGGTCGGCACCAGCAGCATGGTGATGCCCTTGTGCGGCGGGGCGTCCGGGTCGGTGCGGACGGCGAGCCAGACCCAGTCGGCGGTGTCGCCGTTGGTCGTCCAGATCTTCTGGCCGTTCACCGTGTAGTGACCCGTGGCGTCGTCGCCCTCCCTGACCGCCCGGGTCTTCAGGGCGGCGAGGTCGGTGCCCGCGTCGGGCTCGCTGTAGCCGATGGCGAAGTCGATCTCCCCGGAGAGGATCCGGGGGAGGAAGTAGCCCTTCTGCTCGTCCGTCCCGAACCGCATGATCGTCGGCCCGACGGTGTTGAGGGCCATGAGCGGCAGCGGTACCCCGGCCTGGGCCGCCTCGTCGAAGAAGATGAACTGTTCCATGGCTCCGAGTCCGCGCCCGCCGTACTCGACGGGCCAGCCGACCCCGAGCCACCCGTCGGAGCCGAGTCGGCGCACCGTCTCGCGGTAGAACCGCTTCTGGGCTGCCGGGTCGGCGTAGCGGGCGTGGACGTCGTCCGGGACGAGTTCGGCGAAGTACGCACGCAGCTCCGCGCGCAGGCGGTGCTGGGCGGGCGTGTACGCGAGGTGCATGGGGTCCTCCCGGGGCAGCGTCCTCGGTGCGGTGCGGGGCGGCGCGCGCGACGGCGGACACGGTAGAACGTGTTCCATAAATGGGGAAGCCCCCGGGCCGCGCGAGACCTCGCGGCCCGGGGCCCGAGAAAGCCCGGGGCGGACGCTTTGACGCCTCGGAGTGGCGTGCGGCCGGACGTCGGGGCGGCGGGGGCAGGGGCGAGGTGGGACGTCGGGGCGGCGGGGGCAGGGGCGGGCGTGTGGGGGGGGCACGCCTGCCGGATCGGCTCCGGCCCCGGGCGGAAGGACGTCAGCGCCGGGGCGGCCGAGGGGCACGAGCCCCCGAGGCGTGGTCCACGAGAGCGGGGCCCGAGGAAGGCCCGGGCCCGGCAAGACTCCGGCCGCGGGAGCCGGCCGTCAGGAAGGCGCGCGACTCCCGGGGCGGGCCTGGGGTGCGGTCAGCCGGCCGAGAAGCGGGAGCCGCCGGCCGCCAGGGCGGGCTCCGAGCGGACGGGACCGTCCAGCAGGGGGGCGAGGGTCTCGGCGCGCCGGGCGGGGTCCGTTTCGCCGAGGACCGCGGCGAGCACGGCGATACGGGCCTGGCCGGCCCGGAGGGTGCCGGTGAGGACGGCGCCGGCCTCGACCAGGTCGACCGCTCCGCCCCCGGTGTAGATCTCGGCGACGGGCCCCGCGGGGACCCTCGTGGTCACGGCGACCAGGACTCCCCCGGCGACCGCGTCGGCGACGGCGGCGGCTATCTCGGGGGTGGCGTTGCCCGCGCCGGTGGCCACCAGGACGACGCCCTGCGCACCGGCGGCGACGGCGGCGTTCAGGAGCAGCGGGTCGCCGTCGGAGTGGTGGGTGACGATGTCGACGCGCGGCAGGCCCTCGGGCTCGTCGTCGGGAGCGCAGGCGGCCGGGGGCAGCGGCAGGGGGAGGGACCGGTCGGGCCGGCGCTGGATGTGGACCCGGCTGAACCCGACTTTGCCGAGCGGCTGGTCGGAGGGGTCCGAGAAGGCGTCGACGCCCAGGGTCTGGGTCTTCACCGTGCCGCGCGCCGCGTGGACGCGGCCGTCGAAGGCGATGAGGACACCGAGGTCCCGCACGCTGGCGGCGATCTGGAGGGCGTCGCAGAGGTTGCCGGGCCCGTCCCCGTCGGCCGTACCCAGCGGTCGCTGGGCGCCGGTCAGGACGACCGGCCGCGGGTCGTCGTGGTGGAGGTCCAGCAGGAACGCCGTCTCCTCCAGGGTGTCGGTGCCGTGGGTGATGACGATGCCGTCGACGCCCGGATCGGCCAGCGTCTCGTGGACCGTACGCAGCAGGGTGAGCTGGCGGCGGGTCGTCATACGGGAGCTGTTGACGTTGAACAGGTCGACGACCTCGACCGCGATCCCCTCCGGCAGCGCGGCGGTGGCCAGGACGTCGTCGCCCGGCGCGTCGGCGGCGTACCCCGTGCCTTGCCAGCGGCTGGCGATGGTTCCGCCGGTGCTGATGAGAACGATCCGCCGTGTCCGGTCGTCGCGCGTCATAGGTGTCTGCCTTGGAGGGGGGTGGGGGTGCTGTGGGGGGTCGAACGGACGGACCCCGCGAGCGGTCCGGACGTCGCCGCCGACACGATAGGGCAGTTGCCGCGCAACGCGATTGCGAAGTCGGCTTCGTTCGCGCTCATCCGCGGTGCATGATTGCGTGATGGACCGGATCGATCGAAGTATCTTGCGTGAGCTTCAGGACGACGGGCGTCTCACCAATCTGGAGCTCGCCCAGCGGATCGGCCTGAGCGCCTCGGCCTGCATGCGCCGGGTGCGCCAGCTGGAACAGGACGGGGTGATCCAGGGGTACCGCGCGGTCATCGCCCCCGAGGCGGTGGGACGGAGCTTCGAGGTCCTGGTCTCGATCGAGGTGCGGCGGGACCGCGACACCGTCCAGGCGTTCGAGGAGGCGCTGCAGGACATCCCGGACGTCATCGAGGCGTACCGGCTGTTCGGCAGCCCCGGATGTCTGCTGCGGATCGCCGTGGCCGACCTGGCCGCGTACGAGCAGCTGTGGATCGAGCGGCTGACGTCCCTGGCGGGCGTGACCGAGGTGAACTCCCAGATCATCATGAAGCGGGTCAAGGAGGATCACGGCCTGCCCATCGCCCGGTGAGGCCCGCGCGGGCGCGGCATCCGTCCGGCGCAGGACGGGGTGACCAGGGTGTGCGCGAGCGGCGGCATCCGTGGGAGTCCGCTCCGTGCCGGGCAGCCGGGAACGCCGTCGCGTTCCGTACGTCAGTCCGGGGAACCGGCTGCCGCCCCGCCGGGCGGAGCTGTCTCCTCCCGGCGGGGCGGGGCCGGAACCACGTCTAGGGAAGAAGCTCGTCCAGGGAAGCGCGACCCTTCTCCGCCATGCGGCGTTCCGCCCAGGCCAGGTTCTTCGGACTCATGTCACGGCCGGAGGCGAGGACCAGGTCCTCCGCCGTGAACTCGCCCTCGGACCCGGCATGCAGAAGGCTGTCGGGCGTCGGGCTTTCCCCCCGGGATGTCTTCTCGGACTCAGCGTTCATGCCGCCTCCTCGTTCTTCCGGCACTCGCCATTCTCGCGGCCCGCCCCCCGTCCCGCATCCGGGCACCGGGGGTGGCCGGATCGCCATGGCGGTGACCGGCGACCCGCGCGCCTCGGACGAGGGCGGCCGCTTCCCTCAGCGGCAGGCGCCCGCCCTCCTCGTACCCCCGGGTGAAGGTCCGCCGGTCCAGCACCGCGCGCGGGGCATCCTCGGCCCGATCCCTGACGGACGCCTCCGTGTGCGCCGTGAAGGCCGGAAGCCGGCTCCGGCCGTGTCCTCGAGGGCGTCGTAGGCGCCGAGGAGCCGGGCGCCCACCCGTGGCCGTACGCGTCGGAGGACCGCGTCCTGCCCGCTGCGCGCCGGCGGAGGCAGGCCCCACGGGCTTCCCCTCCCGCCCCGGCGCTCGCCCGGGGACTCCCGGCCGGCGGGACCGCGCCCCCGTGAGTCCGGCGCCCCGCGCCGGCCCGCCCGTCCAGCGCGTCGCGACCCGCGAGGGAGCCGACCCCTGGCGGGGCCCCCGGGCGCCGCTGCCTTCGCCGGAACGGCGGATCCGCGTCCCTCGCCACGGCGGCCGCACCCGCTCCCGGGCCCGCGCTACCCGCACCGCCGCACCGCCTCCCACACCGCGCCTGACCACCGTGGCGACCCCGGTCCCGCCCGAAAGGCCGCGATCGAGCCGTCCGGGCGTCCCCGACCCGGAAAACTTCGGCGGCGCGCCGTGTCGCCGCCATGGCGTCGGCGGGACGCGGGTTCGACAATGGGGGGGATGACCGACGACGACCGGGGCACCCGCCGTGGCGAGATCGGGCCGACCGAGCGGCTCGCCATGAATCGCACCGGCAGCTTCGACTGGGACCTCGACACGGGCACCATCGATGTCGACGAGGCCGGGCTGCTGGTCTTCGGGATGGGAGCGGGCGCCTTCGACGGCCGGCCCGCCACCCTCGTGCAGGCGCTGGCGCCCGAGGACCGGGCCGACCTCGACGCCGTGATCCGCCACGCGATCATCACCGGCCAGACCTCGTACACCGCGCACTTCCGGGTCGACATGGAGGACGGAACACCCCAGTGGACGCATGTGCAGGCGCGGATTCTGCGGAAGCCCGACGGCATGGCCCACCGGATCGTCGGCATCGTGCGGGACACCACCGCGGAGGTCACGCACTCCGACTTCGTCCTCGAGCTCGAACGGCGCCGCGAGGTGCAGACCAGCATCGTCGAGCGGACCACGCACGCCCTGTCGCGGGCGGTGACCGTCGACGACGTGACGGCCGCCCTGACCGGCCCCGGCGGGCTCGCCCGGCTCGGCGCGGACGGTCTGGCGCTCGGTCTCGTGGAGAACGGCTCGCTCAACCTCATCGCGCTCAGCGGGGAGTCCCTGGAGATCCTCGACGACTTCCGTTCGCGCCGGCTCGACCGGGGGCTGCCCCTGGCCGAGGCCGTGCTGAGCGGACGGCCACGGTTCGTGCCGGCGTTCCCCGCCCTCGGACGGGACTTCCCTGAGCTCGCGCCGTACGTGGCCCGGATGCGGTTCCGGGCCGCCTGCTATCTGCCGCTGGTCGCCCAGGCCCGCTCGCTGGGCGGCATGGCGCTGTTCTACCGGGGCCGTACCGCCTTCAGCGCGGACGAGCGCAACCTCGCCCTCGGTCTCGCCGCGATCGTCGCCCAGTCGCTCCAGCGCGCCCTCCTCTTCGACGAGGAGCGGGCCCTCGCCACCGGCCTCCAGGAGACGATGCTGCCCCGCCGCATCCCGGAGATCACGGGCGGCGAGATCGCGGTCCGCTACCACGCGGCGTGGAGCGGCCGGCAGGTCGGCGGCGACTGGTACGACGTCATCCCGCTCCCCCGCGGCCGGGTGGGGATCGTGGTGGGGGACGTCCAGGGCCACGACACCCACGCCGCCGCGATCATGGGCCAGCTCCGGATCGCCCTGCGGGCGTACGCCGGCGAGGGCCACGCCCCCTCGACCGTGCTGGCCCGCGCCTCGCGCTTCCTCGCCGAACTCGACACCAACCGGTTCGCGACCTGCACCTACGCCCAGGTGGACCTCTCCGGCGGCACCGTGCGCGCCGTGCGCGCCGGGCATCTGGACCCGCTGATCCGGCACACGGACGGCCGGGTGGGCCGGCCCAAGCTCCGCGGCGGTCTGCCGCTGGGCCTGGCGACCGTGTTCGGCGAGGAGGAGTTCCCCGAGACCCGGCTCGACCTGGTGCCCGGCGAGACGCTGGTCCTGCACACGGACGGCCTGGTCGAGCAGCCCGGCGCGGACATCGAGGCCGGCCTGGCGGCGCTCGCCGACGCGGTGCGGACCGGCCCGCCGCAGGCGGAGGCGCTCGCCGACCACCTCTCCGAACGGCTGTGGGAGCGGTGGGGCGCGGAGGACGACGTGGCGCTGCTCGTGCTGCGGCGCAGTCCGGATCCGGGCACTCCGCGCGCACCACGCATCCACCAGTACATCCACCAGGCCGATCCGCAGGGGCTCTCGGACGCGCGGGCGGCGGTCGGGCAGGCGCTGCGGGACTGGGACATGGACGACCTGGCCGATGACGCCGAGCTGCTGACCGGGGAGCTGCTGGTGAACGTCCTGCTCCACACCGAGGGCGGTGCGGTGCTCACACTCGAGGTGCTTCCGGAACCGGTGCGTCGGGTGCGTCTGTCGGTCCAGGACCGTTCGAGTGCCTGGCCGCGCAGGCGGACGCCGGGCGAGGCGGCGACCTCGGGGCGCGGACTGCTGCTGCTGGACGCGCTCTCGTCGCGCTGGGGCGTCGAGCCCCGCGGCGAGGGCAAGGCGGTGTGGTGCGAGATCGGCCCGGTGCCGACACCGGCCGGTGCGCCCTCGACCTGACCGAGGGCCGCCGAGGACCGCCGGTCGCCACCGGACCGACGGACGAGTCACGAAGGAGGAGTCGCGCGATGGACCCCGTGGCGGCGCTGGACCGGATCGCCTTTCTGCTGGAGCGCTCGCAGGCGCCCACCTACCGGGTGCGCGCGTTCCGTACGGCGTCGGCGGCCGTCGCGGCGATGGCGGACGGCGAACTGGAGAGCCGCGCGGCCGGCGGGACGCTGGAGTCGGTGAAGGGCATCGGGCCGAAGACCGCGGCGGTGGTCCGGGAGGCCCTGGCCGGGCAGGTGCCCGCCTATCTGGCCCGCCTGGAGGAGGAGATCGACGTCCCGCGGGCCGAGGGCGGTGACACCCTGCGGGCGGCGCTCCGCGGCGACTGCCATCTGCACTCCGACTGGTCCGACGGCGGCAGCACCATCGAGGACATGGGGCGCGCGGCGGCGTCGATCGGCCACGACTGGGCCGTCCTGACCGACCACTCGCCCCGGCTGACGGTGGCGCGCGGTCTCTCACCGGAACGGCTGCGCGAGCAGCTGGACGTGGTCGCCGAGCTGAACGAGCGATGGGCGCCCTTCCGGCTGCTGACCGGGATCGAGTGCGACATCCTCGAGGACGGCTCGCTCGACCAGGAGCCGGAGCTGCTCGACCGGCTCGACGTGGTGGTCGGTTCGGTGCACTCCAAGCTGCGCATGGACGCGCCGGCCATGACCCGCCGGATGGAGAAGGCCGTACGCAACCCGCTGATGGACGTCCTCGGCCACTGCACGGGGCGGCTGGTGAGCGGCGGACGGCCGCGGCCCGAGTCGGAGTTCGACGCGGACCGGGTGTTCGCCGCGTGCGCCGAGTCGGGGACCGCCGTGGAGATCAACAGCCGGCCGGAGCGCCTCGATCCGCCCCGTCGGCTCCTGCGCCGGGCGGTGGAGGCGGGCGTGTACTTCGCCGTGGACACCGACGCCCACGCGCCGGGGCAGCTGGAGTGGCAGATCTACGGGTGCGCGCGGGCGGAGGAGTGCGGGGTGCCGGCCGAGCGGGTGATCAACACCTGGTCGGCGGAGGAGCTGCTGGCGTGGACGCGCGAGAGCTGACGGACCGCGCCGCGACCTCAGGACCGCCGCTGCGCCAGGCGCACCAGGATCTCAGGCGCGCCGCCAGATCGTCGTCGCGTTGCAGAACTCGCGGATGCCGTGGCCGGCCAGTTCGCGACCGTACCCGGAGCGCTTGACTCCGCCGAAGGGCAGCGCCGGGTGGGACGCGGTCATGCCGTTGACGAAGACGCCGCCGGCCTGGAGATCGCGTACGAAGAAGGCGACGTCCTCGTCGTCACGGGTCCAGACGTTCGAACTGAGGCCGAACGGCGAGTCGTTGGCGACGGTGACGGCTTCCTCGATGTCGGTCACCGGGTAGAGCGTGGCGACCGGGCCGAAGGTCTCCTCCTGGTGGATGCGCATCTGGGGCGTGATGCCGGTGAGCACGGTGGGGCGGTAGAACCAGCCGCGCGGCCGGTCCTCGGGCCGCCCTCCGCCGCACAAAACCGTGGCACCCTGCCGCACGGCGTCGTCGACCAGCTCCTCCAGGTCGGCCCGGCCCTGTTCGGTGGCGAGGGGGCCCACATCGGTGGACTCGTCGAGGGGGTCGCCGACGGTCAGGGCGCTCATGGCGGCGGTGAAGCGCTCGGCGAAGTCGTCGTAGACGTCCTGATGGACGATGAAGCGCTTGGCGGCGATGCAGGACTGGCCGTTGTTCTGCACGCGCGCGGTGACGGCCGTCTTGACCGCCCGGGGAAGGTCGGCCGAGGGCATGACGATGTACGGGTCGCTGCCGCCGAGCTCCAGGACGGTCTTCTTGACCTCGTCGCCCGCGATCGCGGCGACCGAGCGGCCGGCCGGCTCGCTGCCGGTCAGGGTGGCCGCCGCGATCCGGCGGTCACGCAGCACGGCCTCGACGGCGCCTGACCCGATGAGGAGCGTCTGGAAGCAGCCCTCGGGGAATCCGGCACGGCGGAAGAGGTCACCGAGGTAGAGCGCGGTCCTGGGGACGTTGGAGGCGTGCTTGAGGAGACCGGTGTTGCCGGCCATCAGTGCGGGCGCGGCGAAGCGGATGACCTGCCACAGCGGGAAGTTCCAGGGCATGACGGCGAGGACAGTGCCGAGGGGCCGGTAGTGGACGCGCGCGGAGTCGGCCCCGGAGTCGCGGACGTCGGCCTCGGCGGGGTGCTCGTCGGCGAGCAGTTCCTCGGCGTGATCGGCGTACCAGCGCATGGCCTTGGCGCATTTGGCGACCTCGGCCCGGGCGGCGGCGACCGGCTTGCCCATCTCGGTGGTCATCGTGCGGGCGACGTCCTCCGCGTCCTCGTCGAGCAGTTCGGCGGCGTGACGCATCAGCCGGGCGCGCTCGGCGAAGGAGGTGGTGCGGTAGTGACGGAAGGTGTCGTGCGCGGCCGCGATGCGCCGCTCGATCTCCTCGCTCCCGTGGGTGTCGTACGTGCGCAGCGTCTCGCCGGTCGCCGGATTCACGGTGGCGATACCCATGTCGTCTCCTCCTGCCGTCTCCCACTCCCACGGAACCCTGCCGCGCCGCGGCCCCCGGCGCAATCGGAAGCGGTACGCGGGGTGACGGGTCCCGTGCCCGTGAGGGAAGAGGCGGGCCGGCCGTACGGGACTTCTCCGGGCGGCGCGACCGGTGTGCCCGGACGGGGCGACCCGCTCCCGTCAGGACCTCGCCGCGGTCACCCAGTCCAGCGCCCCGGCCAGGTGGGCGCGGAAGACGGCGTCCTCGTACGCCTCGGCCGCATGGCCGAGGGCCGTGAAGAGGACGCGGCCGCGGTCGGCCTCGCGGCACCACACCAGGGGATGGTCGGGGCCCTGGGCGCCGCCGGCGTAGGTGGATTCGTCCACCGTCGCCAGCACCCTGACGCCCGCGCCCCGGGGGTTCGACGTGAAGTCGTACCACTCGTCCGTCCAGGCCCAGCGGGTCGGCAGCCCGGCGGTCGCGGGGTGGTCGTGGGTCTGCGCGCACACGACGCCCGGCTGGATATCCGGGTGGCCGGCGAACCGGGTGCCGAGCAGCTCGCCGTAGAAGGGCCAGTCCGGTTCGGCGTTGGCCGCCGCGTGGACCGCGAGGAAGCCGCCACCGCCCCTGACGTACGCCTCGAAGGCCGTCCGGCCCTCGGGGTCCAGGACCGGTCCCGTGGTGGACAGGAAGATCACCGCCGCGCACCGCCCCAGCCGCCCGGGCCGGAACGCCGCCGGATCCTCCGTGGTCTCCACGCCGAAGCCCGCCGCGCCGGCCAGTGCGGCGAGGGTGGCCGCGCCGGCCGGGATGGAGTCGTGGCGGTAGCCCGCCGTACGGGTGTAGATGAGGACGTCCGACGTCGTCACGAGGCAGGCTCCCGGGGGCAAGCGCTTTCCGCTGGCTGGTCGGAGGACCGTAGCCAGGGACCCCGCTCCGCCGCAAGCGCGACCGGACCGCCGCGCCATCGGAGCACCCGACCGCCGGACCGCCCGCGCCTCGGAACGTCCGTGCCTCGGAACGTCCGCGCCGACCGGCCGTCGGCTACATTGTCGTATCGGATACAGCTCTGTATCTTCTGGCGGGCCACGACACCGCTCCCTTCAGGAGGAGCCCACGTGAAGGCCTTGCCGCCCGCCCTGGCAGCCGCCGTAGGACCCGTGCCGGAAGGGGTCACCCTGCCCTTGCCGCCCGTCTTCGACACGGTCGAGGAGGAGCGCCGTCACCGCAAGGAACAACTCGCCGCGGGCTTCCGGCTCTTCGGCCGGTTCGGCTTCTCCGAGGGGGTCGCCGGGCACATCACGGTGCGCGATCCGGAACGCCAGGACGCCTTCTGGGTCAACCCCTTCGGCAGGAGCTTCCACCGGATCAAGGCGTCCGACCTCATCCTCGTCGACCACGAGGGCACCCTGTTCCACGGCGACCGGCCGGTGAACCGGGCCGCGTTCGTCATCCGCTCTCAGGTGCACGCCGCCCGCCCCGACGCGGTCGCGGCGGCGCACGCGCACTCCCTGCACGGCACGGCGTTCTCCAGCCTCGGCATCCCGCTCGACCCGATCACCCAGGACGCCTGCGCGTTCTTCGAGGACCACGGGATCTACGACGACTACCGCGGAGTGGTCAACGAACGCGAGGAGGGTGAGCGGGTCGCCAAGGCGCTCGGCTCGTACAAGGCGGTGATCCTCAAGAACCACGGACTGCTCACGGTCGGGCACTCGGTCGCCGAGGCCGTGTGGTGGTTCGTCACCATGGAGCGCTCCTGCCAGGCCCAGCTGCCGGCGATGGCCGCGGGCACGCCGCGGCCGATCGACCGCGAGACGGCGCTGATCACCCGGGGGCAGGTCGGCACGCCTCTGGCCCGCTGGTTCCAGGCCCGTCCGCTGTGGGATCGGATCACGGCCTCGGACCCCGACCTCGTCGACTGATCAGGCTCCGGAGGCCGCGGGTCCGCCTCTCCGGCCGAGGTCAGCCGTCCCGCCGGCCCGCGGCCCCGGACGGGCGGGTCGACGCCTCCAGGAGCGGGGTCAGGAACTCCCGTTCGAGACTCCCCGGCGGCAGCGCCTCCGGCTCCACGTAGCTCTGCGCGAGTCCGCCCTCGCGCAGGGCGATCAGCAGGCGGGCGAACCGGTCGGCGTCCACGGTCAGTTCGCGCCCCGCACGGCGCAGCACGGTCCGCAGTCCGCGGGCGATCTCCGCCCGCAGCCGCGCGTCGTGGCGTGCCAGGACCCAGGCCGCCTGCGGATCGCGAATGGCGTGCAGCGTGAACTCCGTGGTGACCAGATACCAGTCCCGCTCCTCGGGCTCGACCCGCGAAGCGAGCTCGGCCAGCCGCTCCAGCGTGTACTCCTCGGCCGTGAGCGAGTCGATCGCCTCGGCGAGCCGGCGCACGATCCGGTCGCTGTGTTCGTCGAAGAGGGCGAGGAAGAGCTCTTCCTTGCTCGCGAAGTTCGAGTAGTAGGCGCCACGGGTGTAGCCGGCGCGCTCGCAGATCTGCTCGATCGAGGTGGCGTGGAAGCCGTACTCGGCGAAAGCCGCCAGGGCCGCCTCCAGCAGGGCGGCCCGGGTGCGCGGCCGGCGCTTGGTGACACCCTTCGGCACGGACGGGCCCCTCCTTCGTTCACAGCCGACCCACGGATCGCCCGAGGACCGCCTCGGGACCGGCACGGTCGACCCGGCCACGATACCGGCCGCCGTCCGGGGCCCGGATCGGCCCCGGACGGTAAAATCCAGGCATGGGACAGCGTCACGTCGCGCCCGCCGCAGCCGAGCCGCTCCTGACGGTCGGCGGGAGGACGCGCCCGGCGCGTCCGCACCGGGTCCACCGCCTCGGGCGCGACCACCCGGGCCGCCGGACGGCGGACGAGCCCGGACCCTGCCGGCCCGATCCCCTACCGCCTCCGCGAGCGTCCGAGCCCCTACCTCCCGTACCGCCGTCCCCCGCGCCGCACCCGACGCCGGTCCCGCCTCCCGTACCGGCCCCGGAACCCCCGGCTCCGGCACCGCCCCGGACTCCCCCTCGGCCCTCCACGGTAGGACCTCTTCCGTCGAGGGCTCCGTCGCCGGGGGTCCCCGGGGGGGGGTGAGGGCCGTCGGCCCGGACGGGCCGGTCAGCGGCGGCGAGGACGGGGTCCCGCGTCAGCGCCGGCGAGGACGGGGCGCCGCGTCGGCGTCGGCGAGGACGGGGTCTCGCGTCAGCGCCGGTGAGGACGGGGCGCCGCGTCAGCGGACGACGTCGAAGACGTTCTTCTGCAGGCCGTTGGCGTACGTCTCGTGCTCGACGAGCTTCAGCTTCTGGGCGTCCTTGTCCGTGGCGCTGAACAGTCGCTTGCCCGCGCCGAGCAGCAGCGGGAAGACGAGCAGGTGGTACCGGTCGATCAGGCCGGCGTCGGCCAGGGCCTGGTTCAGGGTCGCGCTGCCGTGCACGATGATCGGGCCGCCCTCGGTCTCCTTCAGGGCGGCGACCTCGTCGAGCGAGCGCAGGATCGTGGTGTCGCCCCAGTTCGCCACCAGGTCGTCCTCGGTGAGGGTGGTGGAGACGACGTACTTCGGCATCACCTTGTACGCGGCGAATTCCGCCATGTCCGGCCACACCGGGCTGAACGCCTGGTAGCTGTTCCGGCCCAGGAGCATCGCGGTGGCCTCCTGCTGCTCCCGGCCCTTGATCTCGTACGCCTCCGGGACGAACTCCACGTCCTTGAAGGTCCATCCGGAGTTCCGGTAGCCGGGCTCGCCGCCCGGGGCCTCCACGACGCCGTCGAGGGAGATGAAGGCGGTGCTGATCAGGGTACGCATCGGGATGTCCTCGGTGTCTCGTGTCCGGTTCTCGGCAAGTGCGGCTCGTACGCGAGGGGATCACACGATTCCTCGCCGCGCACCAGCCATGGTCTGGGACCGCGGAGGGCGCGAAAACTCATCGGTCGTCGCCCGCGCCGTCGCGGTCACCCCGATGACGTTGCGCGGACGCGCCGCCGGGCCCGGGGCGGTCAGGGGCGACATCGCCGGTGCGGCTGACCCGGGAGGCGAGCAGGCCGCCGACGAACCCGGCGGCCAGGCCCCACAGGAGGGCGAGGCCGGCCGTCCTCCAGACGTGCGGGCGCAGCACCACCTCTCCGCCGAGGGAGCCCAGCTCGCCGATGCCGAGGACGGAGAGGCCGAGTCGCGCCTCGACGAGGGTGAGGGGGGCGATGACGAGCATGGTGAGCGCGAAGGCGATCCCGAGGTGCAGGGCGTGCTGCCAGGGGCGGACCCTGGCGGGTGAACGGACGGCGGCGACGAAGGCCGCCACGAGGACGAGCACGGCGGCGACGGGGAGCAGCCACCAGGCGCGGGAGTCCTCGGCGGCCAGCGAGGACAGGTCGACCGTCGAGAGTCCGGAGCCCTCAGGCGTTCGCAGCACCGCGTCGAGGATCTGGGGCATGGGCAGGCCGAAGGGGCCCTCGACCCTGCCCTCCCAGGAGCCTCCGATGCCGACGCCGAGCCCGAGCCAGGCGACGTTGGGGAGGCCGAGCAGGAGGACGGCGAAGGTGTCGGCCGGATGGCCCTTGATACCGGCCACGACAAGGCCGACGCCCAGGCCGATCACGACGTACGCGAGGACCAGCAGGAGCATCGCGAAGGCGGCGGGGCGCACACTCTCCTGATGGCGCAGCAGCCGGGGCGGAAGTGGGGTCCGGCGCGAGACCAGCAGGGCGATGAGGAGGACGCCGAGGATCCACAGCAGCCCGAAGAAGAGCGTGGGACCGGGAACGGCACGGAAGCCGACGGTGGGGTCGACCACGTCGAGGAGGTCGCCGAAGAGGTCGGCCAGCGGGTCCTCCCGCTCCTGGCCTCCGAGGCTGACGTGGAAGTCGTGCCGCGCGACCGCGCACAGCGCCGCGAGCGCGGCGAGCCAGAGGAGGGCGATCCCTCCGGCCCGGACGAGGAGGTCGCCGGTGCCGGTCGTGGTGTGCCGGCGCGGGGGGCGCAGGAAGCAGGCCCCGGTGACGAGCGCGCCCACCAGGGTGACGGTGAGCGGCATGGCGGTCAGGTCGGCGTCGGTGCCGGCGAGAGCGCCGGCGTCGCCCGAGACGTCGATCCGGCCTCCGGCGGCCATGACGACGACGGCGGCGACGAGGGGGACGAAGCCGCCGGGAAGGTCTGCGGCTCCGGCTGCCCAGAGGCCGAGTGCGGCCATGACGGCCATCGCGAGGAACCCGGCCAGGACCGCGGCCAGGGCCTCCGCCCAGGACCGAGCGAGGTGACTGCTCACCCGGCCCACGCTAGTACCGGCGGGGGCGGTCCGCTTGTGGGCGCGCGTTCGACACACGGCGGCCGCGGTGCGGGGGCGGGCGACCGGACGGAGGGCGAGCGGACGGCCGCGGAGGGGGCGACCGGGCGGAGGGGGCGACCGGGCGGAGGGGGTGACCGGGCGGAGGGGAGGCTGCCTGCCGCGCGGGGTGCAGGCGGCCGCGCGGGCGGGTGCAGACGTCCGTGCGGCGCCCGGCGCGGTACTCGGAGTGCGGGCGGGCGCGTGGGGTGCAGGCGGGCACGCGGGGTGCAGGCGGGCGCGCGGGCGGGTGATGGCCCGGCGCCCCGCGCGGCGCTCGGAATGGCGTGCGGCGCGGCGCGGCGCTCGGAGTGGTGCTCGGAGTGGCGTGCGGGTCCGGGAGTCGCCGCCTCCGGGCCGGGGCGGCGCTCCCGGACGAGCGGGGGCGGCGAGTTCGCATACCCGGGGCGGCGGTCGGCGGAGCGGGACGCCGAAATTGGGATGCCGGGGCCGGGAGGGTCTGTGTACCGTCCAACGAGTGGAACCTCTTACCGACCGACAGATCCGTTCGTCCTTCGTGAACTGCACGAAGGGGGAGGCGAGCCGGCTCCGGCTGCCCCTCGACTTCGCCGAACTCCCCTGGGAGGACCTCGACTTCCTCGGGTGGGTCGACCCGGGCGCGCCGCTGCGCGCCCATCTGGTCGTGCCCCGCGAGGACGGCCCGCTCGGCGTCTCCCTGAGAGTGCCGGCGACGAACCGCACCAGCGCGGTCAAGTCCAGCCTGTGCCAGATCTGCCTGACGGGTCACGCCTCCTCGGGGGTCACCCTGCTCGCCGCACCGCTGGCGGGCAGCCGCGGTCGCGAGGGGAACACGGTCGGCACCTACGTCTGTGCCGACCTCGCGTGTCCCCTGTACGTCCGCGGGAAGCGGCAGCCCAAGCTGCGAGGGGGCCGCCAGGAGGAGTCCCTGATGGCGGAGGAGCGGATCGACCGGATGATGACCAATCTGAACGCGTTCCTGGCCAAGGTGACGGCGGGCTGAGCACCTCCCCCCGCGGCCCCGCCTCTCAGCGGAAGGCCGCCTCGCCCGTGAGCGCCTTGCCGATGACCAGCGCGTGCACCTCGCTGGTTCCCTCGTACGTGAGCACCGACTCCAGGTTGTTCGCGTGGCGCATCACGGGGTACTCCAGCGTGATGCCGTTGGCGCCCAGGATCGTGCGGCACTCGCGGGCGATGGCGATGGCCTCCCGCACGTTGTTCAGCTTGCCGACGCTCACCTGCTCGGGGCCGAGCCGCCCCGCGTCCTTGAGCCGGCCGAGGTGCAGCGCGAGCAGCATGCCCTTGCCGAGTTCGAGTGCCATGTCGGCGAGCTTCTGCTGGGTGAGCTGGTAGGACGCGAGGGACCGCTCGAAGACGACGCGGTCCCCCGCGTAGGAGATCGCCGTCTCCAGGCAGTCGCGAGCCGCGCCGAGGGCGCCGAAGACGATGCCGAAGCGGGCCTCGTTCAGGCAGCCGAGCGGACCGGAGAGGCCCCGGGCGCCGGGGAGCACCGCGTCCGCCGGCAGCCGTACGTCCTGGAGGACCAGCTCGCTGGTGACGCTCGCCCGCAGGGACAGCTTCTGCCTGATCTCCGGGGCGCTGAAGCCGGGTGTCCCGGCGGGCACCAGGAAGCCGCGGACGCCGTCGTCGGTCCGGGCCCAGACGACGGCGACGTCCGCGACCGATCCGTTGGTGATCCACATCTTGGTGCCGTTGAGGACCCAGTCACCGCCGTCCCGCCTGGCGTGGGTGCGCATGGCCCCGGGGTCGGAACCGGCGTCCGGCTCGGTGAGCCCGAAACAGCCGATGTACTCCCCCGCCGCCATGCCGGGCAGCCACCGCTGCTTCTGCTCCTCGGAGCCGTACTTCCAGATGGCGTACATCGCCAGGGAGCCCTGGACCGAGACCAGGCTGCGCAGTCCCGAGTCGACGGCCTCCAGCTCCAGGCACGCCAGGCCGTACGCGACGGCGCTGGTGCCCGCGCAGCCGTACCCCTCCAGATGCATGCCGAGCACCCCTGCGCCGCCGAGTGCGCGGGCCAGTTCCCGCGCCGGGATCGCCCCCTGCTCGAACCAGCCGGCGACGTGCGGGCGCAGCTCGCGGTCGGCCATGGCCCGGACCGTCGCGCGGATCTCGCGCTCCTCGTCGGTCAGCAGACCGTCGATGGCGAGGAGATCGAAGGGATGGACGGGTGACGACTTCGACGCGGCGGGCGACTTCACGGACGGCCTCCAGGCGGCTGCGGCAACACGGCGGGGCGAAGCCTAGCCGCAGATCGGATTTTGGATCCAGTATTGAATATCCCTTGTCCGATGCGTACGTTCGCGGTGGATCCGATCGCCGGCTGAGGAGAACGGGATGCGCGCTGATCGACCGGCAACGCCGGGGCACTCCCAGGAGCACGGGCAGCCGCGCCCCGGAGCCGATGAGCACGGTGAGACCACCCGTGGGGCCAGGGCGGGACTTTCCGGACACGGCACAGGGGCGCCCGCGACGCAGGGCGGACACGGCGCGGAGCCCCCCGCGGCGCTGGGCGGACACGGCGCGGAGGCGCGTACCGGAGCGTCCGCCCTCGGCGGCATCGTCGTGGCCGATTTCGGCCGGGTGCTCGCCGGCCCGTACATGACGATGCTCCTGGCCGACCTCGGGGCCGACGTCATCAAGATCGAGCGGCCTGGCTCGGGTGACGACACCCGCGCGTGGGGGCCGCCCTTCGCCGACGGGGAGGCCACGTACTTCCTCGGAGTGAACCGGAACAAGCGCTCCATCGCCCTGGATCTGACGGACCCCACGGATCTGGGGACGGCCCGGGCGATCGTCGACCGCGCCGACGTCCTGGTCGAGAACTTCCGCCCCGGCACGATGGAGAAGCTGGGCCTGGGCCACGAGGAGGTACGGGCCTCCAACCCCGGCCTGGTCTACTGCTCGGTGACCGGCTTCGGCTCCGCCGAGGGCGCCCATCTGCCCGGCTACGACCTGCTCGTGCAGGCCATGGGCGGGCTGATGAGCGTCACGGGCGAGCCCGGCGGTCCAGGCACCAAGGCGGGCGTCGCGCTCGTCGACGTCGTCACCGGCCTCCACGCGGGCCTGGGCATCCTCGCGGCGCTGCGGCACCGGGAGCGGACGGGCGAGGGACAGCGGGTGGAGGTCTCGCTGCTCGGCTCGCTCCTCTCCGCCCTGACCAACCAGTCGGCGGCCTATCTCGGCGCCGGCGTCGTGCCCCGGCCCCTGGGCAACCGTCACCCGAGCATCGCCCCGTACGAGGTCTTCGAGGCGAGCGACCGGCCGCTGGTGCTCGCCGTGGGCAACGACCGTCAGTTCCGGTCGCTCTGCGAGCGGCTGGGCACACCCGGCCTCGCCGACGATCCCCGGTTCGCCGACAACACCGCCCGGGTCGCCCACCGCGAGGAGCTGGTCGCGGCGCTCTCGGGTCCGCTCGGCGCGCGGACGGCAGGCGACTGGTTCGAGGAGCTGACGGCCGCCGGGGTGCCGTGCGGTCCGATCAACGATCTGGCGGACGCCTTCGCGCTCGCCGACCGCCTCGGCGTGGCCGCACGCGTCCCCGCCGCCCTCGCCGGACCCGGCCAGGTGGCCCACCCGATCGCCCTCGACGCCACCCCGCCGGTCTACCACCGCGCTCCCCCGCGACTGGGCGAGCACACCGCGGCCGTCCTCACGGAGCTGGGGCTGCCCCCTCGCACTTCATAGGAAGATGTACGGCACCGGCAGCGCGGATCCGCCGGTAAGCGAGCGAAGGAAGGTCACTGGCGATGAGCAGCGCGGTACAGAGGCGGCGGCCGCCGACCGCCCAGCAGTTCGTCCTGGAGGAACTGCGGCGCGCCATCACCAGCGGCGAGCTGAAGCCGGGCGGCCAGATCCGCCAGGACGCGCTAGCGGCGCGGCTGGACGTCAGCCGGGTGCCGCTGCGCGAGGCCCTGAAGACCCTGGAGGCCGAGGGCCTCGTGGTGCACCACGTCCACCGGGGCTACTTCGTCGCCGAACTCTCGCTGGACGACCTGGAGGAGATCTACCGCATCCGGGGGCTACTGGAGACGGAAGCCGTCCGTCTCGCGGTGTCCCGGGGCCCGGACGGTCTGACCGCCGCGCTCGAGCAGATCCAGGGCGAGGTGGAGCGGGCCGCCGACGCCGGGGACGTGACGGCGATGGCCGCCGCGAACCGCCGGTTCCACTTCACGCTCGTCGAGGCCTCCGGAATGCCTCGGCTGGTCCGACTGATCGCCACCCTGTGGGACTCCACGGACGCGTACCGCTCGCTCTACTACACGGAGGTCGCCAACCGGGAGCGCGCCGTGCGGGAGCACCGGGCGGTCATCTCGGCGGTGCGCCACGGCGACACCGACGCCGCCCTGCGCTGGCTGCACGACCACCGGGCCCACGCGGTGGCAGCGCTGCGCGAGGTCCTCGACCTGGACGCGTAGCCGAGCTGACCCACGGCACCCGCCCGGGACGGGGCCCCGGACCGACCCGCGGGTCCGCGCCGTGGGCGAAACCTGGACCGACCCGCAGGGCACCCGACCGGGACGGGGCCGTCCGCGCCCGTGGGCGAAACCTGGACCGACCCGCAAGGCACCCGCCCGGGACGGGGCCCCGGACCGACCCGCGGGTCCGCGCCCGTGGGCGATAATCCGCGTGCGGCGCGCGACCTCGGCTCCCTACCCTCGACGCCATGGATCACGGAGAGCTGGTGAACGTCGTCGACGTCGAGGCGACCTGCTGGGAGGGCAAGCGGCCTCCCGGGGCGGTGAGCGAGATCATCGAGATCGGTCTCACCGTGGTCGATCTGGAGGCGGGTGAGCGGATCGGACGGCACCGGATCCTGGTCAGGCCCGCCCGGTCGACGGTGAGCCCGTTCTGCACCGGGCTGACCGGACTCACCCAGGCGGAGGTGGACGCGGGCCTGGACTTCGCCGCCGCCTGCCGGCTGCTGGCCGCCGAGCACGCCGCCGGGTCCCGGCCGTGGGCGAGTTGGGGCGACTACGACCGCAAGCAGTTCGCGCACCAGTGCCGGGTGACCGGCACGGAGTACCCCTTCGGGCACCGGCACGTCAACGCCAAGGCCGTCTTCACCGAGGCGAACACGCTGTCCCGGCGGCCGGGCATGGCCCAGGCGCTGGAGATCGCCGGACTCCCCTTGGAGGGACGGCACCACAGCGGCGAGGACGACGCCTGGAACATCGCCGCGCTCGTCCTCCGGTTGCACGGACGCGGCGCCTGGCCCGCGCGCACGCCCTGATCCCCGGAACGCCGCCGACCCGTCACAACCATTGACAGGCTCACCTCACTCTCACCATTCTGAGAGCGCTCTCAAGGCGCGTTCGTCCGCTCGGACGCGCCTGCCCCCACCCTTCCCCCCACCCCGAGGAGCCCCACGTGCCCTCCCGCCATCGCCGCAGGCTCACCCTGCTCGCTCCCCTCGCCGTCGCCGCGCTGATCGGCACCGCCGTCACCGTGGCCGGTCCTTCCCCCACCGTCCAGGCGGCCGCCGTCCCGGCCACGATCCCGCTCACGTTCACCAACAACTCCGGCCGAGCCGAGCCGGTCTACGTCTACAACCTCGGTACGGAGCTCTCCACCGGACGCCAGGGCTGGGCCGACGCGAGCGGCACCTTCCACCCCTGGCCGGCCGGGGGCTCCGTCCCCGTGCCCGCGCCGGACGCCGCCATCGCCGGACCGGCGAACGGCGGGTCCATGACGATCCGTCTGCCGAAGTTCTCGGGCCGGATCTACTTCAGTTACGGACAGAAGCTCGTCTTCAAGGTCGCGACGGGCGGTCTGGTGCAGCCCGCCGTCCAGAACCCGAGCGACCCGAATAGGAACATCCTGTTCAACTGGTCGGAGTACACGCTCAACGACTCCGGGCTGTGGCTCAACAGCACGCAGGTCGACATGGTCTCCGCGCCGTACGCCGTCGGCGTCAAGCGCCCCAGCGGGGCCGTCGCGACCACCGGCCGGCTCAAGCCGGGCGGCTACCGCGGCTTCTTCGACTCGCTCCGCGGTCAGCCCGGCGGCTGGGCGAACCTCATCCACACGCGCGCCGACGGCACCGTCCTGCGCGCGCTCGCCCCCGGCCACGGCATCGAGGCGGGGGCGCTGCCGGCCGGCGTCATGAACGACTACATCAACCGCGTCTGGACCAAGTACGCCACCTCCACGCTGACGGTGACGCCCTTCACCAACCAGCCCTCGGTCAAGTACTACGGCCGGGTCTCGGGCAACGTCATGAACTTCACCAACGGGTCCGGCGCGCTCGTCACGTCCTTCCAGAAGCCGGACTCCGACAGCGTCTTCGGCTGCTACAAGCTGCTCGACGCCCCCAACGACATGGTCCGCGGCCCCATCTCCCGTACGCTCTGCGCCGGTTACAACCGCTCCACCCTCCTCACCAACCCCAACCAGCCGGACGCCTCCTCGGCCGACTTCTACAAGGACGCGGTGACCAACCATTACTCCCGCAAGATCCACGCCCAGATGGCGGACGGCAAGGCCTACGGCTTCGCCTTCGACGACGTCGGCGCGCACGAGTCCCTGGTGCACGACGGCAACCCGCAGCAGGCGTACGTGACCCTCGACCCGTTCAACTAGGGCCTCCTGTCGCACAGGCCCCGGCCCGGGGGCCGGTGGTGGGTCGACCACCGCCGGACCCCCGGGCCCGCCACCGCCTCCGCCCCGCGCGCCGTGCCGCGCCTCTCCGTCCGGCGCGTACTCCCTCCCTCACCGGCCCCTCGGGGCGCGACCTCTCAAGCGGACCCCGGGCGTCCACGATCCCGGGCCCGCGTGAGGGATCATGGCTGAAGAAGCGGAGAAGGGACGGGACCGACCATGAGGCACCGCAGTGTCGCCGATCTGATGACGCCGACCGCGGTGGCGGTGCAGCCCGGGACGCCGTTCAAGGAGATCGCGCGGCTCCTCGACGAGTACGGCATCACGGCGGTGCCCGTCGTCGACGAGGCGAACCGGCCCATCGGTGTCGTGTCGGAGGCGGACCTGCTGCGCCGGCACACCACGAAGGACGGTCCCAGCACCGCCGAGGCCATGATGACCAGCCCTGTCGTGGTGGCACGGCCCTCGTGGACGGCGGTCGAGGCGGCCCGGGTGATGGAACGGCACCGGGTCAAACGACTGCCGGTGGTGGACTCGGGCGGGCAGCTCATCGGCGTGCTCAGCCGCAGCGACCTGCTGCAGCTCTTCCTCCGGCGCGACCGGGCGATCCAGGAGGAGATCCTGGAGGACGTGGTCACCCGCATCCTCCGCCTCTCGCCCGCCGCCCTCCACATCGACGTCGCGGAGGGCCGCGTGACCCTGACCGGCACCCTGCCGAACAAGAGCATCGCCCCGGTGTTCGTGCGGCTCTGCGAGGACGTGGACGGAGTCGTGGAGGTGGTCGACCGCCTCTCGTACGAGGACGAGGACGAGGACCGGGCGGCGGGGGCGACGGCCGAAGCGTGACCGCCGGGGCTGCGGCGGGGTCAGGGCGGGTCCCGCCCTGACCCCGCCCCCGGCCGCAGGGAATCCGCCTCAGCGACGCGGACGACTCCCACAAGGACGCGGACGACCCCTACGAGCGCGTGGACACGACTGGTCGAGCCGCCCCGTCCTGATGCTCCTCATGGGACGCACACCGTCCGGCGGGTGGACGCGCCGAGGCCGACAGGCAGGCGCCCCGGCCGCCCCGTCGCCGCAGCCGGCGACCGCGCCCGCCGCCCCGTCGGGCCATCGGAGCGGCGCACCGGTCCGGCCGGTCGCGACGGCCGGGCACCAGCGCGTGGCGCCCGCACCCCTCCCCGCCGCCCCTCGACCGGGCGGCAGGCCGCCTTTCAGGAGACCGCTTCGGGCCAGCCGTAGCCGGGGCCGGTGTGCTGGGGGACCGTGCCCGCGCCCGCCGCCTCCATGTCGCGGTTGGCCTCCCGCATCAGCTGTCCTGCCAGATCCTTCATCGCCCGGCTCGCCGCCAGCTCGTCGCCGATCGCCGGTACGTCCACGTCGGCCGGGTTGCACCGCGCGCTGCCCCGGCCCGTGAGGTGCGACGTGCCCGTGTCCAGGTGCGCCTCGGCCTTCGTCCTGCCGGCCTCCTCGACCAGTTCCAGGCCGACCTTCCACTCGAGGTGCCGTGTCATGGTCTGCCTCCTCGCCATGCGGGGCAGCGCGGGACGGCCCGCGCGCCCCTTCCTCCTCCCAGGATCCATCGCCGCGCGCGCGGGCGCGCGGCGACGGCCGCCCGGCGATCGCCCACGGCGCCCGGTGCGGGTGTGCGCCACGCCCGGCGCTCCCGCCCGGCCGTCCCGCCGCCCCAGGTGGCGTCGCCGACGGGTTACCGAGTGACCCGCCGTCACCTTGTTACCGTGTGGAGCCTCCACGACTGATGGCACGTCAGCTTCCGCGTTGACGGCGTGATCCCGCACGTCTCCTCACGAAAGGCCCCTCCATGACGCCAGGGCGTGTTTCGAAAGTGGCGCCGTCCGCCCGAAGGGCGGGCCCCGCGGCGTCC
>NZ_JBFASK010000017.1:134779-153686 GCF_040677675.1 Streptomyces sp. NPDC053755 | reverse complement strand
GACGGCGGAGTGCTCACCGACGCCTACACCCGCGTCCTGACCACCCACGGCCGCCTCCGTCCCCGCGTGCCCCTCCGCCTCCGTCCCCGCGTGCCCCTCCGCCTCCGCTTCAGCTTGCGCTTCCGCTTCCGCTTCCGCTTCCGGGGACGGGGGCCGGGGCCGTCGCGGCGGTGCTCACGGCGGCGGCCGCGTGGGGGATGGAGGAGAGCCGGCGGACCGCGAACTCGCGGTTGGTGCGGGTCTGCTCCCGGTACGCCTCGGGGAGGTCCGGCATCGCGAGCAGCCGGTCGCAGGCGGCCAGCGAGCCCGCGGTGTCCCCGGCCCAGTACGCGGTGATCGAGTACTCGAACAGCAGACCCCAGCGGTAGATCCATGGCTGGAGGAACAGCAGGTCGTCCGGTGGTTCCCGGTCGAGGGCCGCGGTGACGACGGCATGGGCGCTGTGGTGGCGGCCCATGCGCCGGAGCCGCGAGGCCAGCTCGTAACAGGCTTCGAGGCGCTGCGGGCGGGCCTCCCAGGCGCGCGACAGGGTGTCCATCGCCGACGGCCAGTCACCGGAGTCGGCCTTCAGGATCCCGGCCTGGAGCAGTGCGTAGGAGACCTCCTCGTCCCAGCCGCCCATGCGGGCCCGGCGCTCGTAGAGGTCGATGGCCTCGGCGGCGCGGCCGAGGTCGCGCATGGTTTGGGCGAGGTAGAAGACCGTGCGGGTGTCGGTGGGGTTCCGGTCGAGCTCGGCGCTCAGCAGCCGGGCGTCGCGCTCGAACTTGTCGTGCCGTGAGCCGCCGTCGGCGAAGTCCTTGATGACGAGCGCGTCCAGGTTCTCGCTGACGTGGTCCCGGTCCGCGGTGATGTACTCGTGGGTGACTCCCTCGTACCGCCACGGCATGTCGCCTCTGACCAGGCGTTTGATGCGGTACTCCAGCGGTCCGGCGTGCCGCAGCAGATACGCGTCGGCGGTGAGCGCAGGCAGGGACCCGGCCCGCTCGACGACCAGGTCGGCGTCGAGGAGCAGCAGGTAGTCGGCCCGGCCCCGGGCATGCCGGATGTTCAGGCTCCGGTTGTGCCCGAAGTTCACCCACGGCTCCTCGCGCAGCTCACCGGGGATGCCGTCGAGCGCGTGGCGGATCAGCTGCTGGGTGCCGTCCGTCGAGCCGGTGTCGGAGACGACCCAGGTGTCCACCAGGTCACGGACGGAGGCGAGACATCGCTCGATGACGCGCGCCTCGTTCTTGACGATCATGCACAGGCAGATCGACGGCTTCACGGCAACACGGCTCCGGGGGGACGGGGACGGACGACCTCATGACCGGGTGACCTTACGAACGCGGCACGAGCGCCCTGACACGGCACGCCGGAAGAAGCAGCGGCGTTCGCCCCCGCGCACGCGTCCATTCGGTGCGACGCGTAGGCCAGGGAGTTGATTGGTGCTCAGGACCCTCAAGGGGACCCGAACACGATCCGATGACCCGAAGGGAAGTCCGAACAGACTTCCACCGCATCGCTCGAACCGGTTACGAAGGAGCACATGTATGCGTCCTGATCTCAGGACCCGGTCCTCTCTTGGCCCGCTCGCCCGACGCCGTTCCTGGCTCGCCGGCGGGACCGTCGCCTCGCTCGCCCTCGTGCTCACGAGCATGGCGGCCCCCGCGATCGCCACGCCCCAGCTGCCGACGCAGCCCGCGGGTGTGAACGCGGGTCCGACGACCGAGGAATGCCCGGACGGGCCGCCGCCCCACCACCCGGACGGCCCCCCGCCGCACCACGAGGACGGCCCGCCTCCGCACCACCAGGACGGTCCCCCGCCGCACCACGAGAAGGAGCGGATCCGGGACTACGTCGAAGGGCACCTGAGCAAGTTCCAGCAGCAGGGTCCGCAGCAGGCCCGCACCCTGCACGACGAGTGCAAGGAAGGGAAGCCGGGCCCCACCGGCCCGACGGGTCCGACCGGTCCGCAGGGCCCCAAGGGTGACACCGGCCCGACCGGCCCGCAGGGCCCGACGGGCCCCGGCGGTGGCGGCACGGGCCCGACCGGTCCGCAGGGCCCGCAAGGCCCCCAGGGCCCGGCGGGTCCGGCAGGCGCCGACGGCCAGCAGGGTCCGGCGGGACCGCAGGGCCCCGCGGGTCCGCAGGGCCCGACGGGCCCCGGCGGCGGCGACACGGGCCCGACCGGACCGGCAGGACCGGCGGGACCCGCGGGACCGGCAGGACCGGCAGGACCGGCAGGACCCGCGGGACCGGCGACGTGCCTGGACATCGACGCCAACCGTCTCGAGAACAGCCGCGAGGTCAAGGGCGTGGTCAACAACGGCGACGTCTTCGCCGGCATCCGGGACCTGACGTCCGAACCCACGGAGTTCGTCTGGACCCCGCTGCCCGGCGCGCCTGAGGGCGCCTGCGCCGTCTCCATCGCCGAGCAGGCCAACAACGTCTCGATCGAGGTGCTCACCACCGAGGGAGAGGTGTGGGAGTACCAGTGCGTCGTGGTCCCGGGGAACGAGAACGAGCTCGACTGCTCGGGGGGCTCGTGGGTCGAGCTCACCGCGCCCGGTGGCACGGCGACGACCAACAGCGTCAACCGCTTCCTCGGCAAGACGATCGTCTCCGGCAAGGTGACCCACGCCGCGAGGGCCAAGAAGTGACCTGATCCGGGAGCGTTTCGACCCGGAAGACACCGGAGGGGCGGTGCGCGCCGAATGCGCACCGCCCCTTTCGGCGTCGGGGGACCCGGTCCGTACGTACGATCAGGCCGTCACGACCATCCATCCGACGGGCGGGTACCCGCCTTCCCCCGGCGTACTCCTACCGGCTGAGCGCCGGCTCCTTCGTGGGCTCGTCCGTCGCCGGACCGTCCACCGGCGACCCGTCCATCGGGCCGTCCTCACCGGCCGCCGCCTCCGCGCCCTCGACGTGCTGCCTCGGCTTCGCCGGCAGGGCGAACATCACCAGGAAGATCACGGCGAGCACCGCGACCACCCACCCCAGGGCGTTCTGGAAGGCGTCCGCGAAGGCCGTCCCGATCTCGCCCGGGGCCCGCGCCAGGCGCTCCTCGTCGATCGCGCCGTAGAAGACGACCGACACGAGGCCGAGTCCGAGCGCGTTGCCCATCTGCCCGGTGGTGTTGATGAGACCCGACGCCGAGCCCGCGTGTTCCCGGGGGACGTCCGACAGCACCGCGTCCGTCAGCGGGGCGACGATGAGCCCCATGCCCAGGCCCATGATCACCAGCGGGGCGATCATCTGCCAGGAGTGGATGGAGGTGCCGTACCGCCCGGCCTCCCACAGGTAGAGCAGCACGCCCGCCGCCATCGTCAGCGCGCCCGCCTGGAGCACCTTGCGGCCGAAACGCGGCACCAGCTTCTGCACCGACAGGCCGGCCGCGGTGGAGACGGCGATCGAGAACGGGACACCGGTCAGGCCGGCCTTGAGGGGGCTCCAGCCGAGCCCGATCTGCATGTACAGCGTCCAGACCAGGAAGAAGATGCCCATCACGACACCGAAGGTCAGCTGCACCGCGATACCGGCCGCGAAGCTCTTCACCCGGAACAGGGACAGCTCGACCAGCGGCGAGCCGTCCTTGCGCGTCTTGTACCTCTCGTACGCGACGAGGGCGCCGAACACGACCAGGCTGCCCGCCATGCACAGGTGGCCCCAGAGCGGCCAGTCCAGCTCGCGGCCGCGGGTCAGCGGGTAGATCAGCATCAGCAGCGCGAGCGTGACGAGCAGGACGCCGACCAGGTCCAGCCGGAGCGCCTTGGGCGCCTTGGACTCGATGATGAACTTCCGGCCCAGGATCAGGCCCGCGATGCCGACCGGCAGGTTGATGAGGAAGATCGGCCGCCACTCCAGGCCGAAGAGGTTCCACTGCGTCAGCAGCGCGCCGAGCAGCGGTCCCGAGACGGCACCGAGGCCGATGATCGCGCCGAACAGGCCGAAGACCTTGCCGCGCTCGTGGGCCGGGAAGGTGACGTGGACGATCGACAGGACCTGCGGGACCATCATCGCCGCCGCCGCGCCCTGGAGGAGGCGGGAGGCGACGAGGATCTCCGGGCTCCCCGCCAGTCCGCAGAGCGCGGAGGCGAGGGTGAAGCCCGCGGTGCCGAGGAGGAACAGCCGCTTGCGGCCGTAGATGTCACCGAGGCGGCCTCCGGTGATGAGACCGGCCGCGAACGCGAGGGCGTATCCGGCGGTGATCCACTGGATCGCCCCGAACGAGGCGCCGAGATCGCGCTCGATGCTGGGGATCGCGATGTTGACGATCGTGGCGTCGACCAGGTCCATGAAGGCGGCGGTCATGACGATGGCGAGGGCTATCCAGCGCCTGCGGCCGGTGCCGGGGCCGGGAGTCGTACCGCTGTCGGCGGCGCTGCCGCCGATGTCGCTGCTGCCGGGGCCGGGACCGGTGGCGTCGTGTGAACTCATGGTCCGAAGGTAGCCAGCATGTAGGTCAGTTCATGTCCTAGATGGACGGCATCCTGGGACGCATGACGGATACTCCCGCACGACTGCTGACGCTGCTGTCGCTCCTCCAGACCCCGCGCGAGTGGCCGGGGAGCGAGCTGGCGGAGCGGCTCTCGGTCTCGCCGCGCACGATCCGGCGCGACATCGACCGGCTCCGGGAGCTGGGCTACCCGGTCGAGGCGTCGAAGGGCGCCGTGGGCGGATACCGCCTGGTGGCCGGGGCGGCCCTGCCGCCGCTCGTCCTCGACGACGAGGAGGCGGTGGCGATCGCGGTGGGACTGCGAGCGGGAGCGGGCCACGCGATCGAAGGGGTGGAGGAGGCCTCGGTGCGTGCCCTGGCCAAGCTGGAGCAGGTGCTTCCGTCGCGGCTGCGGCACCGGGTCTCCACGTTGCAGAACGCGACGATCCCGCTGACCCGGGGGGACGGGGCCACGGTCGCGCCGTCCACGCTGACGGCCCTGGCGGGGGCGGTGACCGGGCAGGAGAAGATGCGCTTCGGCTACCGCGCCGGGGACGGCACGGAGACGAAGCGGCTGGTGGAGCCGTACCGGCTGGTGTCGACCGGGCGGCGGTGGTACCTCGTGGCGTACGACCTCGGGCGCGAGGACTGGCGGACGTTCCGCGTCGACCGGGTGACGGACCCGTTCGCCACCGGCGCCCGGTTCGCGCCGCGCGAGCTGCCGGCGGGGGGCGCGGTGGAGTACATGACCCGCTCCATGGGCCGGGCCCACGCCCAGCCGGAACTCGCGCTGGAGGTCGACTTCGCCGCCCCGGCCTCGTTCGTGGCCGCGCGGCTGCCGGCCCATCTGCCCCCCACGCCGACGGGCCCGGACTCCTGCACACTGCGCGCCCGCTGCACGGACTCGGTCGAGTGGGTCGCCGTCCGCCTCGCCCTGGTCGACTGCGACTTCACGATCCTCGCGCCGGACCCGCTGATCGCGTACGTACGGGACCTGACGGGCCGTCTGGGCGCGTCGGTGCGCTGACGCCCGACCACCGCGCCGAAGCCCGGCTCGGCGCGGGGCGCCCCGTCCGTCACGCCACCGCGTCGAAGCCGGTGTCGCGGGCCATCTTCTTCAGTTCGAGCAGGGCGTGCTTCTCGATCTGCCGGATCCGCTCACGCGTCAGGCCGTGCTCCTTGCCGACCTCCGTCAGGGTCCGTTCGCGGCCGTCCTCGATGCCGTACCGCATGCGGATGATCGAGGCCGTGCGGTGGTCGAGCTTGTCGATCAGGTCGTCCAGCTCCTCGCTGCGCAGCAGGGTGAGCACCGACTGTTCCGGCGAGATCGCCGAGGTGTCCTCGAGGAGGTCGCCGAACTGCGTCTCGCCCTCGTCGTCCACCGACATGTTGAGCGAGACCGGGTCACGCGCCCAGTCCATGACGTCCACGACACGCGCCGGCGTCGAGCCGAGCTCCGCCGCGATCTCCGCGGGCTCCGGCTCACGGCCGTTCTCGCGGTTGAACTCGCGCTGCACGCGACGGATCCGCCCGAGCTCCTCCACGAGGTGCACGGGCAGCCGGATCGTGCGCGACTGGTCGGCTATGGAGCGGGTGATGGCCTGGCGGATCCACCAGGTGGCGTACGTGGAGAACTTGAAGCCCTTGGCGTAGTCGAACTTCTCGACCGCGCGCACCAGGCCCGCGTTCCCCTCCTGGATCAGGTCGAGCAGCGGCAGCCCGCTGCGGGGATAGCGTCGGGCGACGGCGACGACGAGGCGCAGGTTGGACTTGATGAAGAGGTCCTTGGCGCGCTCGCCCGCGGCGACCAGCGCCTCGAGCTCCTCACGGGACGCTCCGCCCGCCTCGCTCTCCACCTCGCCTTCGAGGATCTGCCGGGCGTACACGCCCGCCTCGATGTCCTGGGAGAGCTCGACCTCCTTGGCGGCGTCGAGCAGGGGGGTGCGCGCGATCTCGTCGAGGTACATGCCGACCAGGTCGCGGTCGGCGATCTCCCCGCCCACGGCGCGAACGCTGCTTGCCCTCGAGCTGCTGCCGCTGGAGGCGGACGAACGACGGGCGACGGCACGGGTTGCCATGCGTGCTCCCTTGCTGAGTAGGTCGCGACACCCTTGCGGGTGCCCTGCATCCGACGGAAACAACGACTGGAATCAGGACAGAATTCCCACGCGGCACATCGATTTTCGCGATCATGCAGTACCCTGTCCGGCCACCGAGGGCCACGCCCGCTGGCGCGGAGCGCGGAAGCGCAGGTCAGAGGGGGCGTGAAGCCCGGCACGCGCGCCCCCTGCCGGGCCTCTCCCCTCGTCCTGGGCGCTCCCCCGGTAAGGACGGCGTGCGGCGCCACCCGGTTGCTCGCACTGTCCGGAAAAGACCGAAAGACCGGAAAGCCCGCGCACCGGAAGGCTCGCGCCCCGGAAGGTCGCCGTCCTCACCCGCAGGCCGGCGTCCCCGCCCGGACCGGGACCCCGCACCCGGGTGAGGGGCCCCGCACCCGGCTCGGGACACCGACGCCCGGGCCCGCGTCGCCGGACCTACGCCCCGGCCTACGCCGTGAGCCCCACCGGCCTACGCCGCGAGCCCCGCCGGTCTAGGTCCCGAGGCCGTTACGGACCGCCTCGCCGCGCGCCTACGGTCTCGGCATGACCGATACCACCGGCACCCTCGACGAAGCCCTCCAGCGCCTCCACGCCAGCGGCCCCGAGCGCGGAGGATGGCTCTCCAACCACGCCCCGATGGCCGTGGAGGCGCTCGTGCGCCACGGCCATGCCCCGGTCGTCCACCGCTGGCTGGACCGCTACCGCGCCAAGCTGGAGGACATGCCCGCGCCCCACTCCCCCGTCACCCCGGCGAACTGGCGCGAGGCGCTAGGCGACCCGGCGCGGATCGCGGACTGGGCGCGGTTCTTCGAGCGGGAGGTCACCGAGCGGCCCTGGCGGGAGGTGCTCGCCACCTGGTGGCCGCGGCTCCTGCCCGGCATCGCGGGCGGGGCCACCCATCCCGTGATCCGCACCGGCCATGCCGTACGCACGCTGCTGACGTCGGAGGAGACGGCGCCGCGCCGGGCCGAACTGGCCCACGCCCTCGGCTACTGGGCGGCCCGCCACCAGCCGCTGCCGCCCCTGCGGGATCTCGGCCCCGCGCTCACGGCGGCGGCCGCGCTCGACGCCGTGCCGCCCGTACCGGAGCAGGAGGGCGGCATCCGCGCCCGGCTCGCCCAGCTGACCGCGGTCCCCCGGTGGGGAGGCGCGCCGGACCCCGAGGCCGCGCTTGCCCTGCTCACCGAGCTGGTCACGGCCGCGACCCACCGCTACGCCACCCACGGCCACGGCGAGCCGGTCATGCTGGTCCACGCGGCGACCGCGCCCAACGCGGTCCTGCGCACCCTGCCCGCGCTCCCCCGCGCGCTGTGGGCGTCGAGCGTCGCCGCCGCCTGGTCGGCCTCGGCGGCGGTCACCGCCGCGTACACACCGTCCGAGCCCGTCCCCTACCGGGCGGTCCCGTTGATCGCGGAAGAGGTCTTCGAGCGAGCGGCCGCACACGGCGACGACCACACGATCAAGTTCACCGACACGGCCCTGGACGTCGGCGACCCGCAAGCGCTGGCGGCCGCCGCCCGCTCGATCGCGCTCAACCCGCCGGCCTTCTGACGGGTCCGCCCCGACGGCCCGGCGGGCCGGACGGGCCGGACGGGTCGCCTAGCCGAACTGCACCGAGCGCTTCGCGAGCCCCATCCAGAACCCGTCGATCACGCTCCGGCCGCCGTCCAGGTCTCCCCCCGCCTCCGCCGCGCCGAGCGTGACGAAAAGCGGCGCGAAGTGTTCCGTACGGGGGTGGGCGAGCCGGCCGGCGGGCGAGGTGTGGACGAAGTCCAGGAGCGTGTCGACGTCCCTGGCCTCCAGGGCCCGGCGCCCCCAGTCGTCGAACTCCGCCGACCAGCCCGGCACGCCCCCGCCCGTGTGCCGGAGCGCCGCCAGGTTGTGGGTGAAGAAGCCGCTGCCCACGATGAGCACCCCCTCGTCGCGCAGGGGGGCGAGCTTGCGCCCGATGTCCATCAGCCTGCGCGGGTCGAGGGTGGGCATGGAGATCTGGAGCACCGGCACGTCGGCGGCGGGGAACATCTCCACCAGCGGTACGTACGCGCCGTGGTCGAGGCCCCGGTCGGGGATGTCCTGCACCGGGGTGCCGGGGCCGCGCAGGAGCTTGCGGACGGACGCGGCGAGCTCCGGCGCGCCGGGGGCGGGGTAGCGCACGCGGTAGTAGTGCTCGGGGAAGCCCCAGAAGTCGTGGACGAGCGGCACGGTCTCGATGGCACCGAGGGCGAGCGGCGCCTCCTCCCAGTGCGCGGAGACCACCAGGATCGCCTTCGGCCGGGGCAGCGCGGCGGACCAGGCGGCGAGTTCGCCGGTCCAGACGGGGTCGTCGGCGAGCGGCGGCGCGCCGTGCGAGAGGTAGAGGGCGGGCATCCGTTCCGGCGTGGCGTCCATGACGACCGCCTCCCAAGGTCCTTTAAGTTTCAAGCTCACCTGACATGACGAGCTTAGCGCCGATGTAGTTCAACTTTCAAGGATGGGTCGTAGGCTGGAACCATGAACACGGCACCGAAGGTCACGGCGACCGAACCTCGCTGGCTCAGCGACGAGGAACAGCACGTATGGCGCGCGTACCTCCACGCCACCACCCTCCTCGAGGACCACCTCGACCGCCAGCTCCAGCGTGACGCCGGGATGCCGCACGTCTATTACGGCCTCCTCGTCCAGCTCTCCCAGGCGCCCCGGCGGCGGCTGCGGATGACCGAGCTGGCCAAGGGCGCCAAGATCACCCGCTCCCGGCTCTCGCACGCCGTCTCCCGCCTGGAGAAGAACGGCTGGGTGCTCCGGGAGGACTGCCCCTCCGACAAGCGCGGCCAGTTCGCGTACCTCACGGACGAGGGCTTCGCCGTCCTGGAGCGGTCCGCGCCGGGCCATGTCGCCGCCGTGCGCCAGGCGATGTTCGACCGGCTCACCCCCGAGCAGGTGGAGCAGCTCGGCGTGATCATGAAGGTGATGGCCGAGGGCCTCCAGCCGGCGGACCCGGACGCGGATCTGCCCTGGCTCCGCTGACGCGGAACCAGGGCAGAGGGAGCCGGGGCCGGGGAAGCCACGACAGGGGGGGTCGGCATCGGCAGCCGGGGCCGAGGAAGCCACGGCGGAGGGTCCCGGCACCGGCAGTCCGGGCTCTAGGAGACGGGAGCCCGCCAGGGCCTTCGCAGACCGGTCAGTGCATGACGACCGGGATCTTCACCTCGTCCTGCGCCCCGTCGGCGGACCCGGTGCCGGCGTCCGCGCCGGAGCCGGCCGGGGCCGACATCCGCGGCTTGCCCGTGTTGATGAGGGTGACGGCGATCGCGGCCGAGACGACCAGGATGCCGACCGCCCACCAGATGGCCGCCGCGTAGCCCTCGACCATGCCCTGGAGCTGGAGCAGCTTCTGGGCGGCCGGGGTGGTCGCACCGGCCGCGTGGTCGGCGAGGAACGCGGTCGTCGCCGAGGCGGCGATGGTGTTGAGCAGCGCCGTACCGATGGCGCCGCCGACCTGCTGCGAGGTGTTGACCATCGCGGAGGCCACACCGGCGTCCCGCGGGTCCACGCCGTGCGTCGCCAGCGACATCGCCGGCATGAAGGCCGTACCCATGCCGAGGCCGAGCAGCAGCTGGGCCGGCAGGATCAGGCCGGCGTACGAGGTGCCGATCTCCAGCTGCGTCAGCAGCAGCATGCCGACGGCAGCCGTGAGGAAGCCGGGGCCCATCAGCCAGCGCGGGGGGACCCGCGTCATCAGCCGCGTACCGATCTGCGTGGAACCGACGATCATGCCCGCGATCATCGGGAGGAACGCGAAGCCCGTCTTGACCGGCGAGTACCCCTTCACGATCTGGAGGTAGTACGTCAGGAACAGGAACAGGCCGAACATCGCGATGACGGCGAGGCCGAGGGAGAGGTAGACACCGCCGCGGTTGCGCTCGGTCAGGACGCGCAGGGGAAGCAGCGGGGACTTGACCTTCGCCTCGGTGAGGACGAACGCGGCGAGCAGCACGGCCGAGCCGACGAAGAGGCCGATCGTGGTGGTGTCGGACCAGCCCTCGGACTCGGCGCGGGTGAAGCCGTAGACGAGCGCGACCAGGCCCAGCGTGGACAGGACGACGCCCGGGATGTCGAGCGGCGAGCGGTTGCGGCCGCCGGCCGGCTCGCGGATCACGAAGTACGCGCCCACGGCGGCGACGATGGCGAAGGGGATGTTGACGAAGAAGGTCCAGCGCCAGTTCAGGTACTCGGTGAGGAAACCGCCGAGGATCAGACCCACGGCGCCGCCGCCACCGGCGATCGCGCCGTAGATGCCGAAGGCCTTGGCGCGCTCCTTGGCGTCGGTGAACATCACCGCGAGCAGCGACAGCGCGGCCGGTGCGAGCAGCGCGCCGAACGCGCCCTGCAGGCCGCGGGCACCGAGCATCATCGCCTCGCCGTTCGCGGCCCCGCCGAGCGCGGAGGCGGCGGCGAAGCCGATCAGGCCGACGACGAAGGTGCGCTTGCGGCCCCACAGGTCGGCGATGCGGCCACCGAAGAGCAGCAGACCGCCGAAGGCGAGGGCGTAGGCCGTGATGACCCACTGCCGGTTGCCGTCCGAGATCCCCAGGTCCTGCTGGGCGGAGGGCAGCGCGATGTTCACGATCGTCGCGTCGAGCACGACCATCAGCTGGGCGAGGGCGATGAAGACCAGCGCTTTCCAGCGCCGGGGATCCGTTTCGGACATGGGGATAGCCACCTCTTGGTGCGTAAAGGAGAAAACGGACGTACTGAGTACGGAGCGGGTGACCGTCGAGAAAGGCCGACGGACGTGCGCAGACAGGCAGGTACGGAACGAGCGGTCGGGCCGGGACGGCGTGGCCCGATCGGGACTACGGGACGGTCAGGGCGGGGTCACGACGCATGAGAGGCGCCCCGCAGATCCTCCAGAGTGGCGGCCGACCCGGGCAGCACGGAGCGCGCGGGCGCTTCCAGGCCGTCCAGGAACAGCTGCAGGTGACGGTGGACGAATCGGTCCATGTTCAGGCAGCCGGTGCCCGGGAGCGGGCGGGTGAGCTGGGAGACGGCCACCAGCAGGTCCCCGACACCGACGTCGGCGCGGAGCCTGCCGGCCTGCCGCGCCCGGTCGACGAGGGTCTCCACGGCCTCCATCAACCGGTCGCGTTCGGCGTGCAGTTCGGGGTGGTCCTGGTCGAAGGTGCCGTCGAGCATCGGGCACAGCGCGCCGATCCGCTCGTCGGCCGCGGCGTGGGTGAAGCGGCGCAGCGCCTCGAAGGTGTCGGCCTCCTCCGTGGCCGCCCGCTCCGCCAGGTCGGTGGTGCGGCACATGACGGAGACGACGACCTCCTGGATGAGGTCCGCGCGGTCGGGGAAGTTCCGGTAGAGCGTGGCGTTGCCGACCCCGGCGCGCCGCGCGATCTCGTCGAGCGGCACCTGGGGGCCGAACTCGACGAACATCTCACGGGCCGCCGCCACGATCCGCTCGCGGTTGCGCAGGGCGTCGGCCCGCGGGCGCGGTGCGCGGCGGACGGTGGGCGCGGTGCCGGCGGTGGTGCTCACGCCACCTCTCCTTCGGAACTTCGGTCGGTCTTCGGTCGGTCTTCGGTCGGACGGCCCGTCGGGCGGTCCGCCGGTCAGCCGACCGGCTGGGGCCGCCATCCGGGGACCAGGTCCCCACTTCGTCGGACACAGGCGTAAACGGGGACGCGCTCCCCGGTTATTTCCGGCCTTCCGTGTGACCTGAGCCACACCTCTCACCCCCGGCGCGAAATCCCACGATCGGGCCACCCGGCGCGCGCCCCCGCGCCCCTCGTCACAGGCTGATCGCACAGCGAGAGCCCGGATCGGAGAGGCGACCGTATGCAGCACACCTGCCGGCGGATATGCAGACCCCTCGCCCTGGCCGCGGCGGCGGCGCTCGCCCTCGCCGCCCTGACCTCGGCCAGCTCGACCCTGCCCGGGCCCGCACCGGCCACGGCGGGCCCCGTGGCCGCCGCGCCCGGGAACTCGCCGCTCGGCCCGTGCCGGATCGCGACGACGCTGGGTGTGCAGATGTCGGAGGGGCTGCCCACCTCCCCCGGATACGCCCGTGCCACCGGGCAGCTGAAGGCCCTCAACCTGATGATCGACTTCCCGGACGCCCCGGGCGAGGGAACCGCCCTGGGGCGCTACCGCGAGTTCTTCCCGCAGACCACCGACTGGTTCCGGGTCAGCTCCTACGGACGGCTCCTCTACCGTCCCGAGACCCCGATACCCGAGTGGCTGCGGATGCCCGAGCCCTTCTCCTCGTACGGGATAGAGCGCGGCTCACCGTACGAGCCGGGCTACCGCTCGCTCGTCGAGGACCTCGTCAAGGTCGCCGACGCGAAGATCGACTTCAGTGCGTACGACCTGGTCAACGTCCTGGTCACCCCGAACGCCGGGCCCTCGGCCCTGGACACCGTCCTGTCCGTCACCTTCTCCGGGAACGACGAGGCGCCCTACGCGGACGGGGTCCCGCTCTCCAACACGTCCTTCGTCTACAGCCGCCAGGACGACGGCTCGGGGACGTACCACCAGACCGGCTACCGCGTGCTGCCGCACGAGAACGGGCACGTCTTCGGCCTTCCCGACCTCTACACCGTGGACGGCGGGGGCACGGTGGGGCACTGGGACATCATGTCCGAGGACTGGGGGGCCAACAACGACCTCCTCGGCTGGCACAAGTGGAAGCTGGGCTGGCTCGACGACGACCAGGTCTCCTGCGCGTCCGGTACGGGCATCCGCGACGTCGTCCTCACCCCGCTGGCCACCACGGGCGGCGCGAAACTGGCCTTCGTGCCGCTCTCCGAGACCTCCGGCTACGCCGTCGAGGTGCGCACCCAGAACGGCAACGACCAGGCGGTCTGCCGTCCGGGCGTCCTGATCTACCGGGTCGAGTCGGACGTGGACACCGGCCACGGGCCGGTCACCGTGTCGGACAGCCGGCAGGACAGCGGCGGCTGCACGCGCCGCCCGAACGTGCACGCGGAGCTGTCGGACGCGACGTACCGCCCGGGCGAGACCTTCACGGACCGGGCCAACGGCATACGGATCACGGTGCTTCAGGAGGACTCCTCCGGTAGCTACCGCGTCCGCGTCACCCGCACCTGACGCCAAGGATCCAAGGAGCCCCCGGCAGGCAGCCCCGGCAGGCGCGCCGTCAGGGAGCGAGCGTCGCCCTCAGCTCCCGCTTGAGAATCTTCCCGGCCGGGTTGCGGGGCAGTGCGGTGTCCCGGACGAGGACGTGGGCGGGCACCTTGAACGCGGCCAGGGACGCGCCGACGTGCGCGCGCAGCTCGTCGGCGGTGACGGTGGCCCCCGGTCGCAGCCGCACCACGGCCGCGACCTCCTCGCCGAGGACCGGATGCGGCAGGCCGAGGACGGCGGCGTCGACGATGTCGGGGTGGTCGTGGAGGACGGCCTCGACCTCGACGCAGTACACGTTCTCGCCGCCGCGGATCACCATGTCCTTGATCCGGTCGACGACGGTGACCCGCCCGTCCCGGACCCGGGCGAGGTCCCCGGTGCGGAACCAGCCGTCCTCGGTGAAGGCCTCGCGGGTCGCCCGCTCGTCCCTCCAGTAGCCCCGGACGAGGGACTGGCCCCGGAGCAGGAGTTCCCCGACGCCGTCGGCGTCGGGGCGGTCGAGCCGCACCTCGACGGCCGGGGCGGGGCGGCCCACGCTGCGCGGGTCCGCGCGGTACTCGGCACCGAAGTTGGCGAGGACGCCGCCACAGGTCTCGGTGAGTCCGTAACCGTTGCGGGGCTCGATCCGCTCGCCGTGGCGGGCGGTGACGCGGGCGACGATCTCGGGCGGGGCGGCGGCGCCGCCGGTGTTGAGCATGGTGAGGCTGTCGAGCGGGTCGCCGGTGCGTTCGGCCAGGTCCAGCAGTTGCAGGGCGGTGGTCGGAACGCCCGCGTAGTGGGTGACGCGGTGCTTCCGGATGAGTTCCAGCGCGTCGGCCGCGTCCCACTTCCGCATCAGGACGAGGGAACCGCCCGCCGCCATGACTGCGTACAGGGACGTGAAGGCGGCCACGTGGAAGAAGGGGAAGGTGGTGAGCGAGACGGGCGCGGGGCCCTGTCCCGGGAGCAGCCCGCGGGCGAGCGCGGAGGCGGCGGCGAAGTACCGCGGATTCGTCGCGGCGCCTGCCTGCGCGAGATGGGTGGCGACGGCGCCCTTGGGCCGGCCGGTGGTGCCGGAGGTGTAGACGATGGTGGCGTCGTGCTCGGGCAGGACGTCGACGAGGGGCGGCCCGAGCAGGGGGTCGGTGTCGGGCACGTACGCCTCGAAACCCTCGGTCGCCTCCCCGTGGAAGACGATCCCGGGGACGCGGTGCTCCCGCGCCCAGCCCCGGACCCTGCCGACCCGCTCACCGTCGACGAGGAGGACTCCGGGCGCGCAGTCGTCCAGGGCGTACGCGAACTCCTCCTCGGTCCACCAGGCGTTGAGGGGAACGGCGACGAGCCCGGCGAGCTGGGCGGCCCAGAAGGCGACCTGCCACTCCGGATGGTTCCGCATGGCGACGACGGCCCGGTCGCCGGGCCGCAGCCCGTAGACATCGACGAACCGCCGGGCCAGTCCGCAGGCGGCGTCGAAGAACTCCCGATAGCCCATCGTCCCGCTCTCGGACACCAGGAACGGCCGGTCTCCGTACGCCCAGGTGACCTCCACGAACTCCCGCAGGGTCCGGGCCCCGTCGACGTACACCCCGCCCTCGACGGCGAACGGAGCCCCTTCCCCGGCCAACCGCGCGGCCACGGCCTCCGCGCTCCGCGCGGCCCGCTCGTCGTCCGGCACGCCCACTTCGCCTCACCCCTAAGCGCTCGCTCACCCGGACCGCCCGACGCTATGCCGCCCCCGGACCGGAATCAACCCCGGCCCCCGACGATCGCACACCCCGGGCACGACTCCCGAAGGGCAAGACTCCCGAAGAGCAAGGGCCCGACGCCGGGCAGGGGGCCCGGCGGACGACGCCGGGCAGGGGCCCGCGGCCGGCACCGGAGCGACCCAGGCAGGGGCCCGCGGCAGGCGCCGGGGCCCGCCGCGTAAACCCCCTCCAGGATCGAGCGCTCCATCCGCTAGGCTGTCCCTGATCACTCACGCCTTCGTAGCTCAGGGGATAGAGCACCGCTCTCCTAAAGCGGGTGTCGCAGGTTCGAATCCTGCCGGGGGCACAGAATCGAAGGGCACCTGGCTACGTCGCCAGGTGCCCTTCGGCGATTGGACCGTCGCCGAGGATCTTCCTGCCGACGCCGGCCTCCCGGTGGGCAGGGGTCCAGTCGTCCAGGAAGTCGTTCCGCCTCAGGAGACTTCCCCCCGGGGCCCGGACACGTGGCCTTCCTGGTCGGCGCCCGCGAAGTGCTCCGGAGGGTGAACAGGGTCCGGGAGCGGCTCGGCCGGACCCGGGATCGGCCACATGCCGCCCGGAAGCGGCCCGCCTGTGCCGTTCCGGGCTGCTCGTCAACGTCGCCGTCGACAGGCCAGGACGATCCCGGGCGTCCGAGGTGCTTCGGGACGAGGAGGCGGGAGATGAGGGCGATCGGACGGGTGAGGGGGTATCCCGACGGCCGTGTTGCCCGCCGTTCGGCTTTTGGCCGCCCCACACTGGAGTTCTGCGACCCAGCCCGTTGGAGGAGAGGGAACCCGATGACAGGCCGGCCTGTGCTGTTGTTCGACGGAGACTGCGGTTTCTGTGGCAGATCGATCGAGGTGCTCCGGCGTACGGTCCGGCCTCGGGTCGACCTCGTCCCCTGGCAGTGCGCCGACCTCGCCGCCCTGGGTGTCACCGAGGACAGGGCCGACCGCGAGGTCCTCTGGATCAGCCCCGCCGGCACGGTGCTCGGTGGGCCGCGCGCCCTGTCCGCCGTGCTGATGAGCGGACGAAGGCGCTGGTGGGGGCTGGGGCTCGTCCTTCGGCTGCCGCCCGTCGCCTGGCCGGCGCGCGGCGTCTACCGCGTGATCGCGAAGAACCGTCATCGCATGCCGGGCGGCACCAGCGCCTGCTCCCTTCCGGCCGCCATGCGAGGTAAGCCGGCGCGTTGAGTCCTACGTCGCGGACGGTTGCGGCGGTACGGCGGCGGTCGCCGCTCCGGCCGGCGCTTCCGCTCCGACCGGCGCTTGCTCTCCCTTACGGCCGGTGCGCCGAAAGGCGCGCCGCCACCGCCGCCCCAGAGCGCGGTAGAAGCGGTCCGGCAGGAACGCGGCGTCGGCGACGATCATCGCGCCGGAGAAGAGCGGCAATCCCATGAGCACCGCGATGTTCACATGCATGCCCAGGAGGATGACCAGGACCGGGTACTTGAACTTTCCGAAGAGGACGAACGGAAAGGCGACCTGCACCAGCACCGTCAGATAGCCGACGACGGCGATCAGTACGTGCTGGCCGGCGATCGTCTCGGACAGCTCCGGCCAGGGCCGGAACAGATCGATGTTCAGGACGTAGTGCAGGGCGGTCCCGTCGCCCCATTTGGCGCCCTGCACCTTGTACAGGCCCGCGCATCCGTAGAGGAAGCAGACCTGGGCCGCGATGACGAACATGCCGCAGTTGTGCAGCACCGTGGTCAGTACGGTGCGGGCATCACCGAGATGGTGCCGGAGATCGCCGCCGCGCCGAGCCGCCGTCTCGGTCCCCGGCGCCGAGAGCCGCTCCCGGCGGGCGTCGAGGGACCAGCGTCGGCCGCACGCGGTCAGGACGAGGTAGACGGCCATGAGGACCATGAGGTTGTCCCCGCCGTCCGCCATGACGATCGCCCTGGCGTGGAAGGAGACCACCACGACCGCGAACAGCACGGACATCGCCCGCGTCCGCCAGCCCAGCGCGAACAGCGCACAGATGCCCAGAGCCGCGGCGTAGCAGACCTCGAAGTACACCCGGCCGTCCGACAGGGTGAGGACGCTGACCCAGCCGCTCTGGTCGAACATCTGCCTGGCCAGTGCGGGTGTCCAAGGGGATCCGGGCCCCCACATCTCGTCGCGATGCGGAAACTCACGGAGCAGGAAGACGAGATAGAGCAGTCCGTATCCGATGCGCAGCACCGCCGCGGCGTACAGGGAGATCGGCCGCTCGGTCACGAGGACGAGGAGCGCGTGGACCCGGTCGTATACGCGCTGGGGGATGCGCGCCGCCGCCCGTGGAACGCGCGCGGCCGTCCGCTCGGCGGTGGGTTCGGACGCGAGGGGCGCCGCGATCGAATCCCGTTCAGTCCGCTGCATGCGAGGCCACCTTCCACCAGGGCAGGTACCGGGTCTCCGCCCGGGTAGGTGTCGCGACGGCAGGGCGTTGCCCGCCCGCCGCACCGGGAGCGGCGATGGGACGGGAGATCACCCTCAGCTGGAGGGAGTCGAAGGTGCGGCCGCGCTGGGCGGCGACGCGGTCCGCCGCGATGTTGCGCAGATACTTCTCGATCATCAGGCCCCGCTCCGAGCGTGCCCGGTTGTCGCCGCCGTGCGTTTTGAGGTACGAGTTCCAGGCCTGGCGCAGCATGTTCTGCGCCGTGTGACTGGGAAAGGCGTTGTGCTTGACGGCCGCGTCGTCCCCGGCACTCAGGTCGATCCAGCCGCTGACCCGCGTGGTGCCGTCCGGCGCTGTCTGCCTGATCCTCGCCGAGATCTGCCGGTTGACGGACTGCGGATTCGGGGCGAAGAGCCGCCAGTTCTGCTCGAACACGGGCCGGACCCAGCCGTTGACCTGTCGGCTGTACGCCTTCGAGACGGAATTCGGAGGCGCCACGTACAGGAACACCATGAGTACATGGCCCAAGGTCACTGCCAGACAGAGGGCCACCACGGCTCCCGTACCGGCGCTCCACGGGCGAGGTGGACCCCCCGGCTCTCCGCGCGTACCGCCCGGTCCCTCGCCGCCCTGCACGGCCGGCTCGTCACCGGTCTGCGGCTGGTCCTTCACCTGTGTCGACTCAGCACCGCTCAGCACGGCCCCACCCGGTCCTTCCGATCCTGACTGCTCGCACGTGTTGCTCCTGCTTCCGCGGGCGGCGCGCGACGGAGTCGAAGACGATCCGGCCGCGCGCCCCCGTCTCACCTTCAGTGCGGGTTGTGCGTCGTGTGTGCGTCGTGCTTGCCGGGCTTGTGGTGGCCGGGCTTCTGCGGCTTGTCGTGGTGCCCTGGCTTCCCCGGCTTGGGGTAGTCGCAGGCGCAGTCGCCGTACCCGCCTACGGCGTGGCCGCTCGCGGCGTCACCGGTGGCGGCGTCGCCCGTGGTCGCGGCGTCACCGGTCGTCGCGGCGTCGCCCGTCGCGGCGTCACCGGTCGTCGCGGCGTCACCCGTCGCGGCATCTCCCGTGGTCGCGGCGTCACCGGTGGCGGCGTCGCCCGTGGTCGCGGCATCTCCCGTGGCGGCGTCACCCGTGGTCGCGGCGTCACCCGTCGTCGCGGCGTCACCCGTCGTCGC
>NZ_JBFASK010000017.1:0-134681 GCF_040677675.1 Streptomyces sp. NPDC053755 | reverse complement strand
GCGGCATCACCCGTCGTCGCGGCATCACCCGTCGTCGCGGCATCACCCGTCGTCGCGGCATCACCCGTCGTCGCCGCATCGCCCGTCGCGGCGTCACCCGTGGTCGCGGCGTCACCGGTCGTCGCGGCGTCACCGGTCGCGGCGTCACCGGTCGTCGCCGCATCGCCCGTCGCGGCGTCACCCGTGGTCGTGGTGGTCGCGGCGTCGCCGGTGGTCGTGGTCGTGGTGCTCTCGCACTCCGGCCTGGTGATCACGTTGTTGTTCAGCGTCACGGCCGCGTTGCGGGCCAGGGCCCGGCCCTCGATGGTCGCGCCGCTGTTGACGGTGATCGAGGTGAGGGCCATGAGCGTGCCCACGAAGACGGAGCCGGATCCGAGCGTGGCCGATTCGTCGGTCACCCAGAAGACGTTGCAGGCCTGGGCTCCGTTCTGGAGGACGATGCTGCTCCCGGATGCCGTCGTCAGGCCGGCGGGAACCTTGAACACCCAGACCGCGTCGGGGTTGTTCTGGGCGTCCAGGGTCCAGGTACCGGTGACCAGGAGACCGGATTCGACGGCATAGGTGCCGGGAATCAGGGTGGGGGTCACGGGCTGTGCGGAAAGGTTGAATTCCGTGGGCTGGCCGAAGGCGTCGTCGTAAGCCGTGGCAAGAGCGGCCTTCGCTCCTGCCGCCGCCTCGCCTGCGTAGATCGTCCCGCCCACTACCGTGCCCGGCGGGAAACCGGTGACGGCCGTTCCCGGGGAAACACCGACGTCTCCGGTGACCACGGAATTACCTTCGTTGGTGACCGTCGAACCGGCCAGTACCGCGAAACTCTCCGCGGTACCCAGCTCTACAGCCGTGGCCGCGTTTGCTCGTGTGGGCGTCACCGCCACCACGGCAAGGGCGAGCAGCAGGGTGAGTACCCCCGCGATCCAAGCCGTCATCGTGCGCCGTTGCGGCGCGTCGTGAATGTTCAGTGTCATCGAGGAGCCAACTCCTGTGGGGTGGTGGCGTCCGGCGTTCCTCGTCGAACGGAATCGCCTCTTCTGTCGGCGGCATATTACGCAGGCATCTCAGCGACTCGGCCCATTCGATCGGGGATGTCCTCGGAATCAATTAATATGCAGCAATGATGTACGGAGAATTACTGGGCCGATTGGCCTCCACCCGGACAGCCGTACACTGCCGACACAGGGCCGGGCAGGGCGATATTCGACCGTTTATCGCAGAGTCGGAGATGCGATCGCGGGTGACGCCCGAATGGCCCACGCCCCCTTTCCGCCGCAGCCGGATAAAGCGCGAGACGACGACAGCGCGGCGCCTCGACGGAGCGGGGGCGGCCTTGCCGCATCCGGGAGCTCGGGCCCTTCGGGCCCTCGCCGGGATCCTCATCCGCGATCGACGGCCGCGGCGGCCGAACTCTTCGGCCGTCACGCGGAGCGGCGCGACGGCCATCAGACGCTCGACGACAGCACCGGCACGGCCATCGAAGACTGGAAGCTATAAAATGAGGAAAAGAGAAGGATTGTCAGGTATGCCCGTCGAGGCATGAGACGTGCGGGTCGCCATCGATCTGGAGATCGTCGTCGACTACGGCGCCTCGATCACGGGCGTCGCCGGGGCTGTGCGGGAGAGTGTGATCTCCGCCGTGGAGCGGATGGCGGGGCCGGAGGTCGTGGAGGTCGGCATGGTCGGCGATGTGTGGCTGCCCGACGAGGTGGACGAAGAGGAGGAGCGGCAGCGGGTCCGGTAGCGGGCGGAGCCGGCTGCCGAGTGAGGGAGCGCGTGATGAGCAGATCCGTGGTGGGCTTGACCGCCGGAATGGCGCTGGGTTTCGCCGCGCACTTCGGTGGCCTCTGGGCCTTCGTGCTGGTGCTGGCGCTGGGCGTCGTCGGCCTTGTGGCCGGGCGCTGGGCGGAAGGTGAATTCGAACCGGGCTACTTCGTCCGTCGCCGCGACAACCAGCAGCGGATTCGCGATGACCAGCGCAGGGCTCGGAGAGACTGGCGGCGGTGACCCGACGGCCCGCCCGGCCCGGGGCGGGCCCGGGGAAGCCGGCCGGCCCCCGCAGGGAGCGACGTGTCTTTCAGCGGCGGTACTGGCGGCGGCCCTGCTGGAAGAGCGGGAGGCCGGCGGCACCGGAGGAGCGCGCGGGAAGGCACCGTCCACCCCCGCCGAGGAGGAGGGCCCCTGAGCCGACCGGTGCCCGAGAGCCCGCCGGCGGGGGCCGGGCCGCGGGAGCGCCGACGGGAGTGGAGACTCCGCCGCGGGTCGAGGGCCGGGAGACCCCGGTCTTCGTCGCGGGCCACCGGTACGGGACGCGCCTACTCTGGGTACAGGGGTCACCCGCGAGGTCGAACTCCTCCGTGACGCAGGGAGGCGTAGGTCGATGGTCCTCTTCCTGGTCCTGCTCGGCAGCGCCATCGCGCTGATCGTCATCGGCGCTGTCGTGGACGGAATGCTGTATCTGCTCTCCATCGGAGTGCTGCTCGCCGTCGTCGCCGTGCTGTATCTGCTCGTGCGTTCGATCATGCGCACGCGCCGGCGTCGGCCCACCGTTCGGTGACGGTGGAGGCGGACCACCCCGGATCACCCACCCGTGGAGCCCCTCCTCCCGCCCTCACGGGCGCACCCTCCTGGACGGCCGCGGCGCTCCCGGCACGGCCGGGCCGGCACACCGGCGCCACCCCTCCGGGTACCAGGCGTCAGTCGGCGTCCGGGCCGTCGGGGCCGTAGTCGTCCAGTTCGCCGCGGAGCGAGCCCTGGGCGGAGGCGGGGTCCGCGCGGAGGAGGGTGAGGAAGCTGCTCAGGGGGTGGTGCTGAGGGCGGGCGTCGAGGTCGATGCCCTCGGGGTCCTCGTAGTCGCGCAGGCGGGCGAAGGGGACGATGACGTAAGGGCGGGCCGACCAGGGGTGGCCGTCGGCGGGGGTGGGAGCCATGCGCCACTCGGTGCCGCGGGTGCGGTTGTGGACCTCACCGACGTACCAGCAGGCGACCTGGATCATCGGCGTGTGTTCGCGAGCGAACAGGTCGTCGACCGAGGTGACGTGCTCGCGGATGAGGGCCTCCATGCGGTCGAGCGAGCGCTCGCCGAAGTCCCACGCACCGCCGTGGCGGCGTTTCCAGTCCTCGAAGCGGCCCTCCTGTTCCGCCAGCCACCCCGTGAGGCGGGGATTGTCCGCGTGGGCCTCGTCGATGCGCTCGGCGACGGCGTACTCGTCCTCGTGGTCCCAGGTCTCATCGCTCACGCCAGCCAAGCCTAGTCCGCGCCGGGGACGTAACACCCACGAATCTCCACGGACTTGACACAGCCTCCGCCACTCGAATGCCGTTGCGCCGGCAAAGGACCGCCCTAGGATCGGAGCGCTTGTGCGGCGCCCACACGAGCATCGGGGGCCCTGGCGCCACACAGCCCGAATCCGACCCGTGGGGCTCCCGGGGGGAAGCATTGTGAAGCCGGCACGAATATCACGCCGCTGGCGTGTGCTCAGGAGGAGCCTGATCGCGCTCGCCTGCGCCACCGTCGTCACCGTCGCGGGCCAGCCCGTCACCGGCGTCGCCGAGGCCGCGCCGAAGCCGCCGGCGCCCAAGCCCGGCAAGCGCTGTGACGAGATGTACGGGGTGAGGAACGTACCCACCGGCCGTCTGCCCCAGGGGGACGCCTCCCGAGCGGTGGACCGCTGGGACACGTACGACTTCGTCAACCCCGGCCTCCAGTTCGACGGCCTCAACCCCACCCAGGCCGAGCTGAACGCGGCGGGCACCGACTACAAGAAGTACGCACACAGCGACCCGCGCCGCATCTACGCCCGGTTCAACGCGCAGAAGCGGTGGACGGACTTCGCGGACTACCTCTCGAAGGTCTACATCCCGAACCAGGGCTACGACGCCCGCGGCAAGGCGTTCATGGCGAAGGTCGTGCGCGAGATGGGCCTGACCGGCCCGGACTGGATCTGCGAGAAGGAGTTCTACTTCACCGATCCCGACACCGGCGAACGTCACCTGCGCCGGCTGGACGCCTACAACAAGCGCACCCGGGAGATCGTGGAGGTGAAGTCCAACGGCAGCCCCGACGGTCGCGAGAAGCCCGCGGAACGGGCCTGGGCGAAGAACGGGGGCTGGCGCTCCTACAAGTACACCTACGTGTTCGCCGAGAATCAGACCCGCGATGCCAAGAACTTCATGAAGGAGCTGAAGGACACCGCCGGCAAGGACGAGATCGGCCGTGACCGGGTGCGCTCCTACGACTACCAGTCCCACCACAAGGCAGTGCCCCCCAAGGGCACCGAGAACGGACCGTACCGCGCGAACGGTACGACGATGTCGCCCGGCAACGGCACCGCCACCGGGTCCCGCGGCTCCGGCAACCAGGTGATCAACCAGTCTCCGCCGAACCCGCGGACCCTCAAGGAGCAGCTCGACCGGCTGGGCAGGACCGGGGACCGGGCGCTGATGAACCGCGGCCTCGGCGGCATCGACTTCACCACCCTCGACCTGCGGTACATCGGCAAGGGCAAGGGCGGCAAGGGGCTGGACTACGCGTTCTCCGCCAAGTCGGTGGAGGACGAGTACGCGGCCGGGTGGGGCGGCCGGGAGAAGGGCGACCTGATCTCCGACGCGTTCTTCACCTGGCTCGCCCTGGACCCGTCCACGTTCTGGGTGAACCTCAACCCGGACGAGCCGAACCGCATCATCGACGCCGGGTTCGGCAAGACCGACGCCGGGCGGGTCCTGCTGGAAGCGGACCTGGAGCTGAAGCACGACATCTTCAAGGCCATGGACCCCGAGACGGACGCGGGCAGCGACTTCATGAACGCCCTGCCCCAGCGCAACGGCTTCCCCTGCTGGGCCGGGTTCCGCTACTGGATCGAGCCGGAGACCGCGGTCGTGCGCGAGCAGGACGGCGGCATCCACATCCTCGACACCCCGCTGAAGCTGTCCACGGTGCCGCAGGAGACCACCACCCAGCCGCCCGGCGGCAAGGGCTGCGACCTCACCGAGGCCGAGACGCGGCAGTCCGACCGCGTTCTCGACCGCTACATCACCCCGATCGTCTCCGACAAGGTCAACAACGGCGGCTACTACGCCGACCTGCGCCGCGTCTACACCGCCCGCGTCGCCGCCGAGTGGGTCCGTCAGAACGCCGCCGACATGCCCGCCGAGTACCGCAAGATCATCGGCAGCAACGACGTGACGCGCTGGCCGCTGCGCGCCCCCCACCGGGAGTGGACCGGCAAGCAGGTCTGGGACCGCTACTACAAGGCGTTCACCGAGGGCACCTTCAAGTACAAGTGGTCCAACGGCGAGGACGTCTACGTCTACACCGTGGGCGGGGTCGACTTCTCCAAGCAGCCCAAGCGGAACATGGAGCCCGTCCGCTTCCGTACCGAGCAGCGCTACAAGCCCCGCACGGTCGGCTTCGCGGTCGACACGATCGCCGACGACCCGCACCAGGACGGCAACCTGATGTTCGGCGGCAACAGCGCCGGCCACTCCGAGGGCGGCACGCCCACCCCCACGCCGGCCCCCACCGACACCGGCAAGCCGACCCCGTCCCCGACCGGGACTCAGAAGCCGGAACCGAAGCCGACGGATTCGGCGCCGACGACCGGCGGCCCCGGCCCGAAGGACCCTGACGGCGACCTGGCCGACACCGGCAGCGACACCCCGGTCGGCCTCATCGGCGGCATCGCCGCCGCCGCGATCGCCGCCGGTGGCGCGCTCGTCTGGTGGCGCCGCCGCCGGGCGGACACCGAGAGCTGACCGGCACGGCGTTCGTGGAGCGACGGAGGGCCCTTCCCGGCTTCGGGAAGGGCCCTCTCGCGTCCCCGGGCGGGGACGGCCGGGTGGTCACGGCCGGGTGGTCAGACCCCGTGGGGACGACCGGTGGGTCACTTCGGGTCGCGGTTGAAGACCGCCTTCGACCAGAAGTAGCCGAGCGTGGTGAGGGCCAGGCACCAGCCGAGTGCGAGCCAGCCGTTGTGGCCGATCTCGGTGCCGAGGAGAAGGCCCCGCAGGGTCTCGATGGCGGGAGTGAAGGGCTGGTACTCGGCGATCGGCCGGAACCAGCCCGGCATGGCGTCCAGGGGCACGAAGGTGCTGGAGATGAGGGGCAGGAAGATCAGGGGCAGAGCGTTGTTGCTGGCGGCTTCGGCGTTCGGGCTGATGAGGCCCATGCCGACGGCGATCCAGGTGAGTGCCAGGGCGAAGAGGACGAGGAGGGCGAAGGCGGCCAGCCACTCCAGGGCGGTGGCGTCGGTGGAGCGGAACCCGATGGCCACGGCGACGGCGCCGACGAGGATGACGCTCATGACGCATTGCAGGACGCTGCCGATGACGTGCCCGATGAGGACGGAGCCGCGGTGGATGGCCATGGTGCGGAAGCGGGCGATGATCCCTTCGGTCATGTCGGTGGAGACGGAGACGGCGGTGCCGATGGTGGTGCTGCCGACGGTCATCAGGAGCAGGCCGGGCACGAGGTAGGCGATGTAGTCGGAGCGGTCGGCGTCGGCGCCGCCGATGCCGGTGCTCATGACGTCTCCGAAGATGTAGACGAAGAGCAGCAGCATCATCACGGGGGTGAGCAGGAGGTTGAGGGTGAGGGAGGGGTAGCGGCGGGCGTGCAGGAGGTTGCGGCGCAGCATGGTGGTGGTGTCGCGGGCGGCGAGGGTGAGGGAGCTCATCGGTGGGTCTCCTTGGCCTGGTGGGGGAGGTGGGAGTCGGCGGTGAGGGCGAAGAAGACGTCGTCGAGGTCCGGGGTGTGGACGGTGAGTTCGTCGGCTTCCAGGCCGGCGGTGGCGAGCTGGTCGAGGAGCAGACGGAGTTCGTGCTGGGTTCCGTCGTTGGGGATGCGCAGGGTCAGGGCGTCGTCGTCGGGGGTGGCGTGGGTGAAGGCGGTGGTGGCGGTGCGGTAGGTCGTGGGGTCGGTGAAGCGGAGGCGGACGTGGCCGCCGGGGATCAGGCGCTTGAGCTGGTCGGGGGTGCCGTGGGCGGCGATGGTGCCGTCGTGGAGGACGGCGATGCGGTCGGCGAGCTGGTCGGCTTCTTCGAGGTACTGGGTGGTGAGGAAGACGGTGACGCCGCCGGTGACGAGTTCGCGGATGATCTGCCACATGTTGTGGCGTGAGCGGGGGTCGAGGCCGGTGGTGGGTTCGTCGAGGAAGATGATGCGAGGGTCGCCGACGAGGGTCATGGCGATGTCGAGGCGGCGCTTCATGCCGCCGGAGTAGGTGGAGGCGGGCTTCTTCGCGGCGTCGGTGAGGTCGAAGCGTTCCAGGAGTTCGGCGGTGACCCGGCGTCCTTCGCTCCGGGGCAGGTGGTGCAGGTCGGCCATGAGGAGCATGTTCTCCTCGCCGGTGATCAGGCCGTCGACGGCGGAGAACTGTCCGGTGACCCCGATCGCGGCGCGGACGGCCTGCGGGGCGGCGGCGAGGTCGTGGCCGGCGACCTGGGCCTGCCCGCCGTCGGCGGTGATCAGCGTGGACAGGATCTTCACCGCGGTCGTCTTGCCGGCCCCGTTCGGGCCCAGCAGCGCGAAGACGGTTCCCGCGGGGATGTGCAGATCGATGCCGTCGAGGACGGTCTTGTCACCGTAGGACTTGCGCAGACCGATGGCGGAGACGGCCGCGGGCGTCCGGGGACCACCCTGAGTGCTGGACGTGGACATGACAGATGAAGGCATGGGGCCCTCCGATCGAAGGGTGAGGTGGGTGAGGGATGGGGCGGGCAGGCCGAAGGAGACTCCGGGGGATCCGGGGGGCGCTCAGACCTTCGCGCGGCGCACGTCGATGTTGCCCCAGCGCGTCCGGGCGCGGACCTTGACGGTGTCCTCGGGCCCCTCCGGGGCGTCGGACGCGGTGAGGGTGTTGCGCACCTGCCCCCGGTCGGAGCTGACGTCGAGCCAGGCGGCGGTGCCCGCGCGGATGCCGACCTCGATGGCACCGTAGGAGGTCTCCAGCTGGACGGCACCGCGGGCCACCTCGGCCACCCGCAGGGCGCCGTGGGCTGTGGTGGCGGTGACCGAGTCCTCGGCGCGGCCGATCTCGATGTCGCCGTTGGCACCGCTCACGCGCAGTTCGCCGGTCGCGGCGCCGACGGTCGTGGTGCCGTGCGAGTTCTTCAGGACGGCGGCGCCGTCGACGAGCCCGACGCGCAGCCGGCCGGAGCTGGTCGTGATGTCGGCCGTTCCCTCGACGCGGTCGACGGTGATGGACCCGTGCGACGCCTTCAGGTGCAGCGGCCCGGTCGTGTCGAGCCGGACGTCACCGGACGACGTCTTCACGCGGACCTCGCCCAGCCGGCCTTCGCCGAGCACCTGGGCCCAGGCGCCGGTCATGTCGATCCGCGAGCCGGTGGGCAGTTCGACCAGCACGTCCACGATGCCCGTGCGGCCGAGGCCGAGCAGGGTGGACTTGGGAGTCCTGACGGTCAGGACGCCGCCTGAGTAGCTGACCTCGGTCCGCTCGGCCGTCCGCACGTCCTGGTCCTTCTTGGGGTCGCGGGGCCGCACGTCGACGAGCGTGTCGAGGCGGTCGCCGGCGGAGAACCGGATGGCGCCGCCCTCCACGTGCGCGGAGACGGTGATCGGCTCGGGAGTGTCGAAAGAAGGCATGGCTGTCCCGTCCTCTTGGGTCTTCAGGGCGTCCCCGCTGGTGGGACGTGGTGTGGGTGAAGTGGTGCGGGTGACCTGCTGTGGTGACGTGAGGCAGGCGGGGCGCCGCTAGCGCACCCAGCCGGTGATGCTCTGACCGATGGTCTGAGCCCGCTCGGTCGTACGCGGCCGGGTGCCGCCGTCGACCGCGGCCGAGACGGCCCGTACGAGCCACGCGTTGACCGACAGGCCCTCGCGGTTCGCGGTCTCCTCGACCCGGGCCTTGAGGTGGGCCGGCAGGCGCAGGTTGACGCGGGCCGTACCGCCCTCGTCGCCCTCGGCGGCCGCCGGGGCGGGGGCCGTGAGCGGTTCGGCCGACGCGGCGGGCTCGGCGGGGGATCCGCTGCCGGTGGGCGGCGGCGTCACCACGAAGTCGGGGTCGAGCCCGCGCAGCCGTACGTCGACCGAGCCGGGGGCCAGCTCGCGGGTGATCTCGCCAGCGGCGGCGGAGAGCACGTTGAGCATCGTCAGCCGGGCCGCCGACTCCAGCGGAGCGGTGAGCCGCTCGGCCAGCTCCCGGGCTTCGTCGCCGCCTGCTTCGGCGGCCACCGCCAGTTCGCGGCGGAGAGTGTCGACATACGGGGTGAGGTCCATGACGCCATCATGGCAGCATGATGGCACCATCCGCAAGCCCCTATGGCACCTCATGTGGCACACCTACGAGGCCACCCCTCCCACCTGCGGAAACGTGACCGGGGGGCGCTGGGGTGGCACGGATACCCGGGCGGCGGCACCTGCTCGGGGGCGCCACATGGGGCCGTTGGCACCATGTGGTGCCACATGGCACATCGCGTGGCGTCATCGGATTCGGTGCATCGCAGGCACCGGTCGTCGACATCCGTACGGGTGGGAAGACGACCGCCGCGCGGCGAACATCGTCGCCACGCCTCGCCGCGGGGCCTTCCTCACCCTCCACGGGTGACCCGGCCGTCCCCGCGTGCCCCCGAAACCTGTGCACGCGATACTGAGGGGGCTGGATGACGACGCATTCCCCGGGCCACCGCCCCGAGTTGCCGCTCCCGGGCACGCCCGCCCGTACCGGCGCGAGCCGGTGGGATCGGCGGGAAGCCGATGCGATCCGGCGCGAAGTCGGTCCGCCGTGTCCTTCGGCACCGAACCGGTCACACCGGCCCGCGGGCTCGCGGGCCCACCGGCCGGCGACATGGCGTTCCCTCCGTCCCGACGCGAGAACGGGGACTCACCATGTGCCGCTGGATCGCCTATTCCGGTACGCCCGTCTTTCTCGACCAGGTGCTGTTCCGGCCCCAGCACTCCCTGATCGACCAGAGCCTGCACTCCCGCATGGGCGTGGAGACGACCAACGGCGACGGCTTCGGCGTCGGCTGGTACACGCCGGACACGACGACTCCCGCCGTCCTGAGGGACATCGGCCCGGCGTGGAACAACCGCAACCTTCAGGAGATCGCCCTCCACGTCCGCTCGGGCGTGTTCCTCGCGCACATCAGGGCTACGACCGGCACCGCCGTCCAGCAGAGCAACTGCCACCCTTTCCGCAAGGGGCGCTGGCTGTGGATGCACAACGGGATGATCAACGAGTTCCCCCGGCTGCGGCGCGAACTCGCCCTGGCCGTCGATCCTGATCTGTACGCCGACATCGAAGGCTCCACCGACTCCGAGATCATGTTCTACCTGGCCCTGACCTTCGGGCTGGACGACGACCCGCCCGGGGCCGTGGCACGGATGGCCGGCCTGGTCGAGAGCACGGGGCGCGCCCACGGCGTACCGCATCCCCTCCAGATGACCGTCGCGCTGTCCGACGGCGAACGCGTATGGGCCTTCCGCTACTCCAGCGAGGGGCGCTCACGGTCGCTGTTCTTCAGCACGAAGGTGGACGCCCTCAGGGCGCTCCACCCGGACGCCACGTTCCTCCAGGACGTCTCCGAGGAGACCCGCCTCATCGTGTCCGAGCCTCTGGGCGACCTTCCCGGCGCCTGGAACGCGGTCCCGGAGAGCAGTTACGGGGTCGTCCAGCCGGGTCAGGACGTCCTCCTCCCCTTCCGACCGGTCCTGCCCGGCGGCTCGCGACCGGCCTGAGCCCACTCTCGGCGAACGGCATACCCGCTGGTGAAGCGGGGTGCCGGCCGCTGTGGCGCGCGCCGCGGCGGGAGGACTGGGATCCTGGGAGGGCGGGAGCGCGGCCCATGCGGTGACCCGGGCAGGCAGGGGTGATGAGTGCGTGGCCAAGACCTACGACGACGCCCGGGGCCCGGTCGTTCCGCCCGTTCCGTACGCCGATCCCCAGGGCGATCCGTTTCTGCGCTCCCGGTTCGCCCCGCCCGCGAGGCCGGAGACGTTCCTGCGGCGGCAGCGGCTCGTCGACCATCTCGACCAGGCGCTGCGGACGCCGCTGACCCTGCTCAACGGCGCGGCCGGAGCCGGCAAGTCCCTGCTGGCCGCCGACTGGGCCGCCGGGCTGCGGCGGCCGGTCGCCTGGCTCACCGCCGAGGAGGGCGACCAGCGGCCCGGCGTCTTCTGGGCCTACGTCCTCCAGGCCCTGCGCGCCGCGGGCGCGCCCGCGTCCGACGCGGTGGGAGCCCCCGCGGACGCGACCGGCGTGGACCACAAGCTGCTGGCGGCCCTCGCCGCCGAGCTGAACGACCGTGACCGGCCCGTGGTCCTCCTGCTCGACGACTTCGACCGCGTGACCGCCCCCGAGGTCGCGGAGCAGCTGGAGTTCGTCCTGCACCACGCCGGGCGGGGACTGCGCCTCGTCCTGGTCACCCGGACCGAACCGCTGCTGCCGTTGCACCGCTACCGGGCGGCCGGCGAACTGACGGAGATCCGCGCCGCCGAGCTGGCCTTCACCGCCGAGGAGGCGGCCGCGCTCCTGGACCTGCACGGCCTGGACCTGCCGGCCCAGGCCTCGCGCGCCCTGGTGGACCGCACCCGGGGCTGGGCCGCCGGGCTGCGCCTGTTCGTCCTCGCCGCGCGGGAGAGCGCCGATCCGGAGCTCTACCTGAAGGAGTTCGAGGCGGGCCGCAGCACGGTCGCGGACTTCCTGCTGGCCGAGGTCCTCAAGGGCCGCACGGAGGAGACCCAGGACCTCCTGATGCGGGTGAGCGTCCTGGAGCGCTTCTGCCCGGACCTGGCCGACGCGCTGACGCTCCGTGCCGATGCCGGGCCGATCCTCGCCGGGCTGTGCCGCGACAACGCGTTCGTCGAGCACCTCGGCCACTCCTGGTACCAACTCCACCCGCTCTTCGGAGAGATACTCCGGGCCCATCTGCGCGAGCGGCTTCCCGGTCTCGAGCCCGAGCTCCACGTGCGGGCCGCGCGGTGGCTGCGGCGGGCCGGGTTCCTGTCGGAGACGCTCGTCCACAGTGCCGCCGCAGACGACTGGGACCTCGCCGCCGGCGCACTCGTCGACGACCTGGCGATCGGTCAGCTCTTCACCGGCCTCCGCTCGGGCGACATGGACCGGTTGTTCTCCCGCATGGGGCCCGGGGCGACGAGCCCGGCGACGGACCTCGTGCGCGCCGCTCGTGACCTGTCCCGGTGCGATCTCGATCACGGCCTGGCCCGCCTGGGCCGCGCGGCCGAGCGACTGACCGACGACGTGCCCGACGCGGCCGCCGCCCGGCTCACCCGGGCGCTCCTGGAGGCGCTGGCCGCGCGGCTCACCGGGTGCGTCGCGCGGGGCGAGAAGGCCGCCGAAGCCGCCGAAGCGCTGCGGCGGGAGGTGCCGGCGCACCTCCTGGAGAAGCATCCCGAGCTGACCGCGCTGCTGCTGACCCACTTGGGGTCGGTCCGGCTGTGGGCCGGGCGTTACGAGGACGCCCGCGCCGCCCTGGCCGTCGTGGCCGCGACTCCGGGGGGAGCCTCCACCGTCCTGCCCCGGGAGGAGGCGCTGGGGCACCTGGCCCTCCTCGACCATCTGGACGGCTGGCCCGGCCGGGCCGAGCACCAGGCGCTCGCGGCGCTGGCCGAGGCGGAGCGGGTCGGCCTGCCCCAGCCGTCGGGCTCCGGCATCGAACGGCTGGTCCTGGCGGCCGTGGCCGTCGACCGCCATGAACTCGGCCGTGCGCAGGCCCTCCTCGACGAGACGGCCGCCTGCCCTCCCCTGGGGGCGACCTGCCTTCCGGTGGGGGCGGCCCGCCCGTCGGCGAGCACGCGCGATCCGGTCCCCGCGGCGGGACGGGCCCTCGCCTCGGCCCGACTGCTGCTGGCCAGGGGCCTGACGCGGGCCGCCGTCGAGGCGGCGGACCCGGGCGTCCCCACCGTCGAGGCCTCGCCCTGGGCGGCGGGCTGCCAAGCCCTCGTCGCCGCCGCCGCTCACCTGGCCGAAGGGCGCCCGGACCGAGCCGTCGAGGCGCTCCGGGACGTGACGGGAGCCCAGCCGCTGTGGGCGGTGGAGGCGGCGGCGATCCAGCTCGCCGCGGGACGCCCGGGGGCGGCCGTCGACCTGCTCGACAGCATCGGCGGCGAGAGCCGGACCGGACCGGCGGTGTCCGTCCGGGCGGCGCTGGTCCGGGCGCAGGTCGCCGAGGGTGAGGGAGACACCGCCGGCGCCCGCCGTCTCGTGACGGAGGCGCTGCTCGACGCGCGGCGGGAACGGCTGCGGCGGCCGTTCCTCGACGCCGGCGCCTGGATCCGGCCCCTGCTGACCACGGCACCGCTGCACGACCTGGCATCGGGCTGGCTCACGCCCGGCGCCCCGGGGCGGGGGGCGCCGGCCCGGAGGACACAAGCGGCCGGCCGGCCGGAGACGGACAGGGCGGCGGCGCACCGGACGGAGGCGCAACGGCCGGAGACGGACAGGACGGGCGTCCAGAGCCGTCAGGCCGGGCCGGGCCGGACGGAGACGTACCGGCCGGAGGCCCACCGGACGGGCGCGCCGAGCCGGCCGGAGGCACACCGCCCGGACGTGCCCAGCCGAGCCGGGGCGTACCGATCAGGGGCCCTCCGGCCGGAGGGGCACCAGGCGGACGGCCCGAGCCGGCCGGCGGAGCCGTCCGAGCCGCTCGTCGCCGTGGAGCTGAGCGGGCGGGAGCAGGACGTCCTGGAGCGGGTGGCCAGGATGATGTCGACGGAGGAGATCGCCGCCGACCTGTTCGTGTCGGTGAACACGGTGAAGACGCACCTCAAGAGCGTGTACCGGAAGCTGGCCGTGAACCGCCGCAGCGACGCGGTGCGCCGTGCGCGCGAGCTGGGACTGCTCTCCTGATCGGGCGTCGCCGGCCGGAGGGGCGGCCGCTCCCCCGCGGCGGGTGAGGCGGGGCGTCCGTCCGTCCGCTGCACTGGGGTGAACGGCGCGGTGCGCGCCGGCCGTCGCCGGTCGGCGTGACCGGCCCCTTGAGGCCGACCCGGCAATGGCGAGGTGGACACCGTGAAGCACTGGCGGGCTCTGATCGTCCTCGGCGCGGCCCAGTTCCTGATGGTCCTGGACACCGCCGTCATGAACGTGTCCATCAGCCAGCTGGTCGAGGACTTCGACACCGAGGTCACCGCCATCCAGGCCGTCATCACCCTGTACGCGCTGGTCATGGCGGCCTTCATGATCATCGGCGGCAGGTTGGGGGACATCCTGGGGCGCCGTCGCATGTTCCTCGTCGGGATGACGGTCTACGGCGCGGGTTCGGCCCTGACCGCCGTGGCACCCACGCTGTGGGTCCTCACGCTGGGCTGGTCGGTCATCGAGGGGCTCGGAGCGGCGATGGTGCTGCCCGCCATGGCGGCCCTCGTCGCGGAGGCGTACCGAGGGCGGGACCGGGCCGTCGCCTACGCGATCATCGGCGGGCTCGCCGGCGCCGGGATCGCGGTCGGCCCTCTGCTGGGAGGCTGGGTGACGACCTACCTCACCTGGCGGCTGGTCTTCGCCGGCGAGGTCGTGGTCGTGCTGGCCGTCCTGCTCAGCCGCAAGGTGATCGCGGCGCCCGCCCCGGCCGGCCGGCGGCCCCAGCTGGACGGGGTGGGTGCGGCGCTCTCCGCCTCCGGGCTGGCGCTCTGCGTGCTCGGGGTGCTGCAGAGCAGCACCTGGGGATGGGTGGAGCCCCGCAATCCTCCCTTCACCGTCCTCGGCTTCGCCCCGACGCTCTTCGTCGTCGGGGCCGGGGTGGCCGTCCTGGCCGCCTTCCGGTCCTGGGAGCGACGCCGTGAGCACCGGGGCGCCGACCCCCTCGTGCACCTGTCGCTCCTGCGCAGGCCCGTGCTGCGGTCCGGCCTGATGACCCTGCTGAGCCAGAACCTCATCCTGCTGGGCCTCTTCTTCGCGATTCCGCTGTACTTGCAGGTGGTGCAGGGGTTCGACGCCTTCGAGACCGGGCTGCGCCTGCTCCCGGTCTCCGCCACCATGCTGCTGACCTCCCTGTGCGCCTCCCCGCTGGGACGGGTGTGGGGCCCGCGCCGGGTGGTGCGGCTGGCCCTGGTGACCCTGGCCGCGGCCATCACCTGGCTGCTGGCCACCATCGACCCGGTCATCGACGACGGGCAGTTCGCCGGGGCCATGGCCCTGCTGGGCGTGGGCATCGGCCTGCTCGCCTCGCAACTGGGCAACGTCGTCCAGTCCGGTGTCGGCGAGGAGGAGCGCAGCGAGGCCGGCGGTCTCCAGTTCACCGCCCAGAACCTGGGCTCGGCGCTGGGCACGGCGCTCATCGGGTCGATCCTCATCGGTTCGCTGGCGCACGCCTTCACCACCCGGGTGGAGGACGACCCCCGGCTGTCCGAAGAGGCGCGTTCGGCGGTCGGTGTGTCCCTGGAGGCCGGGGTCAGCTTCGTCTCCACCGACCAGGTGCGGTCCGCGGCCGAGCGTGCCGGACTGCCGCCCGCCGAGGTCGACGCCGTCACGGACTCGTACGCCTCCGCGCAGCTGAGCGGCCTGAAGGCGGCGATCCTGGCCACCGGCGGCATCGCCCTCGCCGGTTTCCTCGTCACTCCGCACCTGCCGGGCGCTCCGAAGGACCGCGCACGGCAGCCGGAGGCCGATGCTCCGCCCGGGGCGGCCCGCTGAGCCGGAAGGGAGTCGCACGTGTCCGGAGACATGACCGGCCCGCACGCGAAAGACACCACCGCCGACACCACGGCCGAAGCAGCGGCGGCGGCGCGCAAGGTTCGCCGGGCCGAGCGTCGTGCCGAACGCCGTGCCCACGCGGACTACACGGGCGGCGTCTACGGTTCCATGCTCGCCACCTCCGTGGTGATCGGCGCGGGCACCCTGGGATCGTTCCCGCGCACGGAGCTGGTCCTGCTGCTGCTGCTCACCAGCGTCGTGTTCTGGGTCGCGCACGTGCACGCCCAGCTGTTCGGGGCGCGGCTCGCCCAGCGGGCGCTGGACCGCCGCGTGGTGCTGCGCGTGTGCCGGGAGGAGTGGCCGATCGTCAAGGCCGCCGTCCCGCCCGCCGCCGCGGTGGCCGTCAGCCCGCTGCTCGGCCTGGACGTGCGAGGGGCCCTGTGGCTGGCGCTCTCCGTCGCCGTGGCCGGCCAGGTGGGCTGGTCCGTGGCGGCGGCCCGCCGCGTCGGAGCCTCCCGGAAGCTGATGGCCATCACCGCGTCGGTCAATCTCCTGCTCGGCCTGCTGATCGTGTCCTTCAAGATCTTCCTGACCCACTAGAGAGGCTCGGGTCACCTGCGCCGGGTGATGCCCGTGCGGGCGCCCCGGCGGAGGATCGCAGGGTAGGGCGTCGTCCGCCTCTGTCCCAGGTCCGTCCATGGGAGGACAGCTCGTGCGCTACGAGATCCGCGTCGAGGGGCACCTGTCGGAAACCCTGGCCAAGGCGTTTCCGGAGCTGGGCCACGTCGTGATGTCCGGCCAGACCGTCCTGTACGGCCCCGTCGTGGACGAAGCCCACCTGTACGGGCTGCTGGCCCGCTGCCAGTCGCTGGGACTGCGCGTCCTGGAGATGCGCCAACTGCCGGAGTGACGGGCGCCGGCGGTCGGCGGGCGGCCGCTCGATCCCGCGAGGAGGAGCCATGACCATGCCGCACGGCCCGGCGTCGCACACCGGGCAGGAGAACGAGCCCTACGGGACGGACACCGGACCGGCGGGTGATTCCGCGTACACGCTGGCGCGCCTGGGCCGTTCGTGGACCTGGCTCATGGCCTCGGCCGTGGCGACCCTGGTGCCGGGCGTGCTGGTCCTGGTCTGGCCGGAGGGCACCCTGCACGTCCTGGCGGTCCTCATCGGCCTGTACCTGCTGGTGACCGGCGGTCTCCGGTTCGTCACCGTCTTCGGCCGGGAAGGGCAGGAGCGGTTCGCCGGGCTGCTCGTGGCCGTGCTCTACGTCGTCGCCGGCGTGCTGTGCCTGCGGGACCCGCTGCAGACGATTACCGTGCTCTCGCTGATCGTCGGAATCGTCTGGCTGGTGTCCGGCATCCTCACGCTCTACACCGCGCTCGCCACCGCGGACCTGCCGCACCGAGGCGTCGTCCTGGGCTTCGCGGTGCTCGGCATCGTCGCGGGGATCGTGGTCCTGGCCCTTCCCGCCGAATCGGCCCGCGCCCTCACCCGGCTGCTCGGCCTGTGGCTCGTCCTGCTCGGCCTGGGTGAGGCGGCCCTCGCCCTCGCCTGGCGGGCCGCGCTCCGCAAGGCACTCGGCACGGAGCCCCGTACCCCCTCGGCACCGGCCTGAGTTCCCCGGGGCCCGGCACTTCCGGGTCCCGGGTCCCCGGACTCACCCGCTTCGGGTGAAGCCGGTCCGCGATCGCCGTGGGCACGCTGAGAGCGGCAGAAACGGCTGCCGGGCGCAGGCCCGGGACGGAGGCTGGACATGAGCGAGACCTACCTGGCGTACGACTTCCCTCTGCTGGGCGCCTTCTGGACCATGCTCTGGTTCTTCCTGTGGATCATGTGGTTCATCCTGCTCTTCCGGATCATCATGGACATCTTCCGTGACGACTCGATGAGCGGCTGGGCGAAGGCCGGCTGGCTGGTCTTCTGCATCGTCCTGCCCTTCCTGGGCGTGTTCGTCTACGTGATCGCGCGCGGCAAGAACATGGGGCGCCGGGAGATGGCGCAGGCACGCGCGCAGCAGGAGGAGTTCAACGCCTACATCAGGGACACCGCGGGCTCCGGCACCAGCAGCGCCGAGGAACTCGCCAAGCTGGCCGAGATCCGCGACAAGGGCGTCATCACCGAGGAGGAGTTCCGCAGGGCCAAGGAGAAGGTGCTGAGCGGTCACGGCGCAGGCACGGGCACGGGTTCCACCGCCCACGTCGGCTCCACCCCCCGCACCCCCGGCGTCTGAGCGACCGCCGACGACGAAACGAGACACGAGATGAGCGCGACACGCACCCCGCCGGCGGACACGGCGAAGCAGGGATGGGCCTCCGGGCTGACCGCCTTCGCCGCCGTGATGCTCTTCCTGGTCGGCCTGCTCGACATCCTCCGGGGCATCATGGCCGTCGCCGAGGACGACGTCTTCGTGACGACACGGAACTACGTCTTCGCCTTCGACCTGACGTCGTGGGGCTGGATCCACCTCGTCCTGGGCGCGATCGCCGTGATCGTCAGCATCGGGCTGCTCAAGACGGCGATGTGGGCCCGCGTCTCCGGCGTGATCATCGCCGGACTCGTCATCATCGCCAACTTCCTCTCCGTCCCCTACGCCCCGGTCTGGTCGATCGTGATGATCGCCCTCTCGGGCTTCATCATCTGGGCGCTGTGCGTCATCGACCGGGACAACCTCTTCGACCTGTCCGAAGAGGCACCCCCACGGAGCCGGTGACGCGGCCCGGCACGCCGGGTACGGGCGGCACGACAGCCCCGTACCCGGCACCGCGACGAGGAGGGCCGACAGGTGGAACGACACGGCGGTACCCCCCGAGGACAGGGACAGGGATCCGGATCGGACCAAGGACGGGGACAGGGGACGGAGCGGGGACGGGGAGCGGTCGCGGCTCGCGCCGCGACCGAGCGCGAGGGTGGCCCGGGATGGGCACGCCTGGCCGTGATCGCCCTGCTCGGCAGTGTCCTCGTGCCCCTCGTCGCCGCCGGTCTGCGGAGCCTGCTCTGGGTGCCGGTCGGCCTCGCGGGACTGGCACTCGCCGCCGTCGGCGTGTGGTGGGCCCTCGCGCACACCGGTCCGCTCCGGTTCCTCGGGGTTCTCCTCTCGGTGGCCGCGCCGGTCGCCGTCCTCGCCGTGTACGCCGCGTTCGACATCCTCTGGCCGGCCGCCGTGTCCCTGGCCCTGTGGGCACTCGCCGTCACGGCGGCCCGTACGGCCCTGACGTCCGGACGCACCTCCTCCACCGAGACTGCCGTCACGGCGCCCCGCGCCCCCTGGATCCTGATGAACACGCGGTCCGGCGGCGGCAAGGTGGGCCGTTTCCACCTGGTGGAAAAGGCCCGTGCGGCGGGCTGCCGGGTCGCCCTGCTCGAAGCCGGCCAGGATGTCGCCGAGCTGGCCCGGCGGGCCGTCGCCGAGGGAGCGGATCTGCTGGCGGTGGCGGGCGGTGACGGCACCCAGGCACTGGTGGCGGAGGTCGCGGCGCGCCACGACGTGCCGTTCGCGGTGATCCCCGCCGGCACCCGCAACCACTTCGCCCTCGACCTGGGCCTGGACCGCGACGATCCGGCGGCGGCCCTGGAGGCCCTGTCCGACGGCGTCGAGATCCGCGTCGACCTCGGCTTCGCCGCGGACCGGGTCTTCGTCAACAACGCCTCGTTCGGGACCTACGCCTCCGTCGTCGTCGACCCGGCCTACCGGGACGCGAAGGCCCGTACGACCCTGCGCACCCTCCCCGGCCTCCTGAGCGGCGACGGCGCCCCCCGGCTGCGGACGCGGGCGGACGGGACGGACATCGACGGTCTCCAGGCACTGCTCGTCAGCAACAATCCGTACGGACGCGCCGTCGACGCCGCGCATCCCGGACGCAGGGAGCGGCTGGACACGGGGCTCCTCGGCCTGGTCTGCGTGCGGGTCGCCAACACCGTCCAGGCGGCGCGGGTGGTGCGCGGCTCGCGCTCCGGGGGGATCGTCCGGCTCGACGCCGCCGAAGCCGTCGTCGACCTCGTCGTCGAAGCCGACGAGGGCACCCACCCGGAGCTTCCGGTCGGCATCGACGGGGAGCACGTCCTCCTGCCGTCCCCCGTCGTGTGCCGCAGCGCGCCCGGGGCCCTGCGCGTCCGTGTGCCCCGCCACCGCCCTCGCGCCCGGCGCGCCAGGGGGGCGGCGGCCGACTGGCCGCGGGTGGCACGGCTGGCGCTGGGCCGGGGGTCCCCCGCCCGCCGGTGACCGCGCTCGCCGGGCAGAGCACGACACCGGCGTGTCACCGCGGTGCGGTCGGCGCGGTGCGGTCAGCCCACTCGGTCAGCCCAGCTCGTCCCGGCGCAGGCCGGTCAGCGCAGTTCGTCCGGGCAGGCCGTGCCGCGCGGGAAGAGCTTGTACGGGGCCGCCAGGCGGTAGACGCCCGGCTTCGGGGCCAGCAGCTCGGTCCACTCGTCGCCCTCCGCGTCCGCCTCCGTCTTCAGGAGGCAGCCCCGGTCGTTGCGGAAGACCTTCGGCAGTTCGGTCTCGGAGTCCTCACGGGCCCGCTTCGACTCCTCCGTCTCCTGGGGCGGCTCGATCTTGTCGCCGTTCTCGTCGAGGAGGGCCAGCCAGGGCGAGTAGGGCACCCGGATCAGCACCCGGCCCGGGGCGTCGATGCGGATGACGACCTCTTCCGCGCCCGCCCGGCGGACCTCCGCCGGCGGGGCGGCGAGGGGCGTGGGGTTCTCGACGGCGTAGAGGCGCCAGTTCGCGTCGGACCAGACCTGCTGGAGGTACGGGAGGCCGCCCTGGACCAGCTCCGCCTCGCGCTCCGCGCCCGAGTCGGGCGCCCCGGTGGGGAGCACGACGTAGTGCACCGCCCACCGGTCGAGCCAGTCCTGGTAGTTGGAGGCGTTGAGGGTGTCGTCGTAGAAGAGCGGGTTCCGCTCCATGTCCGCCTGGCGGTTCCAGCCGCGCGCCAGGTTGATGTACGGCGTGAGCGCGGACGACTCGCGGTGGCTGGAGGCCGGGACGACCTCCACCCGCGCCTTCTCCGCGCCCCGCACCTGCAACTGGTTGATCAGCGGAGCGACCTCGCGCGCCCACGACGCGTCGGGGGCGGTGCGGATGACGTCGTCGACGCTCTTGAACCCGATCCAGAAGTTCAGGCCGGCGAAGGCGAGCACCAGCGCGTACCAGCGGCGCGAGCGCGGGGCGGCGTAGGGCAGCGCCGCGAGCAGGACGACGCCCGCGAAGAGCATCACGAGCCGCGAGACGTTGGACCCGATCTGGGAGTCGACCAGCCAGGTCAGCAGGGTTCCGGCGGAGTAGACGGCCGCCGCGGTGCGGACCGTGCGCCACGCGCGCGGTACCAGGACCAGGACCAGGACCCCGAAGAGGAACGGAAGCGCCGTCGACGCCAGCGACATCGGCTGCGTACCGGAGAAGGGGAACAGCCAGGAGGAGAGGGCGACGACCGCCACCGGGGCGAGGCCGAGGGCGTACGCGCCAGGCCGCCGCTTGTTGAGGAAGAGGGCGGCCGCGGCGACGCCGAGGAAGAGCCCGGCGACCGGACTGCAGGCGGTCGCGAGACCGGCGAGCGGGGCGGCGACCGCGGCCTTCGCCCAGCGCTTGTGGCGCCAGCGGTGCGGCCAGCAGAACACGGCCGCGACGGCGCCGAGCGCGAACATCATGCCGAGCCCGAACGTCACCCGCCCCGACAGCGCGTTGCACAGGAAGGCGAAGACCCCGGCCAGCGCGCACGCGAGCGGATTGCGGACCGCCCTCACCCGCACCAGGATCAGCGCCGTCAGACCCGCCGACAGGGTCCCGGCGATCATCATCGTCGTACGGACGCCGAGCACCGACATCACGTACGGCGAGACGACGCTGTACGAGACCGGGTGCATCCCCCCGTACCAGGCGAGGTTGTACGCGGAGTCGGGGTGCCGGCCCACGAACTCGGCCCAGGCGTCCTGGGCGGCGAGGTCGCCGCCGCTGTTCGCGAACAGGAAGAACCAGAGGATGTGGGTGAGCGCGGCCAGGCCCGTGGCGATCATGACGGGGTAGCGGCGCTTGCGGCGCGCGGGGCGCGGGCGGGGCGTCCCCGACGCCGCCGTGCCGGTGGCCGGACGGGGCGCCGGGAGGTTTATTCGCGACGCGGAGTCCCGGGACCGGGGTCGTGACTGCGCGCCCTCGTCGGCGCGTGTCGGCTCGGCGGTGGTCACTGCGGCCCTTTCCCGTGCTGCCCGTCGCGCGTGATCGTGCCTCGGAACGCTAACAGCCAGGCGCCCCGGAGGACCGGGGCGCCGTCCCGCGTCAGCCGATGCGCGTCAGCTTCTTGTCGAAGCCAGGCTCCACCAGGTCGGTCTGGAGGGCGACCGGAGCGCTGACCTTGCCCGTCCCCGTGCCGATCGACACCTGGCCGACGATGTCGCCCGCCTTGCCGGCGTGGGGGACCGTCTTGCCGCCGTCCGTCAGCTCCAGGTCGACCTTCAGGCCCGGCCAGCCGACGGCCTTGAGCTCCTTGGTCGCGATCACCGGGGTCCGGCCGCCGAGGCCGTCGTCGACATGGCCGACGACCTGGCCCTTGCGGACGACCGGGGCGGAGGTCACGTCCTTCTGCGCCTGCTGGATCAGCCGGAGGCTGTAGTCGATCGCCAGCTGGAGCTTCTGGTAGAGCTGGTCGGCGTCCTTCGCGCCCATCACGACGCCGAGGATGCGGCGGTTCTGGCCGTCGACGACGGTGTTCGCGGACCAGAGCAGGTTGCCGCCGGCGGGCGTGGAGGAGCCGGTCTTGATGCCGCCGACGCCCGGCTCCAGCAGGATGTTGTTGTTGTTCTCGATCTGCCCCGGGATGCCGTCCACCTTGAGGTTCGGCATGTTCACGATCTCGCGGAACACGTCGTACTGCATGACCGCCTTGGCCAGCTTCAGCTGGTCGAGCGGGGTGGAGACGGTGGTCGCCTGGAGGCCCGAGGGGTCGGTGTAGACCGATCCGGTCATGCCGAGGTCCTTGGCAGCGGCGTTCATCTTCTCGACGAAGGCGGCCTCGGAACCGGCGTCCCAGCGGGCGAGGAGACGCGCCACGTTGTTGCCGGAGGGGATCATGAGGAGCTGGAGCAGCTCCTTCTCCGAGTACGTCTGCCCCTCCTCGATCTGCGCGGTCGACTCGTCCTTGGCCTTGGCCTGCTCGCCGGCCTTCTTGTCGACCGTGATCTCCGGGCCGTCGGCGTCGCCCTTGATGGGGTGGTCGCGGAGGATCACGTACGCGGTCATCGTCTTGGCGACGCTGGCGATCGGAGCGGGCTTCTGAGCGCCGTACGTGCCCAGCGATCCGACGCCCTCGACCTCGGCGGCGCCCTGGCCCTCGGTGGGCCACGGCATGTTCAGCTCACCGCCCGCGAAGGTGAAGGTCGGGGCGGTGGAGAGGGTCAGGGCCGGCGCGGGGAGCGGCCGCACGAACTGCGCGATCGCAAAGATGATCAGCGCCAGGACGACCAGTGGCGTCCAGATCCGGACGCGCCGGGCGGCGGTGCGCAAAGGGGTCGGCGGCGGGGGCGGGGTGTTCGTCAGCTCCGCGAGCAGGTCCAGCGGGGGCAGCGGCGGCATGGGCTGCTGCCTGGTCCGCTCGGCCTCGGTGAGCGACGCGGGGGCGGCGGGGGCCGGCGGCTTCGCCTCGTCCTGCCGCGGCGTGTTCGCCGCGGGGACGGCCGGGGCCCCGGGGAGGTCGCGGCGCAGCGGGATGAACTGGCTCGTGCGCTCGGCATCGGACTCGGGCGCCTTCGCCGGCTCGGGAGCCTTGGGGGCGGCAGGTTCGGCCGGGGCCTTGGGGGCCTCGCTCGCGGCGGGCGCCTTGGGGGCCTCGTCCGCCTTCGGCGCCTCGTCGGCGTCCGGCGCGGGCGGGCCGGCCTTGGCGGGCGGCATGATCGGCGGGATCTTGAGCGCGGTCGTCGGCTGGTCCACGACGGGCGGCCGTACGGCCTTGAACACGGCGGTGGGCTGGTCGAGGACGGGCCGGCCGTCGGCGGACTCGTCGTCGGCGGGCGCGTCGGCGGACCGGCCCGCGGCCGGCTTCTCGTCGGCGGGCTCCGCGGCGGCAGGCTTCTCGTGGGCGGGCTCGGCATCGGCCTCGGCGGGCTCCTGCGCGGTGCCCTCGGGAGCCTGCGCGGGCTTCCGGGCCGCGAACCAGTCCTCGGCGTCTTCGGCACCGGCGGCCTTCGCGGCGCCAGGCACCGCAGCGGCCTCAGGGGCGGCCTGGGCGTCCTCCGGGGCCTCGTCGGCTCCGCCCTCGGCCCCAGAGCCGTCCTCGGCCCGGGCCTCGGCATCGATGTCACCGTCATCGCCGGCGACCGGCTCCGCCGGCTCGCCCGCGTCAGCGTCAGCGTCCGCCGTCACGGCCGGCTCGTCCTCCACGGAGCCTTCCCCGGCCTCCTCGGCACCCGGGGGGTCCGCAGGCGCGGGCTCGTCGCCCGAGGCGACCCAGGCCGCCACAGCGGCCCGCAGGCGGTCCTCGCGGCCGTCACCGTCCTCGGCGGAGGGCTCGGCTGCCGGGGCGTCGTCCTCCGGGGCACGCGGGGCGAGGGCCTTGAAGACCGCCGTCGGCTGGTCCACCCGAACCGAACCCGCACCGGAACCGGAAGACCCGGAACCCGACCCCGCTTCCGCTCCCTCGGCCGCCGACGCCGAAGACGCCGACGGGCTCGACTCGCGGAACACGGACAGCCGCGGATCCCGCCCGCCGCCGCCCGGAGTCGCCTCCCGCGAAGACTCCTGCTGCTCCGCCTTTTCGGGGGACTCGCCCGCCACCGTGCCTCCTCCATGCGTCATGCGTACGTCCGAACCATGTACCAGTGTCCTGTGTGAACCCCTTGGCTCCCGTGCTAGACGAGAACGACATACATGCCGGTTCCCGTACGAAGCACCCAGGCGCTCTCGACAGATGAATGTGAGAGGGGTCACCCTGTGACTCATCCACGCGGGGAGGCATGGATGGGCAGGAGCCGCAGAACAATTCCGGAGGAGCTTCTGCTGCTCGCTCTGGACCCGGCCACGGGTACCACAGCGCAGCCGCAGTCGCTCGACCTCGGCCTCGCCGGAGCACAGCTAGTGGAGCTGGCTCTGGCAGGACGGATAGCCCCTGACGGGGATCGTATCGCCGTGGTGATGCCACGGCCGACCGGAGATCCGACTCTGGACTCCGCACTGGAGCTGCTGCGAAGGCGTGGCAGCCCGGTCCGGGCGGTCCACTGGATCGGCGGGCCCCGACTGGGGCTGCGTCAGATCTATCTCGCTCATCTGGAGCGATGCGGCATGGTGCATGCCGTGGAGGGCCAGATGTGCGGAGTGCTGCCGACGACTCGCTACCAGGCGACGGAGACAGCGATCAGCCGGGACATCAGGTCCCGGCTGGACAGTGCGATCCGCACCGGTGTACCGCCGGACCCGCGGACCGCGGCGCTCGCCGCGCTGGCCCACGCGGTCGGACTCGGCAAGCACCTGTACCCGGGGAACGAAGGACGCTCGTCGCGGTCCCGGCTGCGCGATCTGATCCGACACGACCCCATGGGCGGCCTCGTGGCACACGCCGTGATGGACGTCCAGAACGGCGTGGCCGCCCAGCCGCGCCGCAACGCCCCGGCGGGAGGCGGGCGCCCTGCGGGCGTCGCCGAGCAGCCCCGTCACGGCAGCATGGCCCGCGCGGCCGTGCACTGAGCACCACCCAGATCCCTTCCGGGAGCCGCACAGACGTGTGCGGGGCGGCCGAGCCGGCCGCCCCGCACACGCGCGTCTCCGGCCGGGCGCCCGGGCCCTGCGCCACCGGGGTTGTCGTCATTTCCCAGCGCACACCAGGCCTTTGGTGGCAGTCTGCCAAGCAGTAGATACGTACAGCTACGCAGCCGACAGCCGGAGGTGCAGTTTCCGTGGCGTCCACCGTCAACCCCACCGTCAGGCGACGCCGATTGGGCCAGGAGCTGCGCCGGCTCCGGGAGCAGAAGAACATGACGGCCGAGCAGGTCGCCGAGCGTCTCCTGGTCTCCCAGTCGAAGATCAGCCGTCTCGAGAACGGCCGGCGCTCCATCAGCCAGCGTGACGTCCGCGATCTGTGCGGCGTCTACGAGGTCGAGGACGAGCGGGTCGTCGAGTCGCTGATGCAGATGGCCAAGGACTCGCGCCAGCAGGGCTGGTGGCACGCCTTCGGCGACATCCCGTACAGCGTCTACATCGGTCTGGAGACGGACGCGGAGAGCCTGCGCGTGTACGAGCCCCAGATCATCCCCGGCCTTCTGCAGACGCGCGGGTACGCGGAGGCCGTCATCAGAGGGGCCCTGCCGGAGTCGACTCCGGCCGACATCGACAAGCGCGTCACCGTCCGCACCCGCCGCCAGGACCGGATCAAGGACGAGGAGCGTCCGCTGCGCCTGTGGGCGGTCATCGACGAGGGCGCGCTGCGCCGCGAGGTCGGCAACAGGCAGCTGATGATCGAGCAGCTGGAGCACCTCGTCGAGCAGTCGCACCTGCCGCACGTCACCGTCCAGGTCCTGCCGTTCGAGATGGGTGCGCATCCGGGCATCAGCGGGCACTACGCGATTCTGGAGTTCCCGGACACGTCCGACTCCAGCGTCGTCTATATCGAGGGAGTGACCAGCGACCTCTATCTGGAGAAGGCGCAGGATGTCGCGAAGTACAGCGTGATGTACGAGCACTTGCGGGCACAGGCGCTGAATGTGGAGCAGACCCGGGACTTCATCTCCGACATCGCCAAAAAGTACGCGGGCGGAGATCAGGGGTGAAAAACGGCCGAAAGGCCTGCTGTCGGGGATGAGGCCGGTACGGTACACCTCGGCCTTGTTCCGGCGGAAGAGCACATGGAATATGCCATCCGGTCGAGTGAACGCCCGCCCCACGCGGCGGGACCGGCGAGTAGCGTCGATCACGCCAGCAAGAAGGTTGGCGCGACACCCTACGGGCAGAACCGGAGCTGAGATCATGGCGATTATTCAGGGCGCTACGGACACCTGGACGAAGTCCTCCTATTCCGGCGGGAACGGGGCATGCGTGGAGGTCAAGTCCCCTGCGACGGCAGCGATCGCGGTGCGTGACTCGAAGGCTCCCGAGGGCCCTTCCCTCGCCTTCGGACCCGGCTCCTGGAACGCCTTCGTCAGCGAAGTGAGCACCGGAACCCTCTGAACGGCGCGCGTCAGGCGCCCGGCGTCACGCGACCGCACCCGTCGCGGGCACCACGCAGCAGCCCTCTCGACCGGTCCGCCGTCCTGGCCGAGGGGGCTCGGCCATTCCCGGCACCGCGCGCTCCGCGACCGCGCTTCTCCGTCTGTTTTCGGCCCCGCCCGGCACCTTCCCCCCGCCCGGCACCCTCCCCCGCCCGGCTTCTCGCCGGATCACCTCACCTCAGTTCGTCGACGTACCGGTCCGTCCCCGGGACCGTCGGGATGAACGGTGCCACCAGTTCCACCCGGCCCGATTCGCCCGCCGTCCCTGCCAGGTCCGCGAAGTGGTCGTGCCAGACGTCGCGTGGGTCGCGTTCCAGGAACCAGAGCAGGGTCAGGCGCGTGCCGGTTCCCTCGACCTGCTTGACGTACGTCATCCGGTCCCCGGGCAGTGGTGTGGGGCGGAAGACGGTCACCATCGCCGCCGGCGAGCCCGCGAGGCGGCGGGGGAGTTCGCGGGAGCGGAGGTGTTCGAGCAGCTCCGCCCGTCGGCCGGGGTCCTCCGTGTCGATCACCTGGAGGATCAGGCCCGCATAGGGGTGGTCCAGGGCGTGGACGTCCCGCGGGCCGGCCGCCCCGTCCCGGTAGACGGTCGCCTCGTGGTCCTGGAAGGCCGTGAAGACGTGCGTGCGGTCGCGGTAGACGCGCCCGTCGCGGTTCAGGCGCTTGTTGATGGCGACGGTCCACTTCATGTGCTCGTCGTAGCGGCCCTCGGTGACCCAGTACGTGGAGAGGTAGCAGCCCGCCGTCACCGGCTGGGCGACCGCGGACTTCTCGGGGGCGCGCAGCTCCTGGAGGGCGCGGGTCGCCACCCAGCGGCGCCCCGCGTACATCCAGGGCATCGCCATCGCGCCGGCGTAGTAGTGGTCGTCCTCGTACCAGCGGTTGTACGCGTACTCGTGGCCCGGATGCGGCTCGACCATCGTGATCAGGGCGTGTCCCGGGCGTACGCCGTACGGCCCCACGGCTGCCAGCTCGCCGTACGTCTCGCTCCGCGTCCCCTCGGCCCCGCTCGTGTGCGCGTCGTCGCCCATGTCCGCGTCCCTTCCCAAGTCGTCCGGAGGCCCCTACTCTGACGGGCCGTCAGATAATTGGCCAGAGTCGGGAGGCGCCCGGATGCCGCTCCAGGGGAAGACCGTGATCGTGTCGGGCGTCGGCGCGGGGCTGGGCCACCGGATCGCCCAGACGGTGGTGCGGGACGGGGGCAACGCGGTCCTCGGCGCGCGGACCGAGGCGAACCTCGCCAGGAGCGCGGCCGCCGTCGACCCCGAGGGGCGCCGTACCGCCTTCCTGCCCACCGACATCACCGACGAGGCGCAGTGCGGGGCGCTGGCCGCGCTCGCGGTCGAGCGGTTCGGGGCGGTCGACGCGGTGGTGCACGTGGCGGCCTGGGACGACTACTTCGGCGGCGTGGAGGACGCGGACTTCGCCACCTGGCAGGGCGTCCTGGACGTCAACCTGCTCGGCACCCTGCGGATGACCCGGGCCTGCCTGCCCGCGCTCAAGGAGCGGGGCGGCTCCGTCGTCCTGATCGGTACGCAGTCGTCGGTGGCCGCCCCCTCGCAGGTCCGGCAGGCGGCGTACGCGGCCTCGAAGGGCGCGCTGACCTCGGCGATGTACTCGATGGCGCGGGAGTTCGGTCCCCACCGGATCCGGGTCAACACCGTCCTGCCGGGCTGGATGTGGGGGCCGCCGGTCCAGGCCTACGTCCGGATCACCGCGCACGCGGAGGGCGTGCCGGAGGCGGAGGTGCTCGGGCGGCTCACGGAGCGGATGGCGCTGCCCGAGCCGGCCACCGACGGGGACGTGGCGGAGGCGGCGGCCTTCCTGGCGTCGGACCGGGCGCGGGCCATCACCGGGCAGTCGCTTCTGGTCAACGCGGGCGAGCTGATGCGGTAGGGGGTCGCGCCCCCGTCGTCCGGGCCGTACGGAGAACCCCGCCGTACGGCCCTTTTTGACCCCATCTGGATTCATGAATATGAACTGAGGTCAACAACTCGAACGATTTTACCCTCTCTTGACCCTCCAGTGCGTTGTCGTGGCCGTTCAACTCGCCACACCATGAACGGCGTTCACAAGGCGGACCGGAACCCCTGGAGGGGGCTCAATGAACAGTCTCGACTGGGCCGTGCTCATCGGCTACTTCGGCGTGATGGTCGCGATCGGCGTCTGGTCCCACAAGCGCGTGGACGACGTCTCCGACTTCTTCACCGCCGGAGGCAAGATGCCCTGGTGGCTCTCCGGCATCTCGCACCACATGTCGGGCTACAGCGCCGTGATGTTCACCGGCTACGCCGGCATCGCGTACACCTACGGCGTCACCTCGTACGTCACCTGGTCCTTCCCCATCGCGATCGGCATCGCCATCGGCGCGCACCTCTTCGCGCCCCGGCTCAACCGCCTCCGGTCGCGCCTCCACGTGGCGTCCCCGCTGGAGTACCTGAAGAACCGCTACAACCTGCCCACCCAGCAGGCCCTCGCCTGGTCCGGGGTGCTGCTGAAGATCGTCGACGTCGGCGCCAAATGGGCCGCCATCGCCACCCTGCTCTCCGTCTTCACCGGTATCTCCCTCAACGAGGGCATCCTCATCACCGGCGTGGTCACGGGCATCTACTGCACCGTCGGCGGCCTGTGGGCCGACGCGCTCACCGAGCTGGGGCAGTTCATCATCCAGTTCTTCGCCGGCATCGCGATGCTCGTCGCCGTCCTGGCGAAGCTGGGCGGCTTCAGCGCCCTGTGGACGGTCTGGGACCGGCCCGAACTCCAGGGGCACACGGCGCCGACCGCGGGCCCGTACACGATGACGTTCCTGCTCGCCTACCTCTTCATCAAGACCTTCGAGTACAGCGGCGGCATGTGGAACCAGGCCCAGCGCTACATGGCCACGCCCAACGCCCGCGAGGCCACCCGCTCCGGCCGGCTCTCGGCCGTCCTGTGGTTCGTCTGGCCGCTGGTCCTCTTCTTCCCCATGTGGGTCGCGCCGCTGCTCGTCGACCCCAAGAAGCCCGACGCCTCCGACTCGTACGCCCTGATGACCGAACAGCTGCTGCCGCACGGCCTGCTCGGCCTGGTCATCGTCGGCTTCTTCTCGCACACCATGGCCATGTGCTCCTCGGACGCCAACGCCATCGCGGCCGTCTTCACCCGGGACATCGCCCCCGTGCTGAGCAAGGCCGCCCGGACCTGGACCCACCGGGCCGGGCTGCTCGCCGCGCGCTGGTCGACGATCGCCTTCCTCGCGCTGTCGATGGCGGTCGCGACCCAGGTCAACTCCCCCGCCTTCAAGGACATCATCACCATCGTCATCAAGTGGGTGGCCGGGCTCATGGGACCGATCGCCATCCCGTTCATGCTCGGACTGCTGCGGTCCTTCCGGAAGTCCGGGCCGACGGCGGCGCTGGTCTCGTGGGCGGCCGGCCTCTTCACCTTCTGGCTGACCAACTACGGCCTCGACGGCCTCGAACTCCAGATCCAGATCGTCTCGCCGCTCGCCGTCTCCCTCGTCCTCTACATCCTCATCGGCTTCATCAAGCCCGAGGACACCCCGGAGAGGGACGCGGTCCTCGACCGGCTCCACTCGGACGACGGCAGCCCGGCCGGAGCGGCCGCCGTCCCCGCGCAGAGCGGCGGCGACCGCACGGGTCAGCCCCTCGGATAACGCGCCAGCCAGCCGGGCGAGGACTCGGAGGGGCTGTGCAGGGCGGCGCCCTGCGTCATCTCCATCGCGAAGTCGTCCGCTATCTCCAGGACCGTCGAACGGCCCTCCAGCTCGGCCAGCCAGGCCGGCGGGAGGGCCGTCTCGCCGTGCAGGGCGCCGAGCAGGGCGCCCGTCACCGCGCCGGTCGCCGCCGAGGGCCCGTCGTGGTTGACCGCGAGGCGCAGACCGTGGCGGATGTCCTCCCCGACGAGGGCGCAGTAGACCGCGACGGCGAGGAGGTTCTCGGCCCGGTCCTCGTCCGCGCCGAGGGCGGTGACCCTGGCGGCGTTCGGCATGCCCTGCCGTACGGCCCCGAGGGCCTGCTGGAGGGCGGCGGTGACGGGCTCGTGGCCGGGGCGGGGGGCGAGCTGGCCGAGCGCCCGCTGCACCGAGCCGTCGACGCTCTCGCCGCGGGCGAGGCCGTGCACGACGACGGCGAGGGCACCGGCCGCGAGGTAGGCGGCGGGATCGCCGTGCGTCTGGGCCGCGCACTCCACCGCCAACTGGCACACCAGCTGCGGCTCCCAGCCGACGAGCAGCCCGAAGGGCGCCGACCTGACCAGCGCGCCGGAATCGGTCGCGCCCGGATTCTTGGGCTTGTCGAGGGTGCCGAGGACGTCGTCGCCGAGACCCGTCAGACAGCTGCGGGCCGGATCCCTGCGGGCGTAGAGCCACTCCTCGCGGGCGAGCCAGCCGTTGTCCTCGCGCCGTTCGTCGGGGCCCCAGTCGCGCTGCGTGGCCGCCCAGCGCAGATGGGCCCGGTGGACGTCGGTGGGCGGGTGCCAGGCCCCGGTGTCCCGGCGGACCTGCGCGCGTATCAGCCCGTCGACGGTGAAGAGGGTCATCTGCGTGGCGGCGGTGACGGCCCCGCGCCTGCCGTGGGCCGGGACCGGCTCGGTGAGCCCCTGCGGGCCGTGCTCGGCCCTGATCTCCTCCAGGGACAGCGCCGCGACTCCGGCGCCGAAGGCGTCGCCGACGGCCCCGCCGAGGAGGCAGCCGCGCACCCGGGCCCGGAAGTCCTGCTGTTCGGCACGGCCCCACACGGCCGCGGCGGTCGTCGTCACGACGTGCCCTCCCCCGGAAAGCCCTCGGCGCACAGGTCGCGCATCTCGCAGCACTGTAATGGACCGGGTTCTCACGTTCGCGGGTCGGAACGTTTTGCGATCGGATGCCTTTCTGTCCCTTTTCGACCGCAGTTCACCGGACCCCGACGGAACCTTCACCGTCGGGGTCCGTTCGGCTCCGTCGGCCACCCGGCCGCGTCGGCCGCCGGGCCGCGTCACCGCCGGGACGTGTCGGCCGCCGGGGAACCGCGTCAGTCGCCCAGTACCGGCAGCAGCTCCGGCAGGTGGCCGTCGGACGCGAGCGCCGCCCGCACCCGCTCCTCCGGCACCTCGCCGTAGAGCGTCGTCCTCGGCCGGGCGGGGCGGCCGGCCGCCTCCGCGATGGCGGTCAGGTCCCTGACCGAGCGGTACGAGCCGTAGCCGGAGCCGGCCATCCGGGAGATGGTCTCCTCCATCAGCGTGCCGCCCAGGTCGTTCGCGCCGGAGCGGAGCATCTCGGCGGCGCCCTCCGCGCCCAGCTTCACCCAGCTGGTCTGGATGTTCGGGATGTACGGGTGCAACAGCAGCCTGGCCATGGCCGTGACGGCGCGGTTGTCGCGGACCGTCGGGCCGGGCCGGGCGATGCCCGCGAGGTAGACGGGGGCGTTGGTGTGGATGAAGGGCAGCGTCACGAACTCCGTGAAGCCCTCCCGCCCGGCCTCCAGGGCCGCCCGCTGGATGCGGGCCAGCGTGCGGAAGTGGCCCAGCCAGTGACGCGGCTGGTCCACGTGGCCGTACATCATCGTGGACGAGGACCGGATGCCCAGCTCGTGGGCGGTGGTGATGACCTCGATCCAGGTCGCCGTGGGCAGCTTGCCCTTGGTGAGGACCCACCGCACCTCGTCGTCGAGGATCTCGGCGGCCGTGCCGGGAATCGAGTCGAGCCCGGCCTCCTTCGCGGCCGTCAGCCACTCGCGGATCGAGAGTCCGGTCCGGGTGGCGCCGTTGACGACCTCCATCGGGGAGAAGGCGTGGACGTGCATGCCGGGGACGCGCTCCTTCACCGCCCGCGCGATGTCGAAGTAGGCCGTGCCCGGAAGGTCCGGGTGGATGCCGCCCTGCATGCACACCTCGACCGCGCCGACCTCCCACGCCTGCTGGGCCCGGTCGGCGACCTGGTCGAGGGAGAGGGTGTAGGCGTCGGCGTCGGTGCGCCGCTGCGCGAAGGCGCAGAAGCGGCAGCCGGTGTAGCAGACGTTGGTGAAGTTGATGTTCCGTGTGACGACGTACGTGACGTCGTCGCCGTTCACCGACGCGCGCACGTCGTCGGCGATCCGGGTCAGCGCGTCGAGCGCGGGGCCGTCCGCGTGCAGCAGGGCCAGCGCCTGGTCGTCGGTGAGCCGTGTCGGGTCGTCGGCGGCCACGGCGAGGGCGTCCCGCACGTCGGTGTCGATGCGCTGGGGGACCATGCCCGGGACGGCCGCCTCGCGCAGCGCCTCCCAGTCGCCGTACACCTCGTCGAAGTCCGCGCGGCGGTCGTGCGTCCGGCCGGTGGTGTCGACGGTGCGGTGCAGGTCGGTGCGGCCGCTCGCCGTGAACGCCTCGTCCGGCTCCTGCCAGGGCAGGCCGCGCACCGGCGCGTCCGGGTCGGCAAGGCCCGTCTCCGGGTCCGCGAGGGCGCGGACGTGCGGCAGCAGCCGCGGGTCGAGCCAGGGCTCGCCGCGGCCGACGAACTCGGGGTAGACGCAGAGGCGTTCGCGCAGCTCGAAGCCGGCCGCGCGGGACTTCTCGGCCAGGGTGTCGATCTGCGGCCAGGGCCGCTCGGGGTTCACGTGGTCGATGGTGAGCGGCGAGACCCCGCCCCAGTCGTCGATGCCGGCGCCGATGAGCCGGCCGTACTCCTCGTCGACGAGGTTCGGCGGGGCCTGGAGGCAGGCGCTCGGGCCCATGATGTGCCGGGCGACGGCGATGGTGGCGACGAGGTCGTCGAGTTCCGCGTCCGGCATCCCGCGCATCGCCGTGTCCGGCTTCGCGCGGAAGTTCTGGATGATCAGCTCCTGGACCGAGTGGTAGGCGCGGGAGACCTTGCGCAGCGCGAAGAGGGACTCGGCCCGCTCCTCGTACGTCTCGCCGATCCCGATGAGCAGTCCGCTGGTGAAGGGCACGGAGGAGCGACCGGCGTCCTCCAGGACCCGCAGCCGCACGGCGGGGTCCTTGTCCGGGGAGCCGTAGTGCGGCCCGCCGGGCTCGGACCACAGGCGGGTCGCGGTCGTCTCCAGCATCATGCCCATGCTGGGGGCGACCGGCTTGAGGCGCTGGAAGTCCGTCCAGGACAGCACGCCGGGGTTGAGGTGGGGCAGGAGCCCGGTCTCCTCCAGGATGCGGATCGCCATGGCCCGTACGTACGCCAGGGTGTCGTCGTAGCCGTGCGCGTCGAGCCACTCCCGCGCTTCGGGCCAGCGGTCCTCGGGTTTGTCGCCGAGCGTGATCAGGGCTTCCTTGCAGCCCAATTCGGCGCCGCGGCGGGCGATGTCCAGGACCTCGTCGGGGGACATGAACATCCCGTGCCCGGCGCGGCGCAGCTTGCCGGGCACGGTGACGAAGGTGCAGTAGTGGCAGGTGTCCCTGCAGAGCCGGGTGAGCGGGATGAAGACGCTCTTGGAGTAGGTGATGACCCCGGGCCGGCCGGCGGCGGCGAGGCCCGCGTCGCGCACCCGGGCCGCCGATCCGGCGAGGTCCTCCAGGTCCGCGCCCCGCGCCTGGAGCAGCACGGCGGCCTCGGTGACGTCGAGCGCCACCCCGTCCCTGGCCCGCTTGAGGGCACGGCGCATGGCGTTCTCGGTGGGCCGTCCGGGCTGGTGATCCGTCATGCACCGAGCATACGAGCGGCCGTCGGAAGCGGGAACGCGGACGTCGGGGCGGGGACGCGTGAGTACCCGCACCCGGTCCGGCTGAGGAGCGGTGCTCATCCGGGCCCCCGGGAACGCGTTCTAGTGTCGCGGTCGTGACGAACGAACTGATGGACGACGTGGCCGATCCGCCGGCGCCGCTGCGCGGTGCCCTGCGGTTCACCTTCTTCGTGATCCTCGCCGCGGTCGCGGTTCCGGTGCTGCTCGTGGCAGGGCTCCTCGTCACCTACGCCGTGGAACGGGCGACGGGCGAGGGTTTCCCGGAGGTGGCTCCGGCCGTGATGGCCGAGCGGGCCGCCTCGCGGACCCAGGAGCTGTACGACGTCGCCGGACTCGGCGGCGCGCTGCCCGCCGTGCGGCCGGACGGTGGCCACCGCGCCGCCGAGAACTCGATCTCCGCCGAGGTCTGCTACCCGGACGGCCTGGAGAGCATGGCGGACGAGCCCGAGGAGGGCTCCTACCGGCTCGGACACAACTGGCGGGTCGCCGGCGTCTCCGAGCAGGAGGGCGGGGCCGCGCTCCGCCGGCTCCGCGACCACCTGGACAGGACCGGCTGGACCGTCACCGCGTTCCGCGACAGCGGGGACGACCGGGTGGTGCGGGCCGAGCGGCGGGACGAGGCGGACGACAACCCGGACCGGGTCGTCGTCACCTGGTGGTCCCACGGGGAGACCCTCGACGGATTCACGGCGATGCCCTGCGCCTACGACCCCTCCGGTGCCGGTGGCGAGGAAGCCGTCGAGGGTCTGGAGCCCCCGGCGCTTCGTTGAGGTGAACGGTCAGAGGTACCGCGCGTAGTCGTCCAGGACGCGCAGCACCTCGGTCTCGTCCCCCGGCGGGAGCTGGAGCACGGCCTCTTCGCAGCCCAGCTCCGCGTAGTGCGCCAGCTTGCCCTGGTTCGGCACGACCGCGTACGGGACGATCCGCAGGTCCGCCGGGTCGCGGCCGGCCTTCTCCCAGGTCTCGCGCAGGACCGGCACCGACTGCGACAGGCCGCGTCCCCCGATCGGCATCCAGCCGTCGGCGGCGTCGGCGATCTGCGCGAAGAGCCCGGGGCCGGCCGCCCCGCCCAGGAGGGTGCGGGGGGCGCCGCCCGCGGGCTTGGGCCACGCGTGGGAGGCGCGGACGGAGACCCCGAGGGCGCCCTCGTACGCGGTGGGTTCGGGGGCCCACAGGGCGCGCATCAGCGCCATCCGCTCCCGGCCGAGCTCGCGCCGGGTGGCCCACTCCACCCCGTGGTCGGCGGCCTCCTCCTTGTTCCAGCCGAAGCCGACGCCGAGGGTGAAGCGGCCCCCGGAGAGGTGGTCGAGGGTGGCGATCTGCTTGGCCAGCGCGATCGGGTCGTGCTGGGTGACCAGCGTGATGCCGGTGCCGATTCCGAGGCTCCCGGTGACGGCCGCGGCCTGGCCGAGGGCGACGAAGGGGTCGAGCGTCCGGCCGTACTCGCGGGGCAGTTCGGTGCCGGCCGCGGGGTAGGGGGTGGTCCGTTCGACCGGGATGTGGGTGTGCTCGGGGAGGTAGAGCCCGGCGAAGCCGCGCTGTTCCAGTTCGCGCGCGAGCCGCACGGGGGTGATGGTCTCGTCGGTCAGGAAGATCGTGGTCGAGATCCGCATGGGGGCACGGTAGGGCGTGGGGCGTGGTTTTCCGAGAGGTGCGACGCGCGCACGGCGCGCGTCGTCCCGGCGCCCGGATCCGCGGCGGGCGGACCCGCCCGGGGGGCGCGGATCCGCTTCCGGCGGGCCCGCCCGGTCAGCCCTGGTACTCGCTGAGGTCGATGGCGTGGACCCGCAGGGGGACGTCGAAGACGGGGTGGACCGTGTCGCGCTCCGGGGTCATGCCGAGCTTGCGCATGACGTTCTCGGAGGCGGTGTTGCTGATGTGCGTGATGCTGACGACCCGGTCCAGGCCGCGGTCCTGGAGGGCGAACTCCAGGGCTGCGTGGGCGGCCTCGGAGGCGTAGCCCTGTCCCCAGAAGGGGCGCCCGAGCCGCCAGCCGATCTCCACGGCGGGCAGCACCTCGGGCAGGAACTCCGGCACGGAGAGGCCGGCGAAGCCGATCAGCTCGCCGGAGCCGAGCAGCTCGACGGCGAAGAGCCCGAAGCCCTCCTCGTCCCACTCCTCCTCCCAGCGCTCGATGTCCTCGGCGGTCTCCTCCAGGTCGCGCACGGAGCCGTCGCCGATCCAGCGCATGACCTCGGGATCCGCGTTGATCTCGGCCATGGGGACGAGGTCGTCGTCGGTCCAGCGGCGGAGGAGGAGTCGGGGGGTACGGATCTCGGTCATGGGCCCATCCTGTCGAACACGGCGGCGGGACGGTAATCGGACGGTGCCGCCTCTCGGCCTCGAGCATGGTCCAGCCGTGAGGCCCGCCGTACGAAGAAGGTGGCGGGACCCCGTCCGGTCCCGCCACCTTCGGTACTGCGACTCAGGTGCTCGTCGTGCTGGTGCTCAGTCGGCGACGACGAGCGAGGGCGTCTCCTTGGTCAGCACCTCGCCCCGGAAGAACGCGGGGCTCCTGCGCTGCATCACCAGCATGATCACCACACCGAGCAGCAGCAGTCCGACGCCGATGACGAACACCGAGCCGACGCCGAGGACCGAGGAGCCACTGCCGTAGGCCGGGTCCCACATGTCGTACAGCGTCTTGCCGAAGACGGCGGTCAGGAGGACGCCGCCGAGGACCGGGCACACGCCCTTGTAGAGGAGGTTCCGGCCGGAGCGGAACAGCTCCTTGCGGAAGTACCAGGCACAGGCGAACGCCGTGAGCGAGTAGTAGAAGCAGATCATCAGGCCGAGCGCGTAGATCGTGTCGACCAGGACGTTCTCGCTGACCAGGGTCATGACCGTGTAGAAGACGCCGGTCGCGACGCCCGCGACGACCGTGGCCTTGCCGGGGACCTTGAAGCGGGGGTGGACCTTGGCGAAGGAGGCGGGGAGGGCCTCGTAGGCCGACATGGCGAGCACGGTGCGCGCCACGGGGATGAACGTCGTCTGGAGGCTGGCCGCCGCCGAGGCGAGGACCGCGACGAAGAGCAGGATGCCGAGGGCCGGGCCCATGACCGGACCGGCGAGGGCGGCGAAGACGTTGTCGGAGGTCTCCGGGTTGGCGAGGCCGAGGCCGGTGTCGCCGGAGCCGACGGCCATCTGGGCGGCGATGCCGGTGGCCAGGTAGGAGGCGACCAGGACGACCATCGCGACGAGCGCGGCGCGGCCGGGGGTCTTGGTGGAGCCGGAGGTCTCCTCGTTGGTGGCGAGACAGGCGTCCCAGCCCCAGTACATGAAGATCGAGAGGGAGAGACCGGCGGTGAAGGCCGCGAAGGACTGGACGGCGAACGGGTTCATCCAGGACCAGGAGAAGCTCAGGCCGGTGTCGAAGGCGCCGCTGCCGGCCTTCTGGAAGGCCATGGCGACGAACACGACGAGCACGACGAGCTGGAGGCCGACGAGGGCGTACTGCACGCCCTTGGTGGCGGTCATGCCGCGATAGCTGATCGCCGTGGCCAGCGCGATGAGCGCGAGGCAGGTGACGATGTGGACGGCCTTGTTGTCGTCCAGGGCCGCGATCGACGGGTTGCTCGTGATCTCGCCGGCCAGCAGCCAGAAGTAGGAGGTCGCGACGCCGGCGAGGTTGGAGAGGACGATGATCGTCGCGATGACGAGGCCCCAGCCGCACATCCAGCCGATCCGGGGGCCGAAGGCCTTCACGGTCCAGGTGAAGGAGGTGCCGCAGTCCGGCATGACCTTGTTGAGCTCGCGGTAGGCGAACGCCACGAGCAGCATGGGGAGGAAGCCGGCGAGGAAGATCGCGGGCATCTGGAGTCCGACCTCGCCGGCCGTGGAGCCCAGCGTCGAGGTCAGGCAGTAGACCGGGGCGACGGTGGAGACGCCGATGACGGCACTGCCCATCAGCCCGACGGAGTTCCCGCCGAGCCCCTTGCGGCGTACGCCCTGGGTGTCGCCGGGGGCGTCGACGCCCCTTACCGTGTCTCCGGCCTGGGGCCGTGCATCCACCTGAGTCATGAACAGGACGTTAAGTGCTGCGGTTTCCACATCCGGAAGATCGCAATCCACTCACAGCTTCGATCTTCGCCTTGCATTGCGAGGCAGAATCCGGCCGATCGCCGAAGATTGAAAGATCGACGATCCGGCATACCGACCGATTGGTTGGACCGCCGGAGGATGTCCGATATGCGGGAACCGCAGCTGAGCCCGGAATGTCCGTTTCCAAAATTTCCCGTGCCGTTTTTCCCGCCGTCTCCCTCAGGGGCCCGAAGGCCCCGTCGGGTGATCAACCGGGCCAGACCACCGCCTGCGTCTCGCTGTAGGCGTGCAGGGCGTACGAGCCGACGTCGCGGCCCACACCGCTCTTCTTGAACCCGCCGAACGGCGCCTCCATGTTCCGCCCGACGGTGTTCACGCCGACACCGCCGGCCCGCAGCCGGGCCGCGATCCGGAACGCCCGGGCCACGTCGCCCGACCAGACGTAGTCGATGAGGCCGTAGTCGCTGTCGTTCGCGAGGGTGACCCCCTCGTCCTCGTCGTCGAAGGGGACCACCACGACCACCGGGCCGAAGATCTCCTCCCGGACGACCCGCATGTCGTTGGTGCAGTCCGCCAGGAGCGTGGGGGCGACGTAGAAGCCCTTCGCGAGGTCCGGACGCTCCCCGCCCGCCACGACCCGGGCGCCCTCCTTCCTCCCCAGGTCGACGTAGGCCTCGATCCGGTCGCGGTGCGCCGCCGAGATCACCGGGCCGACCACCGTGCCCCGCGCCGCCGGGTCGCCGACCGTCATGAAGGAGAGGTAGCCGGTGAGCTTCTCGACCAGCCGGTCGTGGATCCCGCGCTGGGCGAGGACCCGGGTCGGGGCCGTACAGATCTGTCCGCTGTAGAAGGAGAAGGTGGTACCGATGCCCGCCACGGCCGAGTCGAGGTCGGCGTCGTCGAAGACCAGCGCCGCGCCCTTGCCGCCCAGCTCCATCAGCTGCCGCTTCAGCGCAGCGCCGCACACCTCGCCGATCCGCTGCCCGACGGCGGTCGAGCCGGTGAAGGAGACCATGTCGACGTCCGGGGAGTCGACGGCCGCCTCCCCGACGGCGGCGCCCGCGCCCGTGACGACGTTGACGACGCCCGCCGGGACGCCCGCCTCGGCCAGGGCCCGGGTCATCGCGTAGACCGAGAGCGGGTCCTGCGGGGCCGGCTTCACCACGACCGTGTTCCCCATGGCGAGCGCCGGGGCGATCTTGCCCGCCGGATTGGCCCACGGGTTGTTGTACGACGTGATGCAGGTGACCACCCCGACCGGGCGGCGGACGGCGACCGCGCCGAAGACCCCGGCCCTGCCCATCGGACCCGCCTCGTTGACCTGCGGGGGGAGCGCCCGCTCGACCGGCTCCAGGGCCCCCCGCGCGTACCGCCGGAAGCGCGAGGAGCCGACGGCGACCTGCATCCCGCGCGCGGTGGCGGTGGTGGCCCCGGTCTCGGCGCGGGCGAGGGCCACGTTCGCCTCGGCGTCACGGGCCATGAGGTCCGCGGCGCGGTCCAGGATCGCGGCCCGCTCCTCCGGCTTCGTGCGGGACCAGGTGGCGAAGGCCGCGCGGGCCGCGGTGGCCGCCTCGTACACCTGGGCGCGGGAGGCCTCGGGCGCGAGGCCGACGACCTCCTCGGTGGCCGGGTCGACCACCTCGTAGTGCCCGCCCTCCGGCTCGGTCCACGCCCCGTCGATGTACAGCCGCTCGGTCCTCACCGGGTGCTCACCGTCCTCGTGTCGCGCCCCGAGCGCAGCACCCGGCCGGGGACGGCGCCGGTCACCTCGTCGTCGCGGACGGTCTCCACGCCGTTGACGCGGACGGAGACGATGCCGATCGCCCGCGAGTCGAGCCGGGGGCTGTCCCCGGGAAGGTCGTGCACCAGGGTCGCCGGGCCGGCGTCGATCCGCTCGGGGTCGAAGAGGACCAGGTCCGCGTGGTAGCCCTCCGCTATGCGCCCGCGCTCCCGCAGTCCGAAGAGCCGGGCCGGGTCGTCGGAGAGCATCCGCACCGCCCGTTCGAGGGGGACGAGCCCGCGCCCGCGCAGGCAGTCGCCCAGGAAGCGGGTGGTGTACGGCGCTCCGCACATGCGGTCCAGGTGGGCACCGGCGTCGGAGCCGCCCAGCATCACGTCCTCGTGCTCCCAGGTCTCGCGGCGCAGCGCCCAGGAGGCCGGGTCGTTGTCGGTGGGCATGGGCCACAGGACGGTGCGCAGGCCGTCGTTGGCGCAGATCTCGACCAGGCACTGGAAGGGGTCCTGGCCGCGTTCGGCGGCGATGTCCCGCACCACTCGGCCGGTCAGGCCCTCGTTCTCGCGGCTGTAGGTGTCCCCGATGACGTACCGGCCGAAGTGCGCCAGGCGCCGGAAGACACCGGCCTCCTTGGAGTCGGCACGGCGCAGCATCCCGGCGCGTACGTCCGGATCGCGGAGCCTGGCGATCCGCTCGGGCACGGGGAGGGAGAGGACCTCTCCCCATCCCGGGATGAGGTTGAGGGCGCAGAAGGTGCCCAGCGACATGTTCATGGGGGTGAGGATCGGCATGGTGAGGGCGACGATCCGGCCGCCGGACTTGCGGGCGCGTTCGGAGGCGACGAGCTGGCGCGGGACGCGTTCGGGGACGGCGGCGTCGATGGTGAGGACGTTCCAGTTGAGCGGACGTCCGGCGGCGGCGGTCATCTCGACGAAGAGGTCGATCTCGGCGTCGGAGAACTGGTCGAGGCAGCCGGCGAGAATCGCCTCGAGCTGGGTGCCCTCGTGTTCGCCGACGGCCCGGGAGAGGGCGACGAGCTCCTCGGGGGTCGCGTGCCGGGAGGCGACGGGGGCGCCGTCGCCGTCGGAGTGGGTGGCGGACTGGGTGGTGGACAGGCCCCAGGCGCCGGCCTCCATGGCGTCGTGGAGGAGGTCCACCATGCGGGCCAGCTGCTCCTCGGAGGGCTGCCCGCCGACCGCGTCCGGGCCCATCACGTACCGGCGCAGGGCACAGTGGCCGACCATGAAGCCGGCGTTGACGGCGATCCGCCCTTCGAGGGCGTCGAGGTACTCGCCGAAGGACGACCAGCTCCAGTCGACGCCCTCCTCCAGGGCCTTCAGGGCCATGCCCTCGACCTTGGACATCATGCGGCGGGTGTAGTCGGCGTCCTCGGGCCGGCCGGGGTGGAGCGGTGCGAGGGTGAAGCCGCAGTTGCCGCCGGCGACGGTGGTGACGCCGTGGTTCATGGAGGGGGTGGCGAAGGGGTCCCAGAAGAGCTGGGCGTCGTAGTGGGTGTGGGGGTCGACGAAGCCGGGCGCGAGGACGAGGCCGGTGGCGTCCTCGGTGGTACGGGCGGCCTCCGTGACGGTGCCGGGTCGGGCGACGAGGACGATCCGCCCGTCGCGTATGCCGACGTCGGCGACGACGCCCGGCGCGCCGGTCCCGTCCACGACGGTGGCGCCCTTGATCAGGTGGTCGAGCATGGTGTCCCTTCCTCACGTGGACTGCCCCGGCCGGGGGCCCTGCAGCCGGCCGCGGCTGCGGTGCCTCCGGCCGGGGCCGGTAACGGGGCGGCGGTCCGGGAAGACACCGCCCCGCGCTTCACTGACGCCCGCGCCCGGGCCCGTACGGGCGGCCGTCCCCGCGGGAGGCCGGGGCGCGACGGAGGTCAGGCTCCGGCGGCCCCGCGGAAGCGGGTGGTGCGGTGGACCGGGTCCGTGTCGATCTTCGGGATCACGTGCTCGCCGATCAGCCTGATCGAGTTCATCGTGTCCTCGTACGAGATCCCGATCGGCAGCCCGAAGGACAGCTGGTCGGCCCCCGCCTGCTCCCAGCGCTTGCACTGGCGGGTGACCTCCTCCGGGTCGCCGCAGATCATCAGTTCCTCGGCGATGAGGAGTTCGATGATCTCGGCGCTGTACTCCGGCAGGAGTTCGGGCCACTCCGGGATGCCCTCGGGGCGCGGGAAGGTGTCGTGGTAGCGGAAGAGCAGCGACTGGAGGTAGTTGAGTCCGCCGCCGACGGCTATCTCGACGGCCTTGTCGTGCGTCTCCGCGCAGATCGCCGTGGAGGTCACCATGACGTTGTCGTTGACGAAGTCCCCGACCGCCTCGGCCTCCTTGATCGCGGTCTTGTAGGACTCGACGACCCATTCCATGTCGGAGACCTTCTGCACGCTGAACCCGAGGACGCCGAGCCCTTTCCTCCCCGCCATGGCGTACGAGGAGGGCGACCCGGCGGCGTACCACATCGCCGGGTGGGACTTCCCGTACGGCTTGGGCAGGATCTTGCGGGGCGGGAGCGACCAGTGCTTGCCCTGGAAGCCGGCGTACTCGTCCTGGAGCCACATCTTGGGGAACTCGGCGATCGTCTCCTCCCAGATCTCCTTGGTGTGGTTCATGTCGGTGATGCCCGGCATGAACCCGAGGATCTCGTGGGAGCCGGCCCCGCGCCCGGTGCCGAACTCGAAGCGCCCACCCGAGAGGTGGTCGAGCATGGCGACCTTCTCGGCGACCTTGACCGGGTGGTTGACGGGGGCGAGCGGGTTGAAGATGCCGGAGCCGAGGTGGATCCGCTCGGTGGCGTGGGCGAGGTACCCGAGGTAGACGTCGTTGGCCGAGAGGTGCGAGTACTCCTCCAGGAAGTGGTGCTCGGAGGCCCAGGCGTACTTGAACCCGGACGCGTCCGCCTGGATGACGTACTCGGTCTCCTCCATCAGAGCCTTGTGCTCGGCCTCGGGATCGGTCTCGGCGCGCTTGCCGACGTATCCCTGTACGAAGATCCCGAATTCCAAGGGGTTCACCGTCCTCGTTATTTCTGACGCACCGTCAGATATTCGATGGCCCGACTGTGGCACCGCCGCGCGGGGGCGTCAATACCTGATAAGGCGTCAGAAAAGGCTGACCCCGGCCAGCCACCCGCCGTCGATCACGAACGGCTGTCCCGTGATGTACGCCGAGTCCTCCCCGGTCAGGAAGAGCGCCAGCGCCGCGACCTCCTCCGGCCGTCCGATCCGGCCCAGCGGCACGAGCGTGCGGTACAGCTCGGCCGTCGCCTCCGGGTCCACGCCCTCGGGATTGCTCATGGGGGTGTCGATGGCACCCGGGCAGACGGCGTTGACCCGGATCCCCGAGGCCGCCAGCTCCAGGGCCGCGACCCGGGTCAGGCCGAGGACCGCGTGCTTGGTCGCGGCGTAGGCCCCGACGCCCGCCATCCCCGTCAGACCGGTGTAGGAGGCGGTGTTCACGATCGTCCCGCCGCCCGCCGCCGCGATCTCGGGGGCGACGGTCCTTATTCCCAGGAAGCAGCCGACCTGGTTGACGGAGACGATCCGCTGGAACTCCTCGAGCGGGGTGGAGACCAGCTCGTTGAAGCGGAGGATGCCGGCGTTGTTCACCAGGGCGTCGATCCGACCGAAACGGTCCCGGGCGGCGGCGACCGCGTCCGCCCAGTCCTCCTCGCTCGTCACGTCCAGGTGGACGTAGGCCGCCCGCTCCTCCCCCAGCTCCTTGGCGAGCGCCTCGCCGGGGCCGTCCAGGACGTCCCCGAGGACGACCCGCGCCCCCTCGGCGGCGAAGAGCCGCGCCTCCTGCTCGCCCTGCCCGCGCGCGGCGCCCGTGATGACGGCGACGCGTCCGTCCAGCTTGCCCATGTGCGGTCTCCTCAGGTCAGGTGGGGGGCGACGTCGGCGGCGAAGGCCGCCATCTGGTCGGTGAGTTCGCTCCGGCCACGGGAGCGGAAGCGGACCTGGATCTGGTGCACGCCCATGGCGCCGTACGCGTTCAGCGACTCGGCGAGGGCCTCCGGCCGGCCCGTCAGCGTGCGCCGGCCGACGTCCCAGCCCGCCGCGCCGACGTAGAGGGGCTCGACGATCGCCCCGACGGTGAGCGGGGTCTCGATCCCGGCCTCCTCGCGCAGGCGCCCCAGCCGGGCGATCAGGGCCGGGAGCCGGTCCCGGGGGTCCCCTTGGGGCAGCCAGCCGTCCCCCCGCAGGGCGGCCCGGCGCACGGCGGCGGGCGAGGAGCCGCCGACCCACACCGGGACCCGCTCCTGGGCGGGCCGGGGCAGCTGCCCCAGGTCCTTGAAGGCGAACCGCTCGCCGGTGTGCTCCGGGTACTCCTCCGGCCCGAGGGCCGCCCGCAGCGCGTCGATCGTCTCGTCGAGCAGCGGACCGCGCCCCGCGAAGTCCGCCCCGACCGCCTCGAACTCCTCCTGGACGTGGCCGGCCCCCACCCCGAGCACCAGGCGTCCGCCGGAGAGGTGGTCGAGGGTCGCGTACGCCTTGGCGGTCACCAGCGGGTGGCGCAGGCCGACGACGGCGACGTGGGAGAGCAGCCGGACGCGCTCGGTGGCCGCGGCGAGGAAGGCGAGCGTGGCGACCGGGTCGTACCAGACCGTGCTCATCGGACCGGCGAGCCGGCGCGGGATGGCGACGTGGTCGCAGCTCGCGATGTAGTCGAAGCCGGTCCGGTCGGCGACGCGGGCGATCTCCACCAGGTCGGCGGGGCCGGCGGCGGCCTCCCACGGCTCGGCGTAGAGGGTGCTCTGCGACTGGACCGGGAGCTGCATTCCGTAGACGACCATGGAAACCCCTTAACTGACGCACCGTCAGGCGATGGAGGGCCCCATAGTCACGACCGCCGCGCCATGAGGCAAGGGCCGCGCCCGAAGACGTCCGGGCGCGGGAGTCGCCGGCCTCGTGCGGCTGCCCTGCGCCCCGGGGGCCGACAGTCCCGTCCGGCCGCGGGACGGCGGCCCCGGCGCTTCCGCCGCTACGGCGCCCAGAGCCCGTCCGGAGTCAGGCCGAGCAGCTCGATCGCGTTGCCGCGCACGATCCGCTCGACGACGTCCGGCGCGAGGTGGCCCATCTGGGCCTCGCCGACCTCCCGGGACTTGGGCCAGGTGGAGTCCGAGTGGGGATAGTCCGTCTCGTAGAGGACGTTCCCCACCCCGATCGCGTCGAGGTTCCGCAGCCCGAAGGCGTCGTCGAAGAAGCAGCCGTAGACGTGCTCGGCGAACAGCTCCGACGGCGGGCGCAGCACCTTGTCGGCGACGCCGCCCCAGCCCCGGTTCTCCTCCCACACCACGTCGGCGCGTTCGAGGATGTAGGGGATCCAGCCGATCTGCCCCTCCGCGTACATCACCCGGAGGTTCGGGAAGCGCTCGAACTTGCCGCTCATCAGCCAGTCGACCATCGAGAAGCAGCAGTTGGCGAAGGTGATCGTGGAGCCGACGGCGGGCGGGGCGTCGGCGGAGGTGGACGGCATCCGGCTGGACGAGCCGATGTGCATCGCGACGACCGTCCCGGTCTCGTCGCACGCGCGCAGGAACGGGTCCCAGTCGTCGGTGTGGACCGACGGCAGCCCGAGGTGCGGCGGGATCTCGGAGAAGGCGACGGCGCGCACGCCCCGGGCGGCGTTGCGGCGGACCTCGGCGGCGGCCAGTTCCGCGTCCCAGAGCGGGATCAGCGTGAGGGGTATGAGCCGGCCCCCAGCCTCCGGACCGCACCACTCCTCGACCATCCAGTCGTTGTAGGCGCGCACCCCGAGGAGGCTCAGCTCCCGGTCGCTCGCCTCGGTGAACGTCTGCCCGCAGAAGCGCGGGAAGGTGGGAAAGCAGAGGGCGGACTGGACGTGGTTCACGTCCATGTCGGCGAGGCGGTCGGGCACGGAGTAGGACCCCGGCCGCATCTGCTCGTAGGTGATCACTTCGAGCCTGATCTCGTCGCGGTCGTAGCCGACGGCGGTGTCGAGGCGGGTGAGCGGCCGGTGCAGGTCCTCGTACACCCACCAGTCGCCGATCGGTCCTTCGTCGCCCTTGGCGCCCATGACGGGTGCGAACCTCCCGCCGAGGAAGGTCATTTCCTTCAGCGGGGCGCGGACGATCCGGGGGCCGGAGTCGCGGTACCGGGACGGGAGCCGGTCCCGCCAGACGTGCGGGGGCTCCACGGTGTGGTCGTCCACCGAGATGATCCTGGGGAAGGTCTCCATGGCAGCACGGTAGCGCTGATCTGACGGTCCGTCAGCTAGTCTGGGCGCGCATCCTTTGGCGGGACTTGTGCAGACAGTCACCCGATGCTGACGCGTTCGCTCCGGACAAGGCAGACTGTCCAGGGCGAAACCAGCGGCACGGCAGGGGGAGCTATGGACCGTGAGAACGGCCCGCGAGTTCCGGAGCAGCGGGCTCCGTCGACAGGTGGTTCCGACGACGTCGGCGACGACCTGCGCTTCGGTGTGCTCGGCCCGGTCCGCGCCTGGCGGGCCGGAGAAGCACTTCCCTCCGGATCACCGCAGCAGCGCGCGCTGCTCGCGGCGCTGCTGCTGCGCGACGGGCGCACGGCCACCGCGGGCGAGCTGATCGACGCCATCTGGGGGGACGAGCCGCCCTCCCAGGCGCTGGCGGCGGTACGCACGTACGCCTCGCGGCTGCGCAAGGTCCTGCCCTCCGGCGTCCTGGTCAGCGAGTCCGGCGGGTACGCCGTCCGCACCCACCACGCGGCCCTCGACCTGAACATCGCCGGGGACCTGGCCGCCGAGGCCGAGAAGCTCCGGGCGGCAGGCGACCGCTGCGGGGCCCGGGCCCTGATCGACAAGTCCCTCGCCCTGTGGGACGGCGAGGCGCTGGCCTCCGTCCCCGGACCGTACGCCGAGACCCAGCGCACCCGGCTCGAGGAGTGGCGCCTCCAGCTCCTGGAGACCCGGCTCGACATGGACCTGGAGGTCGGCGCCCACGCGGAGGCCGTCTCCGAACTGACCGCGCTCACCGCCGCGCACCCGCTGCGGGAGCGGCTGCGCGAGCTGCTCATGCTCGCGCTCTACCGCAGCGGACGGCAGGCGGAGGCGCTGGCCGTCTACGCGGACACCCGCCGGCTCCTCGCCGACGAACTGGGGGTCGACCCGAACCCCGAGCTGTCCCGGCTCCAGCAGCGGATCCTCCGCGCGGACGCCGAGCTGGCCCGCCCGGTCGAGGAGGCGGCCCCTGCGCCCGCCGTCGCCCGGCCCGCGCAGCTCCCCGCCACCGTGCCGGACTTCACCGGCCGCGCCTCCTTCGTACGGGAGCTGGGCGACCGGCTCGCCACGGCGGAGGGCTCGGTGATGGCCGTCTCGGCGCTCGCGGGCATCGGCGGCGTCGGCAAGACGACCCTGGCCGTCCACGTGGCACACGAGGCCCGCCCGCATTTCCCCGACGGCCAGCTCTACGTCGACCTCCAGGGCGCGGGCGCGCGGGCGGCGGCCCCGGAAACCGTCCTGGCCGCGTTCCTGCGGGCCCTGGGCACGCCCGACTCCGCGATCCCGGACTCCCTGGACGAGCGGGCGGCGCTGTACCGCTCGGCGCTCGACGGCCGCCGGATCCTGGTGCTCCTGGACAACGCCAGGGACGCGGCCCAGATCCGCCCCCTGCTGCCGGGCACGGCGGGCTGCGCCGCCCTGGTGACCAGCCGGATCCGGATGGTCGACCTGGCGGGCGCGCACCTGGTGGACCTGGACGTGATGTCCCCCGAGGAGGCCCTCCAGCTCTTCACCCGCATCGTCGGCGCGGAGCGGGTCTCGGCCGAGCGCGAGGCGGCCCTCGACGTCGTCGCCGCCTGCGGCTTCCTGCCCCTCGCCATCCGTATCGCCGCCTCCCGTCTGGCCGCCCGCCGCACCTGGACGGTCGCCGTCCTCGCGGCCAAGCTGGCCGACGAGCGCCGCCGCCTCGACGAGCTGCAGGCGGGCGACCTCGCGGTCAAGGCCACCTTCGAACTCGGCTACGGCCAGCTGGAGCCCGCCCAGGCCCGCGCCTTCCGTCTGCTCGGCCTCGCGGACGGCCCGGACATCTCCCTCACGGCGGCGGCCGCCGTCCTGGACCTTCCGGTCCGGGACACCGAGGACCTCCTGGAGGCCCTGGTCGACACCTCCCTGCTCGAGTCCGCGGCCCCGGGCCGCTACCGCTACCACGACCTGGTGCGGCTGTACGCGCGGGCCTGCGCGGAGCGGGACCAGGTGTCGCCGGAGGAGCGGGAGCGGGCGCTGTCGCGGCTGCTCGACTTCTATCTGGCGACGGCGGCGAGGGTGTACGCGATCGAGCGGCCGGGAGACCGGACGGTCGCACACCTGGAGGCCACCCAGCACTCGGGTCTGACCTTCTCCGACCCCGCCCAGGCGCTCGACTGGCTGCACGCCGAGGCGGACTGCGTGCTGGCCTGCGCCCAGCAGTCCCTCGCCCGCCCGTATCTGCGCCGCGCGGTGGACCTCCTGATGGCCACGAAGGACCTGGCCGAATCGGGCGTGAACTCGCTGCGGTTCGAGATGGCGGCGGTGGCCGCGCGGGACGCCGCCCGCGCGTTCGGCGACGTCCGGTCCGAGGGCCGGGCCCGCACCACCCTCAGCCAGGTGTACAGCACGGCCGGCCGGTTCGAGGAGGCCGACGAGCAGGCCCGTGCCGCCATGGACGCGGACCGTTCCTGCGCGGACCCCTGGACGTGCTGCAACGCGCTCAACGAGCGGGGCATCCTCGCCCTGTACGAGAACCGTCACGCGGACGCCGAGGAGCACCTGTCGCGGGCGCGGGACGCGTTCCGCGCCGACGGGAACGCGCCGGGGGAGGCGAGCGCCCTGTGCAACCTGTCGCGCGTCCACCTGGCGACGGGCCGGGTCCCCAGCGCCGTCGACCTCGCGAAGCAGGGCCTCGCCATCTACGAACGGGCCGACACCGGGATCGCCTTGCGCGTCGCCAACGGGAAGTACGCCCTCGGCCTGGCCCTGACCGCGTCGGGCCGGACGGCGGAGGCGCGGGGAGTCCTCTCCGAGGCCCTGGGCGTCTTCCAGGACAGCCGCCAGCACCTCTGGCACGGGATGACGCTGTTCCGGCTCGCCGAGGTCCACCTCGCCGACCGGCGGTACGCCGCCGCGGCCGCCCATGCCGAACAGGCGCTGTCGGTCATGCACGGCATCGGCGGGGAGTGGCGCCGCGCGAACGTCCTCACCGTCCTCGGACGAGGGCTCGCGGGGCTCGGCCAGACGGACCGGGCCCGGGCCTGCTGGCACGACGCGCTCACCGTCTTCGACTCCCTCGGCTCACCCGAGGCGGCGGAGGTGCGCGGGCTGCTCCACCCGGCGGCGGTCGCCTGACCCGGACCGGGCGTTCATCATTCGTTTATCGCCCCACGGCATGCTCGTGTCTGTCGATCCGCCGCGTCGGGGGGCAGACGGAACGACACGCGGCCTCACCGTTAAGGTGATCGGCCCTGGACGTCCGCTCGGCTGTCCACGGGGGAACCGCCGAGCGGGCGTTGCAGCCTCAGCACGCCCCACCACTTCAGGAGCTTCCATGGCCGACAACCTCAAGCCCACCGACTCCCACGCGACGGGCGAGGACATCACCACCCTGGACTCGCACGCCACGGGCGAGCCCATCAAGCCGCTCGACTCGCACGCCACCGGCGAGCCGATCAAGCCGCTCGACTCCCACGCCACGAGCGAGCCGATCAAGTAGACGAACCGAGCCGGCCCACGGGGGACAGGGAGCCGGCTCTTGCCGGGGGGACGGCCGCGGCGGCGCCATCGGGGGAGCCGCCGGGGCCGTTGAGGTCCGGATGCCGGAACGCGAGCGCTCGGGGGACGCCCGACGGGTCCTTGGGGGGGGACCCGCCGGGTCGGGCGCGGCACGCGGCGACCGGACACGTGGCGGAGGGGCCGGGCATCATGCCCGGCCCCTCCGTCCTGTGCGCGGGATCGCCGCTCCCGGGATCCCGTGGTCGCCGGGGCAGGCCGCCCCGCCGGTCCCCTCAGGGGGCGGCGGGATCGCCGCTCCCTGGATCCCGTGGTCGCCCGGGCGCCCGGCTCAGGGGCGGGGGATCGCCGTCGCCGAAGCCGTCGCCGTGCGTCCGGACCGCCGTGTCAGCCCTGGTGGGCGACGCGTGCCCGCAGTGCTCCCTTGACCACCTTGCCGGAGGCGTTGCGCGGGAGTTCCGGCACGAACTCGACCTCCCGGGGCACCTTGTAGTTCGCCATCTCCCGGCGCGCCCAGGCGATCAGGTCGTCCCCCGTCACGCGCGCCCCCGCCCGCCGGACCGCGAAGGCCTTGCCCACCTCGCCGAGGCGGTGGTCCGGGACGCCGATGACCGCCACGTCGGCGATGTCGGGGTGCAGGCCGAGGAGTTGCTCGATCTCGGCCGGATAGGCGTTGAAGCCGCCGACGATGAACATGTCCTTCACGCGGTCGGTGACGCGCAGGTTGCCCGCCTCGTCGAGGACGCCCACGTCGCCCGTGTGGAGCCAGCCCTCGGCGTCGACGGCACGGGCCGTCTCCTCCTCGTCCTCGAAGTACCCCCGCATGACGTGGTGGCCGCGGACCAGGATCTCCCCCGACTCCGACAGACGGACCTCCGTGTCCGGGATCGGCCGGCCCGAGGTGGTCGCGATGACGTCGGCCGGATCGCCGCGACGGCACATGGTGACGATGCCGCTCGCCTCGGAGAGGCCGTACGCCGTGAGGACCGTACCGACGCCGAGTTCGCCGCGCAGGCGCTCGACCAGCCGGAGCGGTACGACCGCGGCGCCGGTCACGACGAGACGCAGCGTCGAGAGGTCGTAGGACGAGCGGGACGGGTGGTCCAGGAGGGACTGGTGCAGGGTCGGCGGGCCGGGGAGCACCGAGACACGTTCGGAGGCGATGTTCGCCAGGACCGTGTCCACGTTGAAGACGGGCTGCGGGATCATGACCGCCCCGCGCGTCAGGCAGGCGATGATCCCCGCCTTGTAGCCGAAGGTGTGGAAGAAGGGGTTCACGATCAGATAGCGGTCGCCGGTCCGCAGGCCGGCGAGGTCCGCCCAGACGCCGTAGCAGCGCAGGGTCTGGGCATGGGTGATCACCGCGCCCTTCGGGGCGCCCGTCGTACCGGAGGTGTAGACGATGTCCGAGGCGGCGCAGGGGCCGACGGCGTCGGCGCGCCGCCGTACGTCCGATGAGGGTATGCCGTCGCCGAGCGCCAGGAAGGACTTCCAGGTGAGGTAGTCGTCCGGTGCGGCGTCGCCGAGGACCACCACCTGTTCCAGGTCGGGGAGTTCGGCCTCCGCCCGTCGCAGCGAGGCGACGTAGGAGGTGCCCAGGAAGGTGCCGGTGACGAAGAGCAGCTTCGCCCGGGAGCGGGCGAGGACGTAGGCCGCTTCGGTGCCCTTGAAGCGGGTGTTCAGGGGGACGAGGACGGCCCCCGCCGTGACCGCCCCGAGGGCCGAGACGATCCAGTCCAGGGTGTTCGGTGCCCAGACGGCGACCCGGTCGCCCGGCAGGACTCCGGCAGCCATGCAGGCGGCGGCCGCGCGGTCGACCCGGTCCCCCAGTTCTTCGTACGAGACGCGGGTCCGGCCCTCGACGACCGCTTCCGCGGGTCCGTACCGTTCGGCGGCCGAGCGCACCAGCCTCGGGATCGTTCCCCACTCCAGGTCCCCGCGCATGCGTCATCCTCCCGGCCGCCACTAGCTGACTATCCGTCAGATTAGCTGTAGCCTGACGCGCTGTCAGCAGCTCGCGATCGGGGAGGTTGCAGTGCTCAAGGACGCCACCGCCATCGTCGGAATAGGGCAGACGCCGTTCGCCAGACAGCTCCCCGAACCCGAGAAGACCCTCGCCTGCCGGGCGATCCTCGCCGCACTCGACGACGCCGGCATCGCCCCTTCCGAGGTCGACGCCTTCGCCTCGTACACGATGGAGGAGACGGACGAGGTCGAGGTCGCCAAGGCCATCGGAGCCGGTGACGTCACCTTCTTCGGCAGGATCGGCTTCGGCGGCGGAGGCTCGTGCGCCACCGTCGGCCACCTCGCCGCCGCCATCGCCACCGGACAGGCCACGGTCGGCGTCGCCTGGCGCTCACGCAAACGCGGTTCGGGGCCGAGACCCTGGAAGAACACCTCGGCGCAGCTCCCGACGCCCGGACAGTGGACCCGGCCCTTCGGCCTGCTGCGTCCCTCCGACGAGATCGGCATGCTCGCCCGCCGCTACATGCACGAGTACGGCGCCACCCGGGACCACCTCTTCAACGTCGCTCTCGCCTGCCGCAACCGCGCCAACCAGAACCCGTCGGCGATGATGTACGAACGGCCCCTGACCCGCGAGATGTACATGACCTCCCGCTGGATCAGCGAGCCGCTCTGCCTCTTCGACAACTGCCTGGAGACCGACGGGGCGCTGGCCTGCGTCCTCGTCTCCGCCGAGCGGGCGCGGGACTGCCGGCGCTCGCCGGTCTACGTCCACTCCGTCGCCCAGGGCCTGCCCGCCCAGCACCACGGCATGGTCAACTACTGGAACGACGACCCGCTCACCGGCCCGGCCTGGACCGCCGCCCGACAGCTGTGGAAGCAGGCCGACTTCGGGCCCCAGGACGTCGACGTCGCCCAGATCTACGACGCCTTCACCCCGCTCATCCCCCTGTCCCTGGAGGGCTACGGCTTCTGCGGAAGGGGGGAGGGAGCCGCGTTCACCGAGGGCGGCGCCCTGGAGATCGGCGGCCGGCTCCCCCTCAACACCGGTGGCGGCGGGCTCTCCGAGGCGTACGTCCACGGCTTCAACCTCATCACCGAAGGCGTGAAGCAGCTGCGCGGCACCTCCACCGCGCAGGTTCCGGGCGCCGCCACCTGCCTGGTCACGGCCGGTGAGGGCGTCCCCACCTCCGCCGTCCTCCTGAGGAGTTGATCCGACATGCTCACACCCGTCGTCGACGAGGACGGCGCGCCCTTCTGGGAATACGCCGCCCGGGGCGAGCTGCGCGTCCAGGCCTGTGCCGCCCCGGACTGCGGCGAGCTCCGCTTCCCGCCCCGGCCGTGCTGCCCGCACTGCCGGTCCTTCGAGAGCGAGTGGCGCCGGATGTCCGGCCGGGGCCGGATCTGGTCGTACGTCCTGCCCCATCCTCCGCTGCTGCCCGACTACGCCGCCCAGGCCCCGTACAACGCCGTCGTGGTCGAACTCGCCGACGCTCCCCGCATCCGCCTCGTGGGCAACGTGGTCGCCGCCCCGGACGCGCCGCTCGACTCGGTCGACCCGGCGCGGCTGCGGATCGGGGCCGCGGTGAGGGTCGCGTTCACCGAGATCGACGGGGTGACCGTGCCGCGCTGGCTGCTGGAGCGCGGATGAGCGTCCGGGTGGAGACGGACGAGACGTCCGGTGTCGCGGTCGTCACCCTCGACCGGCCCGCCAAGCACAACGCGATCACGGTGGAGATGGCGCGCGACCTCGGCGTGGTGTGGCGGGGGTTCCGGTACGCGGACGAGGTCCGGGCGATCGTCGTCACCGGCGCGGGCGACCGGGCCTTCTGTACCGGTATCGACCGCGCGGCGGCCGCCGAGGTCCCCCAGCCCACCTCCCCGTACACGATCGACGATCCGCTCGTCGCCGTCGGACCGAAGGCGAACGACCTGTGGAAGCCGGTCGTCGCCGCCGTGGAGGGCATGGCCTGCGGCGGGGCGTTCTACCTCCTGGGCGAGGCGGAGTTCGTCGTCGCCGGCGAGGGTGCGGCCTTCTTCGACCCGCACACCACCTACGGCATGGTCAGCGCCTTCGAGACCGTGCACATGGCGCAGAAGATGCCGTTCGGGGAGGTCGCACGCATGGCGCTGATGGGAACCGCCGAGCGGATCTCGGCCCGGCGGGCGTACGAGACCGGGCTGGTCACCGAGGTCACGGAGACCGGCGGGGCGCTGGCCGCCGCCCGCCGGGCGGCCGCGGTCATCGCGTCCTACCCGACGGAGGCCGTTCAGGGGACGGTCCGGGCCCTCTGGTCGGCCAAGGAGGCCGCCCGCTCCCAGGCCCTCGCCCACGCGCCGCACCTGGTGACGCTCGGCAACCTGCCGCCGACCCGCCAGGCGGAGCTGTTCACCCGGCGGGCGGACGGCTACCGGCTCCGCTAGACCGCCTCGCGCCGGACCGTGCCGCGCCGGACCCGAGCGCGCCGAGCCGTGTTCCCCCGGACCGTGTTCCTCCGGACCGTGCCGCGCCGAGCCGTGTGCGCGAGGTGCTCACGGCCGGACGGGACGCCTCGCGCACACGACCCGGGCCGCTACTGCTCGCGGACCGGGCCGACGACGCAGTTCCGCACCTCGCCGACGGCCTTCGGGGTGTCCATCGCGACCTCGAAGGTCTTCGTCTCGCCGGGCTCGACCGTGATCGTCGCGTCGGCGTCGTCGACCTCGTACCCGCCGGCGTCCTCGAACCCGAGCTGCACCTGGAAGGTCTCGGTGAAGGTCGCACGCGAGGTGATCCGCAGCGTGGCGGTCGTGTCGGCCTTCCGGGCCGGCTTGCCCTTGCGCTTCTTCTGCGCGGCCTCGACGCAGTCGACGACCACGACCTCCACCGTGGAGGTGGGGGAGGTCGTGACGGAGGGCGACGGCTCGGAGGTGTACGTCTCGCCGGAGCCGGAGCCGCTCCCGTCGTAGTCGTCGTTCTTCTTCTTGGAGCTGGAGCAGCCGCCGCCGCTGTCGCCGCTCCCGCCCCCCGAACCGCTCGACCCGCCGCGGCCCTTGGCGCTGCTCTTGCCGCTGTGCGCGCTCGTCTGGAAGCCCGTCAGCGCGAGCACCACCACCGTGAGCACCGCCGCGAGCCTGAGTCGTCGCCGCACCATCGTCTCTCCTGTCCCCCGTCATGCCTGTCGTGTCCGCGCCACCCTAACGCCGCGTGGCGGGGCTCCCGCACCCGGCGTAGCGTCGAGACCGAGAGCCGGACCGAAGGAGGCCGATCGATGGTCCGCAACGTCATCGGCTCGATCCTGGCGCTCGCCGGAGCGACGGCCGCCGTCTGGAGCCCCTTCCGTGCCTGGTACGACGGCCGTCACGGCAGCGCCTACCGCGTCCAGGACCTGTTCTCCGGCATCACGGACACGCGTGCCGAGCTCCTCGGCTCGATCCTGCTGCCCTTCGCCTTCGCCGCCCTGGTGACCCTGATCGGCCTGTTCCTGCGCTCGCGCCTGCTGGTGGCGGTCGCCGGGCTGATCACCCTCGGTTTCGCGATCCTGTGGATGGTCCGGGTCGCCCAGATCGAGGACGGGCTGTCGGTCGAGACCGACGGCACGGGTCTGGGGAGCGGAGCCGTCCTCGCTCTGGGCGGCGGGGTGCTGCTCCTCCTGGCCTCGGCGGTGATGTCCGGCCGCCGGCGCTCCCGCGCGCTCCGCATCGAGGACCACGGACCTCGCTCGCGCGACGACGCGTACGAGGAGCCGCCCCGCTATCCCCATGAAGCGGACGAAGCGCGCTGGGACCGGAGCCACACCGGGCAGCGTGAACCGGAGCCGTGGGAAGGGCAGGATCCCCAGCAGACGCCGTGGGGACGGCAGCCCGGCCAGGGCGGCCCGTATCCGGACCAGGGCGGATATCCGGAACACGGCGGACACCCCGACCAGGGCGGCCCGCATCGCGACCAGGGCGGGTATCCCGGCCAGGGCGGCCCGTACCCCGACCAGGGCGGGCACGGCCCGTACCCGGAGGAGCCGCCGCCCCCGCGGCAGCGGCCCTGACCACGACCCGCGGCCCCGCGGACCGGCGGCTCAGACGCGAGGCGCCGCGCCCCGGCCCGTCGCCGTACCCTTCACCGCGTCCAGCGCGTAGACGCAGCGGTCCTTGCTGCACGCGTACACGACGCCGCCCCGCGCCACCGGCGACCCGGTGATCTCGCCGCCGGTCGCGAGCTTCCAGCGCAGCTGGCCGCCGGAGGCGTCCAGCGTGTAGAGGACGTGGTCCGCCGAGCCGAAGTGCACCCGGCCGTCCGCGACCACGGGGCTGCCGATCAGTTCGCCGCCCGCCGCGAACCGCCACTTCGGCGTGCCCGTCACCGCGTCGAGCGTGTAGAGCGCGCTGCCGCTGCCCACGTGCACGTTGCCGTCGACGACGAGGACGGGCTCCACCGACTGGCGGGCCTCGGTGGCGATCCGCCACCGGTCCTGGCCGGTGGTCGCGTCGAGTGCGTAGACCGTGCCGAGGTAGTCGGCGAGGTACACCCCGCCGCCGGTGACCGCGGGTCCCGGGGCGAAGGCCGGCGGGGAGAGGAAGACGGCGGGCGCCTCGAAGTGCCAGCGGACGTGCCCGCTCGCGACGTCGACGGACAGCACGCGCGTACCGGCCGCGACGTACACGCAGCCGTCCTCCGCCTGGGTCACCCGGACCGGGACGTTGCCGCAGGAGGCGGCGTCGCCCACCGGGTACGACCAGCGCTCCGCGCCCGTGCGCGCGTCCAGCGCCTGGAGCCGGGCGTCCCGCCACACGTACACGGTGTCGCCGTGCACCACGGGCCCCGCCTCCGGGGTCTCGAAGTCGCTCTGCGCGCCGGTGATCTCCCACAGCTTGGCGCCGTTCGAGGCCTCCCAGCCCTGGACCCCGCCGCCCCGCGTGCCGGTGACGACCGTGCCCCGGTCGACCTTCAGCGAGTACACCCAGGCGTCCGTCTGGAGCCGCCAGCGCTCGCCGCCGTCGGCCGCGTCCAGCGCGTACAGCGTCGGACCGTCGGAGGCGTGGATACGGCCCTGGGACACGGCCATCGACCAGGCGACGTCCCGGGTCTTGAACTGACGGCGGCCGCTGCCGACGTCGAGGGCGTGCACCTCGAAGGAGGTGACGTAGAGCAGGTCGCCGGCGACGACCGGGGTGCCCCAGACGTCGTTCGACATCCGGAAGCGCCAGGGACGCCAGTGCCCCGGCTCGGGTGCGGCGGGCTGCGCCTCGGGAGCCGCGGCGGGCGACGGCAGCGGGCGGGAGCCGAGCGGCGGGCCGGGCTCGGTGCCGTTGGCACCGCCGGGCGGCCGGATCCAGCCGGTCGCGGGGCCCGCGTCGGGCCCCCGCCCGACGCCGACGGCCGCGCGGGTGTCGGCGACCCGGGGCCCGGGGCCGATCGCGACGGTGCCGCCGGCGAGGCGCACGGGGCCGCCGGACTCGGCGGGACCCGCGTGGCGTCCCCCGCCGGCGCCGTGTCCGCCCGCGCCCTGGCCGCCGCGGGGGTCGGCGCCCCACTCCGGGACCTGGCGCGGCGGACGGGGCGGAGCGGGCGGGGCGGGCGGTACCGGCAGGGGTGCGGGAGCGCTGGGCCGGCCCCCGCGGCGGTGCTCGATCATGGCCGTGGCGCTCTGCGGCAGCCAGGCCGAGGCCGTACCGCTGTCGTCACTGCCCGAGCCGAACAGGTGGGGCGCGAGCTGCGCCTGCAGGTCGGCCGGGGTGGGGCGGCGCGAGACGTCCATCTGCATGCAGGACTCGATGAGCGGCCGCAGCTCGTCCGGCAGCCCCTCCAGGTCGGGTCCCTCCCTGAGCAGCATGAAGACGGTCTCGACCGGGTTGGCGCCGTGGAACGGCGCGTGCCCGGTGGCGGCGAAGACCAGCATGGAGCCGAGCGAGAAGACGTCGCTGGCCCCGGTGACGCTGCGCGAGTCGCGGGCCTGCTCGGGTGACATGTACGCGGGCGTGCCGACGGCGACGTTGGTCATGGTCAGCCGGGTGTTGGAGACGCCGGAGGCGATGCCGAAGTCGATCACCCGGGGTCCGTCCTCGACGACGAGGACGTTCGACGGCTTCAGGTCGCGGTGGACCAGGCCCGCGCCGTGGATGGACTGCAGGGCCTCGGCGACCCCGGCCGCCAGCCAGCGCACCGCCTGGGCCGGCAGCGGCCCGCACTCGTTCACTATCTCCTCGAGGGAGGGCGCGGGGACGTACGCGGTGGCCAGCCAGGGCACGGCGGCCCGCGGATCGGCGTCGACCACGGCGGCGGTGTAGAAGCCGGAGACGGCCCGCGCGGCCTCGACCTCGCGGGTGAAACGGACACGGAACAGCTGGTCCTCGGCGAGCTCGGTCCGCACGGTCTTGATCGCCACGCGCCGCCCGGACGCCGAGCGCGCGAGATAGACGAGACCCATACCGCCCGCGCCGAGCCGGCCCAGCACCTCGAAGGGCCCGATCCGTCTCGGGTCGTGCTGCGTCAGCTGCTCCACTTGCCTGCCACCTCCCCGTACGGGCCATGAGAATACGGCCCCGTGGCCCTGATTCTTCCTGTCCGAGGCGGTGGTTGCGAACCCGGGGGCGGATCGGGGTGTCTCAGGTCATATACCCAGGGTCCGGGACACGCTCGGCGTCGGTTTCGCCGTCCGGCCCGCGGGCGGGCCGCTCCGCGGGCTCCCGGCCCGGCCGGTCGCCCCGCCCGTCACCCGCTCGGCCGCCGGGTGCGGTGCCGGACGGGTCGCCGGTCTCGCCGGAGCGTCCGGTCCCGCGGTCCTCGGTCCGCCGTCCGGCCCGGTCCGCGGCCGGCGCCTTCTTCGGCTCGGCCAGGACGGCGAAGCGGGCGCCCTGGTCGTCGCGGAGCACGGCGATCCGCCCGTGCGGGGTGTCGAAGGGCGGGCTCGTGACGCGCCCGCCGAGACGGACGGCGGTCTCGCAGGTCTCGTCGCAGTCGTGGACGGCGAAGTAGACAAGGACGTGGCCCGGCATCTCGGCGGGGACGGCGCGGGTGAGCAGGGCCCGGCCGCCGAAGGAGGAGTCGTCGCCGGGGCGGGAGCCCGGCAGTGACCAGACGCGGTAGTCGAAGTCGCTCTCCCTGCCCTCCTCAGCCGCCTCCACCTGGCGCCCGAGGTAGCCGAAGACGGTGGCGTAGAAGGTGTCGACCGCGTCCCGCTCCCTCGTGTAGACCTCCATCCAGCAGAAGGATCCGGGGAGCATCGTCTTCTCGAAGCCGTCGTCGTCACCCGCCTGCCGCAGGCCGAAGACCGCGCCGCCGGGGTCGGCGGCGAGCGCGAGGACGCCGAAGGGCCCGACCGGGTACGGCTCCATCACCATCTGGCCGCCGGCGGCCTTGATCCGGGCCGCGAGCACCCCGGCGTCCTCGGTGGCGAGGTAGACGGTCCAGGTGGTGGGCATCCGGCCGTCCCGCTTCGGTACGAGTCCGGCGACGCGCTTCCCGTCGCTGAGGGCCTCGTCCCGGTCGGGGTCGAAGGTCCAGCCGAAGAGTTCGCCGTAGAACCGCTTCCCCGCTTCGAGGTCGGGGAGCTGCGCGTCCACCCAGCAGGGGGTGCCCTCTGTGAATGCGGCCATAGGTCCACGCTAGGGCGGGGGACACCGCCCCGCACGCCCCGAAATAGAACATATGTGCATGAATGACGGCGGCGGCCCTTGATTTCCTTGAGTTGTCCACCGAAGTTGTCCACAGGCTGTTAATAAGCCTATTCGGGTAGCGCGTGGGCCGTCCGCGCACCGCCGGAGCACCGGAGCAGCCTTCGAGGAAGCAGCGGAAGCGGACGGCAGGACGGCCGGAGGGGGCGGGGCGCGGAAGGGGAGGACGGCCGCGGGAGCGCGGGACAAAGAGGCGGAGGACGGCCCGGAGGGGGCCGCACCCCATTTGCAGTCGGCCGAATCGCGCGCCGATCACCCCTCGGTAAGCTGACGGCATGACAGGACAAGTACGTACCGTCGACGGTCGCGTGGCCGGACGACGCGGTCAGGCGACGCGGCAGAAGCTGCTCGACTGCCTCAGCGAGATGCTCAGCTCCTCGCCGTACCGGGACGTCAAGGTCATCGACGTGGCCCGGAAGGCGGGCACTTCACCCGCGACGTTCTACCAGTACTTCCCCGACGTCGAGGGCGCCGTCCTCGAGATCGCGGAGGAAATGGCCAAGGAGGGAGCCGCGTTGACCGAGCTGGTCTCCGGCCGTTCCTGGGTCGGCAAGGCCGGCTGGCAGACCTCCGAGGAACTCGTGGAGGGATTCCTGGACTTCTGGCGGAAGCACGACGCGATCCTCCGCGTCGTCGACCTGGGAGCCGCCGAGGGCGACAAGCGGTTCTACAAGATCCGCATGAAGATCCTGAACTCGGTCACCAACTCCCTCACGGACGCGGTGAAGGAGCTCCAGTCGAAGGGCAAGGTCGACAAGGACGTCAGCCCGGCGGCGATGGCCGGCTCCCTGGTGGCGATGCTGGCCTCGGTGGCCGGTCACCAGAAGGGCTTCCAGACCTGGGGCGTGAAGCAGAACGAACTCAGGCCCAACCTGGCTTTGTTGGTGCACCTGGGGATCACGGGCAGGAAGCCGACGAGGTAGACGCGCCCCCACCAACGTCCTGACATCCGTCCTGTCACGCCGACGGCGGCCCCGCCCGGGAGACCACCGTCGGCGTTCCCCTTTTCCGGGGCCTCCGCGAGGGGTCGACCGTCACCCCGCCTCCGGTCACTCCCCGTGGTGCCCCCGCGTCAGACGGAAGAGCCTGATCTCCCGCTCCACCCTCGCCTGATACGCCGCGTACGGTGGCCAGAAGCCGAGCGCCGCCCGCCAGGCCGCCGCCCGTTCCTCCCCCGCGAGCAGCTCGGCCCGCACCGGGATCGCCTCCCCCCGCCAGCTGATGGAGGCGTCCGGATGCCGCAGCAGGTTCCCGGTCCAGGCGGGGTGCCCCTCCCGCCCGAAGTTGGACCCGATGAGCAGCCAGGTCCCGCCGGGCTCCGGCATGCAGGCCAGCGGCGTCGAGCGGGGAAGCCCCGACTTCGCTCCCCGTACGGTGAGGATCACACCGGGCAGCATCCGCGCGCTGAGCAGCACCTTTCCCCGGGTGAGCCGGTGCACGGCCCGGTCGAGCGCCGGGATGACGTGCGGTGCGACCCTCGCGAACGCCCGGGTGGCGGACACCCGCTGGATCAGACGCGTGCCGACGGCCATGACGTCCCCACCCGCCTTCCGCCGCCGTCCCCGTCCCGGCCTCCGCCGGCCCCGTCCCCGCGGATGCCCCCGGCGCCTTCGCGGGGCCCGCCACCGGGAGGCCCGGAGTCGCCGAAGAGCCCCGTGCGCTCCGCCGCCCGCGCCCGGAGCCGTCGCGCCGGGCCGAAGAGCAGCTCGTCCGCCGTCGCCCGCTTGAAGTACAGGTGCGCCTCGTGCTCCCAGGTGAAACCGATGCCGCCGTGCAGCTGGATCGTCTCGCCCGCCACCGCCCGCAGGGCCTCCAGGGCGGCCGCGAGGGCGAGCCCGCCCAGGCCGCCGTCCGCGTCCGGCTCGCGTGCCGCGCAGTACGCCAGCGAGTGCGCCGCCTCCACCTGGACGTACAGGTCGGCGAGCCGGTGCTTGACCGCCTGGAAGGAACCGATCGGGCGGCCGAACTGTTCACGGGTCCCGACGTGGTCGACCGTGCGGTCCAGGGCGGCCCGTGCCGCGCCGATCGCCTCGGCCGCCACCATCACCGCCGCCGCGCGACCCGCGCCGGCGAGCGCCCCCGGCACGTCGACCGGCTCCTCGCCCAGCAACTCCGCCTCGACGTCACGCAGGTGCACGGACGCCTGCGAGCGGGTGAGGTCGAGCGTCGGCTGCCGGTGGCGCACGACTCCGGCGGCGTCCCCGCGCACCAGGAACAGCAGCGTACGGCTGCGCGCGAAGCCGCCGGCGTGGGCGGCGACGAGGAGCAGCCCGGCGCTGTGCCCGTCGAGGACCTGCGCCGCCTCCCCGTAGAGCCGCCAGCCGCCGTCGGCCGTCCGCGCCTGGACGCCGCCCGCCCGGCCGCCGCCGGCCCAGGAGCCGTCCGCGTCGTCACCGGTCAGGCCGAGCGCGAGGGCAAGGGAGACACCCGGGACGACGAGGGCGCAGGTGAGGCTGCCGTCCGCGAGGGAGGGCAGGAGGGCGGCGCGCTGCCCCTCGGTCCCGAGGGCCGTGATCAGGGGGGCGGCGAGGCCGGTGGTGGCCAGGAGTGGCGAGGGGGCGAGGGCCCGGCCGGTCTCCTCGCAGGCGAGGGCGAGCTCGGCGAGCCCGCAGCCCACGCCTCCGTACGCCTCGGGGAGGGTGAGGCCGGGCAGCCCGAGTGTGGTGGACATCCGGTGCCACAGGTCGGTGTCGTACCCCTCGGGGGTCGCGACGGCCGCGCGGGTCTCGCGCGGTCCGGCCCTCTTGGCGAGCAGATCCCGCACAGTGCGGCGGATCTCTCGCTGCTCTTCGGTGACGGCGGCGTGCATGGGGCTCCCCTCCGTATCTGACGGCCCGTCATATTAGGCCCGGGTGACGCGGATGCACAGAGCCGGGACGGACGGATCCCGCCGGACGGCACGAGGGGGCTCGCCCCCACCTGATCTGATGTACCGTCAGATTCATGCCCACCACTTCACGGAACCGCACCGGGCGCCGCGTCGCCGTCGTCGGCATATCCCTCTCCGACTGCGGCCGCGTCGACGGGGCCACCCCCTACTCCCTGCACGCCCAGGCCGCCCGCCGCGCCCTCGCCGACAGCGGGCTCGACCGCGCGCTGATCGACGGCCTCGGCTCGGCGGGCCTGGGCACCCTCGCGCCGGTCGAGGTCGCCGAGTACCTGGGCCTGCGCCCCCGCTGGGTGGATTCGACCTCCGTCGGCGGCGCCACCTGGGAGGTGATGGCCGCCCACGCCGCCGACGCCATCGCCGCCGGTCACGCCAACGCCGTCCTCCTCGTCTACGGTTCGACCGCCCGCGCCGACATCAAGGCCGGGCGCCGCACCTCCAACCTCTCCTTCGGCGCGCGCGGCCCCCTGCAGTTCGAGGTCCCCTACGGCCACACCCTCGTCGCCAAGTACGCGATGGCCGCCCGCCGCCACATGCACGCGTACGGCACCACCCTGGAACAGCTCGCCGAGGTCGCCGTCCAGGCGCGCGCGAACGCCGCGCACAACCCGGAGGCGATGTTCCGCGACCCGGTCACGGTGGACGACGTGCTCGGCGGCCCGATGATCGCGGACCCCTTCACCAAGCTGCACTGCTGCATCCGCAGCGACGGCGGCTCCGCGGTGCTGCTCGCCGCCGAGGAGTACGTACCGGACACGGCCAAAGCCCCCGTGTGGATCCTCGGCACCGGCGAGCACGTCTCGCACACCACCATGTCGGAGTGGGAGGACTTCACCGTCTCCCCGGCGGCGGTCAGCGGGCGGCTCGCCTTCGAGCGGGCGGGCGTGCGGCCGGCGGACGTCGACCTCGCGGAGATCTACGACGCCTTCACGTACATGACGCTGGTCACGCTGGAGGACCTGGGCTTCTGCGCGAAGGGCGAGGGCGGGGCGTTCGTCGAGAAGGGCCGGCTGACGGTGGGCGGCGGGCTCCCGGTGAACACGGACGGAGGCGGCCTGTCCGCCTGTCATCCCGGGATGCGGGGCCTGTTCCTGCTGGTGGAGGCGGTGCGGCAGCTACGCGGGGAGGCGCCGGGGGCCCAGGTGCGACGGGCGGACGGCAGCCTTCCGGAGCTGGCGGTGGCCTCGGGCACCGGCGGATGGTTCTGCTCGTCCGGGACGGTGGTCCTCGGCCGGGGCTGAGGAGCCGCGAGGACCCGGGCCCGGCGAAGCCGGAGAGACCCGGAGCCCCGCGCCGCCGTTTGAACGAGTTCGAATGGGACTTCCGAGGCGTCTGAGGCCGCTGTTACGATCCAGGTCCCGGCGGGGGCCGGAGGAGCGGCCGCGCGAACGGCCGCCGGGAAGCCGCAGAGGCCACCTCGTCACGTGCCCCGCCCACGCCGGTCCAGGCATTCATGGGGAGGGACCCACCCTTGCAGTCCTTGCATCGCCCTGCGCGCACGCGCGCGACCGTGGCCGCGGCCACCGCGTTCGGCATCGCGGCCGGCCTGTGCGTGGCGGGCGGCGCCGTCACGCCCGCCGTCGCCGACGAACCCGCCGCGAACGAGATCGTCGTCCCCGACCCGGGGAGCTACACCCCGCGCGCGGACCTGCTGAAGCACGCGGGCTCCACCGGCTACGCCCACACGCTGCAAGGCACCGGCACCGTCTGGACCGACTACGCGACCGGCACCCACACCCCGATAACCGCCGACCAGGCCGCGGGCCACTCCGGCCTCTCCGCCGCGCTCAGCGGCGAGCCCTTCGACCAGCCCCGCACGGTCACCGTCACGGACCTGGCCACCAAGGCCCAGAAGACCGTCACGCTGCCCGGCGGCCAGGTCTGGGCGAAGGCGTACAACGCCGACACGGCCGTCTCGTACGCCCAGGACGCCGACGGCGGGCTCGTCTCGCTGAGCCTGTGGCAGGCGGCGGCCGAGGGGGCTCCGGTGGAGCGCCCCGTGGCGGGGACACCCGCCGCCACCGGCCCGCTTGTCGTCCTCGAACAGGACACCAAGGGCGCGGTGATCCGCGTGAAGACGGCCGACGGCACCCACCTCTACCTGCTCGACTACGCCTCCGCCACCCTGAAGCGGCTCCCGGACTCCCTCTCCCCGACCGGTTCCGTCGTCCTGGGCGAGCGCCACGTCGCGGCGCACGCGGCCTTCGGCGAGCAGGTGCTCTCCGTCCCGCGGGACAACCCGGCCGCGAGCCCGGTGACGACTCCGCTGCCCGTGGCGACCGCCACCGAAGGCCCCGGCACCCTGTTCACCGTCGTCGGGGACTCCCTGCTCTTCCAGCGCACGCTGACCTCCCCGCACAACGAGTTCGAGCGGGGCAACGGCGTCCGCGCGGTCCCCCTCGGCGGCGGCACGGCCACCGACCTGCTCTGGCGCGCCGAGGAGGACGGTTTCGTCATCGCGCCCGACGGCAGCGTCCTCGTCGCCGGCGGTGACAGGGCCCGCGACTGGGCCGTCCGCCGCGTCACGGCCGGCACCGGCGGGGCGGCGCCGCAGGTCACCACCGTCGCGAAGGTGCCGCAGATCCCGGCGACGTACCGCGGCATCGCCCTGGGCGGCGGGCGTCTGAGCTACCTCGCCGACACCGAGTCCTACGGGATGACCGGCCTCCACGACGTGGACACCAACTCCGTCTTCTCCACCACCGCGAGGCTGCGGACCAAGGCGATCTCCCCGCGTGCCGGCCTCGTCTCCCTCGGCGACGGCTACACGGCCTACGCGGAGGGCAACGCCGTCCACTCCCCCCTCACCGCCACGTCGACCCGCATGGCAAGCCTGCCGGGCCCTGGCGAGGTCCTCGACGGCGCGGGCCGGTATGTCCTCGTCCGCAGCGGCGGGACCACCTGGGTCGCCGACCTGGAGAACCACAACGTCTCCACCCCGGACGTGCCCGTCACGCTCACCGACCCGGCCGTCGCGCTCTGGGACGCCACGGTCTGGAAGCCCGCCCCGACCACCGGGCAGGTCAACGGCTACGACCTGGCGACGAAGACCACCTCCGCCGCCGTCGACCTCGGCTCGGGCTGCAAGCCCACCGAGCTGCAGGCGGTCGGCCGCTGGCTCTACTGGGCCTGCGGCGCCACGAAGGCGGGTGTCTACGACCGGACGCTGAAGAAGAGCGTCCCGGTCCCGACCGGAGAGGCCCTGCTCGGCGACGGCTTCGTCGTCCGCCACGAGGGCGACACGCTCCGGCTCACCGACGCCACGACCGGGCAGACCACGGACTTCGCCGACCTGCCCGCCTCGGCGTCCGGCTCCGGCCGCCGCGCCACCTGGACCGTGGACAGGTTCGGCGGCGACGTCGCGTACGTCGACGCCCAGAGCCGCATCCACGTCAGGAAGGTCGAGCTGCCCCGGCAGCCGATGACCACCCTGCGCTCCTCCGTCCCCTCGGTCCTTTCCTTCAACGGCCTCGCCGGCGTGGAGCCGGAGGCGTCCTGGTCGCCCGTGTGGCGGTTCTCCCGGGCGATCGGCGACTGGCGGATCGAGATCAAGGACGCCCAGGGCCGGCTCGTGCACAGCACCGGCGGCGCCGTGGGCGACGGCGCCGGCGTCGAGACGAGCTGGAACGGCAAGGACACCACGGGCCGCGGTCTGCTCGACGGCGACTACACCTGGTCGCTGCGGGTGCTCCCGGTCGGCGGTGTCGCCCCCGGCGACGAGAGGACGCTGACCGGCACGGTCCGGCTGGAGGGCAGCTCGCTGACGTCCGAGCCGGGCACGTACCAGCCGATCACCCCGACGCGCATCATGGACACCCGCAGCGGCCTCGGAGTGCCCCAGGGCAAGGTGGGCGCGGGCGGATGGGCGCGGCTGAAGGTCACGGGCGTCGCGGGCGTCCCCAGCCTGACCGTCACCTCCGTCGTCCTGAACGTCACCGCGACCAACGCCACGGCGGCGAGCTTCGTCTCCGTCTACCCCGACGGCACACCGGTCACCAGCGCCTCCAACCTCAACTTCAAGGCGGGCAAGACCGTCTCGAACCTGGTGAAGGTGCCCGTGGTCAACGGGCACGTCGACTTCTTCAACAAGAGCGGCGACGTCGACCTCATCGCCGACATCGCCGGCTACTACACCAGCCGCTGGGGCGCCTCGACGTACCAGCCGGTCACCCCGCGCCGTCTGATGGACACCCGGGCCGGGCTCGGCGTCCCCAAGGCCAAGGTCGGCGCGGACCGGACGGTGACGCTCGCCGTCAGCGAGCCCGGCGCCACCGCCGCCGTGCTCAACGTGACCGCCACCAACGCGACGGCGGCGAGCTTCGTCTCCGTCTACCCGTACGGGACCACCCGCACCGCCGCTTCGAACCTCAACTTCACCGCCGGCCAGACCGTCCCCAACCTGGTCATCGTCCCGGTGAAGGACGGCAAGGTCACCTTCTACAACCGGGCGGGCACGGTCGACCTGATCGCCGACGTCGCCGGGTACTACAAGCTCGGGGACACCGCCGCCCGCTTCACCGGCATGCAGCCCAAGCGGCTGATGGACACCCGGGCGGGGCTCGGAGTGCCGAAGGCCAAGGTCGGCGCGGGCGGCACGGTCAGCCTGACCGTCGGGGCGAAGTACACCGCCGTGGTCATGAACGTGACGGCGACCAACCCGACGGCGTCCGGCTTCGTCTCCGTCTACCCGTACGGGACGACCCGCACCTCCGCCTCGAACCTCAACTTCACCGCCGGCCAGACCATCCCCAACCTGGTCATCGTCCCGGTGAAGGACGGCAAGGTCACCTTCTACAACCACGCCGGCACGGTCGACCTGATCGCCGACGTCGCCGGGTACTACACCCGCTGATCCACCCGCCGGATCCCGCAGGGCCTCATGATGGCGCCATGGACACTTCGCGCTTTCAGGAGGCCCTGCGGTCGTCGCGGGTCTGGGACACCGAGCTGCCCGCCTTCGACCCGGACGGCGCCCCCGCCGGGCCCCTGGAACTCTTCCACGACTGGTTCGTCCAGGCCGTCGACGCCGGGGCCGTCGAGCCGCAGACGATGTCCCTGGCCACCGTCGACGAGGAGGGCCGGCCCGACGCCCGGATCGTCATGCTGCACGGCGCCGACGAGCGCGGCTGGCACTTCGCGTCGCACGCCACCAGTGCCAAGGGCCGCCAGCTCGCCGCCCGCCCCGAGGCCGCGCTGGTCTTCTACTGGCCGAAGCTGGGCCGCCAGGTGCGCCTGCGCGGCAGGGTGACGACGGGGACGCCCGAGGAGGCGTATGCCGACCTCCACGCCCGTACCACCGGAGCCCTCGCCTCCGCACTGGTCGGGCGGCAGAGCGAGGTCCTGCCCTCCCTGGAGACGCTGGCCGAGGCGAATGCGGCCGCCTGGCAGCGGGCGCACGCCGAGCCGGAGGCCGAGGCGAAGACCTGGACGCTGTACGTCCTGGAACCGGCCGGGATCGAGTTCTTCCAGGGCGACGAACAGCGCCGTCACATCCGGCTGCGCTACCGCCGGGAGCCCGCGGGCTGGTCGCGGGAACTGCTCTGGCCGTGACCCCGGAGGGGGCGCACCATGGAGGTGGAGGTGTGAGAACCATGGGAATGTACATGGATGTTCACCGCGGCATGACGGGAATCACGGCTGATCAGCTCAAGGAGGCCCACGAGGCCGACCTCGCCATCGAGAAGGACGAGGGCGTCCACTTCCAGAAGGCGTGGGCGGACCCGGAGTCCGGCACGGTGTACTGCCTGTCCTCGGGCCCGTCGGCCGAGGCGGTCCAGCGCATCCACGAACGCACGGGCCACGCGGCGGACGAGATCCACCCCGTGACGCTGATGGTGTGAGGGAGCACCGGCGCGCGGTGGGGAGGGAACACCGGCGCCCGGTGTGAGGAAGTCCCGGCGCCTGGCGTGCTCGGCGCCTCGCGTGTCCGGCGCCCGGTGTGAGGAGTGCCGACGCCCGCCCCGTCGGTGCGGCGCCGCGCGCTCACCCGGGGGCGTCGTCCCCGTCGTCTCCCCCGCCCCCCTCGTACATCGCGTCGATCTCGCGCGCGAAGTCGCGCAGCACCGCGCCCCGCCGCAGCTTCAGCGACGGTGTCAGGTGTCCGGCCGCCTCGGAGAACTCGGCCGTCAGGACCCGGAAGGCGCGGATCGACTCCGCCCGGGACACCAGCCGGTTCGCCTCGTCCACCGCCCGCTGGAGGACGGCGAGGAGTTCCTCGTCCCGGGTGAGTTCCCACAGCGCGAGATGGTCCTTCCTCCGCATCCGCCGCCAGTGGGTCGCCCCGTCGTGGTCCAGGGTGATCAGGGCCGTGATGTACGGCCGTCCCTCGCCGACCACCACGCACTGGCTGACCAGCGGGTGGGCGCGGAGCCAGTCCTCCAGAGGGCCCGGCGCGACGTTCTTGCCGGCCGAGGTGATGAGGACGTCCTTCCTGCGGCCGGTGATCCGCAGATAGCCGTCCGCGTCCAGCGAGCCCAGGTCCCCCGTGGGGAACCAGCCGTCGTCGGTCCAGGGCAGGGCCACCCCTCGCTGGGAGTCCCAGTAGCCGGCGAACACGTGGCCGCCCCTGAGCCAGACCTCGCCGTCGTCGGCGATCCGCACCGCCGTGCCGGGCAGCGGCCAGCCGACCGTGCCGGTGCGCGGCCTGAGCGGAGGGGTGACCGTCGAGGCGGCCGTCGTCTCGGTGAGGCCGTACCCCTGAAAGACCGCCACCCCCGCCCCGGTGAAGAACTCCGAGAGCCGCGCGCCGAGCGGTGATCCGCCGCAGATGACGTACCGCACCCGGCCGCCGAGCGCTGCCCTGATCCGGCGGTAGACCAGCGGGTCGTAGAGCGCGCGGGCCGCCCGCAGTCCGAGGGAGCGCTCCTTCCCGTCCCGCTCCCCGTCGTGCCCGTACTTCCGGGCGACCCGCGCCGCGCGGTCGAACGACGAGGCCCGCCCGGCGCGTTCGGCGGTGGCGCGGGCGGAGTCGTACACCTTCTCCAGGACGTACGGGACGGCCGGCAGGAACGTGGGCCGGAAGCCGGCCAGGTCGCGCAGCAGGTCGTCGCCCTCGACGGACGGCGCGTGCCCGAGCCGCACCCGCGCCCGCACGCACCCGACCGCGACCATCCGTCCGAAGACATGGCTCAGGGGCAGGAAGAGCAGGGTGGAGGCGGGCTCGTCGCCGGCGGCCGAACGGAAGACGGGGTGCAGGAGTTCGACGGCGTTGTCGACCTCGGCGAAGAAGTTGGCGTGGGTGAGCGCGCAGCCCTTGGGGCGGCCGGTGGTGCCCGAGGTGTAGACGAGGGTGGCGATCGTCTCGGGGGTGAGCAGTCCGCGGCGGGCGGTCACGGCCTCGTCGGGGACGTGGGCCCCGGCGCGGCGCAGCCGGTCGACGGCGCCGCCGCCGACGACCCAGAGGTGGGCCAGGCCGGGCAGCCCGCGGCGCTCGCCGGAGATCATCCGGGCCTGGGCCATGTCCTCGACGACACAGGCGGCGGCGCCGGAGTCCTGGAGGATCCAGCGGGCCTGGAAGGCGGAGGACGTGGGGTAGACCGGGACGGTGATCAGACCGGCGGCCCAGGCGGCGAAGTCGAGCAGGGTCCATTCGTAGGTGGTGCGCGCCATCAGGGCGAGCCGGTCGCCGGGGCGGAGACCGGCGGCGACCAGCCCCTTGGCCACGGAGTGGACCTGGGCGGCGAAGGCGGAAGCGGTGACATCGGCCCACGCGGTGGCGCCCGGGCGGTCCCCGTCCTCCTGCCTGCGGCTGAAGACGACGGCGCCCGGGTCCTGGCGGGCGTTGTCGTAGGGAATGTCGGCGAGCGAGCCGCGCGGGACCCGGGGGGCGAGGGGAGGCAGGGAGACCTCCCGCACCCGGCCGTCGACGACCGTCTTGCGGGGCTCGACGGGCGGGGTCGGTGAAGAAGTGGCGACGGGCACGGAGCGGCTCCTCGGTCTCGGTCGTCGAGATGAACTGAGGTCGTGCGTCGGTACGTCTTCGCCGGGCTCGAAGGAAGGTGCCGGTCAACGGCGGTACGGTCCGCCACCCGGGCACGGGGGTCTCCCGCGCCGTACGGCGCGCCGGCGGCGTCGGTCCCCGGACGGGCGCGGGTGGCGCCGCCTCTCGACCCGCTGCTGACTCTCCAGTAACTTTACTGCACGGTAAATCACGGCTCCAGAAGGGGAGTACGGGACATGACGGGACGCTCACGGCAGCCGTCCGGCCTCCTGTCGCTGGCCGGGGCGGTGATCCGCTCCCCCTTCGCGAAGGTCCGATCCGACGCCCGGACATCCGGGACCCGGATCGTCCGCGCCCCCCTGCCGATCGACCCGGACCACCTGGCGCGCTACGCCCGGATCTGCGGGTTCCGGTACGACGGGGGCGCGCCACCGCCGCTGACGTACCCGCACGTCCTCGGCTTCCCCTCGGCGATGCGGCTGATGACGGCCCGGGACTTCCCGCTGCCGCTGCTCGGGCTCGTCCACACATGGATCACGGTCACCCGGCACGCCGACTGGTCCGCGGCCGACCGCCCCGAGATCACCGTCCACGCCGAAGGGCTGTCCCCGCACCGCCGGGGCACCGAGGTCACGATGGTGACGGAGGCCCGTCTGGCGGGACAGCTGGTGTGGGAGTCCCGCAGCGGCTACCTCGCCCGCCACGACAGGCCGTCGGACACCGGGGCAGGGCCCGCGCCGGAGGGCCACGACCCGTCCCCCGACACCGGGGCAGGGCCCGCGCCGGAGGGCCACGACAGGACCGAAGCCACAGCGACGGCCCGTACGCGGGACGCCCACGACCGCCCCGGGGACACCCCCGCGCCCCGTACGCCCACCGCCGCCACGCCGGCGGAGGCGGCCGGACCCGGCCCGACCGCCGAGTGGCACCTGGCGTCCGACCTCGGCCGCCGTTACGCCGGGGTGTCCGGGGACCGGAACCCGATCCACCTCCACCCGCTCACCGCGCGCGCCTTCGGCTTCCCCCGGACCGTCGCCCACGGCATGTGGACCTTCGCCCGCTGCCTGGCGGAGCTCGATCCGGACGGCGGACGCCCCTCGGCGCGGGCGGATTTCAAGGCCCCGGTCCTGCTGCCCGGCACGGTCACCTACGCGACCGACGGCCAGGGCCACTTCCGGCTGCACCGGGGAGGGCGGACGCACCTGACCGGCTTCGCCGGACTCAACGCGGCGACCAGCGCTCGTTCTTCATGAGGTTGCCGAGACCGGCCCACGAGAAGTTCATCAGCGTCGCCGCCGCCTCGCGGGCCGTCATCCCGGGCGTCCCGTTGGCCCACCCCGCCAGCGACTCCGCCGCCCCGGCCAGGGCCTGCGCGAGCCCGGCCACGTCCCGCTCGGCCAGCTCCGGATCGCGGTGGGTCTCGCGGTGGGTCTCCTTCGCCGCGGCACCGATCACCGTCCCCACGTACGCCACGATCTCGGCCCGCATCCGCGCCGCCTCCCCGGCGAACGGCTCCCCCTGGATGTGCGCCTGACGGCTCAGCACCGCCCAGCCGTCCGGATGCTCCGCCGTGTGCGTGAAGAAGGCGAGCAGCCCCGCCCACAGCTGCTCCTCGGCCGAGAGGCCGGGATCGATGGCGGCCGCCACGGCATCGAGCAACGCCTTGGCCTCGCGCCGGATACAGGCGGTGAAAAGGTCTTCCTTGGAGTTCAGGTAGAGGTAGACGAGCGGCTTGGAGACACCGGCGAGCTCGGCGATGTCGTCCATGGACGCGGCCTGGTACCCGCGCTGCCCGAAGGTCTGCACGGCGGCGTCCATCATCTGCCGCTCCCGCACGGCCCGCGGCAGACGCTTCGCCTTCGAGGCACCCACGTCGGACATCCTTCCACCCCCGCTTGCTGATTGCGGGGTAGAGCCTACGTGCCGCACCGGCCGGTCGGCCCCCGCACCGGCGGCCCGACGGCGGGCGCCGCGGGTGACGCGGATCCTGGAACGCCGTGATGCCCGCACCCCCATGAGGGGCACGGGCATCACGAGGGCGGTTCGCGTGAGCGTTACGCGGCGATGGCCACCGGCTCGCGGGTGCTCTCGCGCTCGTCGACCGGCGACGGGGACGCGGAGTCGTACTTGTCGAGGTCCAGGATCTTCTCGCGGGCGGCGACGACGACCGGGACCAGGGCCTGGCCTGCGACGTTCGTTGCCGTCCTCATCATGTCCAGGATCGGGTCGATCGCCATCAGCAGGCCGACGCCCTCCAGCGGGAGGCCCAGCGTGGAGAGGGTGAGCGTCAGCATGACCGTCGCGCCGGTGAGGCCCGCGGTGGCCGCGGAGCCGACGACCGAGACGAAGGCGATCAGCAGGTAGTCCTGGATGCCCAGCTGGACGTCGAAGATCTGCGCGATGAAGATCGCGGCGAGCGCCGGGTAGATCGCGGCGCAGCCGTCCATCTTGGTGGTGGCGCCGAACGGGACGGCGAAGGAGGCGTACTCCTTCGGAACGCCGAGGCGCTCGGTGACCTTCTGGGTGACCGGCATGGTGCCGACCGAGGAGCGGGAGACGAAGGCCAGCTGGATGGCCGGCCAGGCACCCTTGAAGAACTGGAGCGGGTTGACCTTGGCGACCGTCGCGAGCAGCAGCGGGTAGACGCCGAAGAGGACGAGCGCGCAGCCGATGTAGACGTCGGCGGTGAAGGTCGCGTACTTGCCGATCAGCTCCCAGCCGTAGTCGGCGATGGCGAAGCCGATGAGGCCGACGGTGCCGATCGGGGCGAGGCGGATGACCCACCAGAGGGCCTTCTGCAGCAGCTCCAGGACGGACTCGGAGAGGGTCAGGATCGGCTGGGCCTTGTCGCCGAGCTTCAGCGCGGCGACACCGGCGACGGCGGCCATGAAGACGATCTGAAGGACGTTCAGCTCGGTGAACGGCGTGATCACGTCGGTCGGGATGATCCCGGTCAGGAAGTCGATCCAGGTGCCCTCGCGCTTCGGCAGCTTGCCGTCCTGCGGGGTGAGGCCGGTGCCGGCGCCGGGGTTGGTGAGCAGGCCGATCGCGAGGCCGATGGCGACCGCGATCAGTGAGGTGATCATGAACCAGACGAGGGTCTGGGCGGCCAGCCGGGCCGCGTTGTTGACCTTGCGCAGGTTGGTGATCGACACCAGGATCGCGAAGAAGACGAGCGGGGCGACGGCCAGCTTCAGCAGCTGGACGAAGATGTCGCCGACCTGGCCGAGGGTCTCCTTGAGCCAGCCGATGTCCTGGCTGCGGGCGAGCCAGCCGAGCAGGACGCCGAGGACGAGACCGGCGACGATCTGGGCCCAGAAGGGGATCTTGGGTATGCGGGACGGGGACTTCGTCACGGGCGCGGACGCGGACGCGGACACAGACACACTCCACAGGTGCGTATCGGGGTAATACGGGGACGGGGGTGCGGTACACACGCGCTCAGGCGGTACCGCTGCATGATGCCGGGGTCAGAGCTCGCGGCAACAGACCGCGGACATACAGCGGCACAGATCGACATGCAGGCGCGCCACGAGCGGAGTGCTCACGGCATCGAGGAGTCGCACTGCTGTCTTCATGCCGAACACGTTAACACTTGAACTTTGAGAACCTCAAAGCCCTTCTTTGAGGGGCCGCCACCCCCGCGATGCCTGGGAAACACAGAACACCCCGGTCAGGAGCCTTGGAAGCTCCCGTCCGGGGTGTGCGGGTCTGTAGCTGTGAAATACCTTACGCGGCTTTTACGAGGCGTCTTCCCGGGACCGGTTCGCCTCCAGGCGGCCCTTCGCGTGGTCGACCTTGTCCGCGATCCTCGCCGACATCTCGTCCCGCTGGCGGCGCAGCAGCACGAAGCTGAGCGGCGCGGAGATCAGCATGGCGAGGGCGAGGACCCAGAGCAGGTTGGAGTCGCCGAGGCCGCGGGGCAGGACGCGGAGGTAGACCAGGCCCCACAGCGCGAGGAAGCAGCCGGCGAAGATGCCGATGCGCAGGAGGGTGTACCGGAGGGTGGCGGCACCCGTTCCGTTCTCGGCCACGTCGGCCCCTTTCTCAGCTTCACTGGGTGCTTCCAGTGAAGCATGGGACGAAACGGATCAAGTCAGCGGGAGGAGCATGACGATGTCGTCACGGTCGTCCCCCTCGGCCACGCGGATCGCGCCGGGCACCCGTCCGACCTCCTTGTACCCGCAGGAGGCGTAGAAGCGGTCGACGCCCGTGCCGCCCCGGCAGGTGAGCCGGATCGCGTCGATCCCGCCGAGGCCGCGGACCTCGCGCTCGGCGGCGGCCATGAGGTCGCGGCCGTAGCCCTTGCCCTGATGGGAGGGGTGGACCATGACCGTGTAGAGCCACACCCAGTGCCGCATGAGCCGGTGGGTGTTGTGCGCGACGAAGGCGGTGGCCGCCACGGTCCCATCCTCCTCGCGGCCGAGGACCAGGCGCATCCGCCCCTCGGCCATGGCGGCCAGGTGCTTGACCAGTTCGGGCCGCACCTCCTCGACCGTCACCGGGGGCACGAAGCCGACGGCGCCGCCCGCGTTGGAGACGTCCGCCCACAGGCGCAGGATGCCGTCCCGCAGCGCCGGGGTGACCGGGGGGTCCAGCTCAAAGGTAAGGGGCATAAGCGAAGGCTAGCCATTACCCCACCGGGCCTCAAGAGGTGTCCGCACGCCGGACGGCCGTGGCGCGCGCCTCGCGCGCCACGGCCGTCCGACGGGGAAGCGGCGGGAGGTCAGACCCGCATCGGCTGCGGCGACTCCCGGAGCCCGGCGTCGGGGCCGGGGTACTCGCGGATGATCTCGTATCGCGTGTTCCGCTCCACCGGACGGAAGCCGGCGTCCCGGATCAGTTCGAGCAGATCGTCGCGGGTGAGCTTGTTCGGCGTGCCGTAGTTGTCGGCGTCGTGCGTGATCTTGTACTCGACGACCGAGCCGTCCATGTCGTCCGCGCCGTGCTGGAGGGCGAGCTGGGCGGTCTGGACGCCGTGCATGACCCAGAAGACCTTGACGTGGGGCACGTTGTCGAAGAGGAGCCGGGAGACCGCGAAGGTCTTCAGGGCCTCGGCGCCGGTGGCCATCGTCGTGCGCGCCTGGAGCTTGTTGCGGACCTTGCCGTCCCGCATGTCCACGAAGTCGTGCTGGTAGCGGAGCGGGATGAAGACCTGGAAGCCGCCGGTCTCGTCCTGGAGCTCACGCAGCCGCAGTACGTGGTCGACGCGGTGCCGGGGCTCCTCGATGTGCCCGTACAGCATCGTCGAGGGGGTCTTGAGCCCCTTCTCGTGCGCGAGCCGGTGGATCCGGGACCAGTCCTCCCAGTGCGTGCGGTGGTCCACGATGTGCTGCCGGACCTCCCAGTCGAAGATCTCCGCGCCACCGCCGGTCAGGGACTCCAGGCCGGCCTCGATCAGCTCGTCGAGGATGTCGGAGGCGGACATGCCCGAGATCGTCTCGAAGTGGTGGATCTCGGTGGCCGTGAACGCCTTCAGCGAGACGTTCGGCAGTGCCTTCTTCAGCTCGGAGAGCGAGCGCGGGTAGTAGCGCCAGGGAAGGTTGGGGTGGAGCCCGTTGACGATGTGCAGCTCGGTGAGGTTCTCGCCCTCCATCGCCTTGGCGAGGCGGACGGCCTCCTCGATGCGCATCGTGTACGCGTCCTTCTCGCCCGGCTTGCGCTGGAACGAGCAGTACGCGCAGGACGCGGTGCACACGTTCGTCATGTTGAGGTGCCGGTTGACGTTGAAGTGGACGACGTCACCGTTCTTACGGGTCCGGACCTCGTGGGCCAGGCCGCCGAGCCAGGCCAGGTCGTCGGAGTCGTAGAGGGCGATACCGTCCTCACGGCTCAGCCGCTCACCGGCGCGGACCTTCTCCTCCAGCTCGCGCTTGAGCCCAGCGTCCATGTACGGCCGCCTCCCATGTATCCGACGTAAAACAGGCTCCACCACCGTACTCCCCCGCTCTTCGGGCGAGGGGACCCCCATGGACGCTCCGCGTCAGTCCTCCTCGGGCAGGTCCCCGACCCGGTTCTCCCACTTGGTGGAGAGCACGATCGTGGTGCGGGTGCGGGAGACGCCCTTGGTGCCGGAGAGGCGGCGGATCGTCTTCTCCAGGCCGTCGACGTCGTTGGCGCGCACCTTGAGCATGAAGGAGTCGTCGCCCGCGATGAACCAGCAGTCCTCGATCTCGGCGAGGTCCTTCAGCCGGCGCGCCACGTCCTCGTGGTCGGCCGCGTCGGAGAGGGAGATGCCGATGAGGGCGGTGACGCCGAGACCGAGCGAGGCGGCGTCGACGGTGGCGCGGTAGCCGGTGATGACGCCGGCCGCCTCCAGGCGGTTGATGCGGTCGGTGACGGAGGGGCCGGAGAGCCCGACGAGCCGGCCGAGTTCGGCGTACGAAGCCCTGCCGTTCTCGCGCAGAGCCTGGATGAGCTGCCTGTCCACGGCGTCCATGAGTATGAAGCCTTCCATTGTCCAGCGATACCGCGAATTTAGGTATGAAATCTAAGGTACACAGGATGGGTCACCCTGTGATCTTTCATGATGAGGAAGAGTGACGGAGAGGTCGGAGGAAGCGCGGAGGAGCGCGGCGGGGTCCGCGGCGCCCCGGCGCCCTAGTCGGGCCGGGAGGCCCCTCCGAGCTCGCCGTCCCAGCGGCGGTACAGGTGGTGCGGTACGCCGACCGCGTCGAGGGCGCGCCCGGCGACGAAGTCCACCAGGTCCTGGATGTGCGTCGCCCCCGCGTAGAACGCCGGGGACGCGGGCAGCACCACGGCGCCCGCCTCGTCCAGCGCGACCAGGGCCTTGAGCGTCTGCCCGCTCAGCGGGGTCTCCCGCACGGCGACCACCAGCGGCCGGCGTTCCTTGAGCGTCACGCTCGCCACCCGCTGCAACAGGTCCTTGGACAGGCCGAGCGCCACGCCCGCCACGGAGGCGGTCGACGCCGGCACGATCAGCATGCCCTTCGCCGGGTACGACCCCGAGGAGGGGCCGGCGGCCAGGTCCCCGGCCGCCCAGTACCGCACGTCGCCCAGGTCGCGCACGTCCTCGGCGAAGGTGTCCGGCTTGCCGTCGGCTCCCCTGGCCAGCCAGGTCGCCAGGTCCTCGCGCCAGTGAGCGTCCCGGAAGGCGATCCCTGTCTCGTCGAGCAGCGTCAGCCGCGACGCCCGCGACACGACCAGGTCGACGCTCTCTCCCGCTGCGAGCAGTCCTCGCAGCACGGCGGCGGCGTACGGGGTCCCCGACGCCCCGGACACCCCCACCACCCAGGGACGACGCTGCTGTTCCTCTACCGGCTCCACACCCACGAGCCTATCCGGCCCGCTCCTGACGGAACTGAGTAAGGTGTCCCGGACGTTTCCCGGGGGAAGCGCACGACCGCAGGGGGGCTGCGATGACCGACCCGCACACCCGTGGCTGGACCGGCGCCGACCGGGGCAAGGCCGCCGCCAAGATGATGCTCGTCTGGGTGGGCGCCCTGTGGCTGCTCGAAGCCGTCGACCACGCCGCCGGCCACGCCCTCGACGCGTACGGCATCGTCGCGCGCGACCCGGACGGGCTGGGCGGGATCATCACCGCCCCGTTCCTGCACTTCGGCTTCGACCACGTCGCCTCCAACAGCGTGCCGCTGCTGGTCTTCGGCTTCTTCGCCGCCCTCGGCGGCATCCGCCGCTTCCTCGCCGTCTGCGCCCTGATCATCGTCGCCGACGGCCTGGGCGTCTGGCTGCTCTCCCCGACGGACTCCATCACGGCGGGCGCCTCGGGCCTCGTCTTCGGCCTCTTCGGCTATCTGGTGGTCCGCGGCTTCGTGGAGCGCAGGATCCTGGGCATCGCCGTGGGCGTCACCATCGCCGCGATCTGGGGCGGCACCATGCTCCTCGGCGCCCTGCCCAGCGACGGCGCCGTCAGCTGGCAGGCCCACCTCGTCGGCCTGGTGACCGGCGTGGGCGCGGCCTTCCTCTTCCGGCCGGCCCACCGGAGCCCGGCGCTCACTCCCTGAGCCCCCAAGCCCCGGGCGCTACACCGTCAGGCCGCGCACCATCAGGTCGAGCAGCGCGCACACGAACAGCGAGATCCCGATGAAACCGTTCGTGGTGAAGAACGCCCGGTTCAGGCGGGACAGGTCGTGCGGCTTCACGATCGTGTGCTCGTAGCAGAACGCCGCCACCACGATCGCCAGGCCCACCCAGAAGAAGAGGCCCGCGCCGGTAGCCAGGGCGTACCAGACCAGCAGCCCCGTCGTCACGGCGGCGGAGGCCCGCGCGCCCCACAGCGCCGCCGGGATGCCGAAGCGGGCGGGGACCGACTTCACGCCGTGGGCGCGGTCGGCCTGGACGTCCTGGCAGGCGAAGATCAGGTCGAACCCGCCGATCCAGACGCCGACGGCGAGCCCGAGGATCACCGCGTCCCAGGACCACTCGCCGGTCACCGCGATCCAGGCCCCGATCGGCCCGATGGCCTGCGCGAGGCCCAGGATCGCGTGCGGGAAGTTCGTGAACCGCTTCCCGTACGGATAGATCACCATCGGCACCACCGCGAGGGGCGCGAGGGCCAGGCACAGCGGGTTCAGCAGCGCCGCCGCACCGAGGAAGACGACGACCGCGACCCCGGCCCCGGTCCACGCCGACCGCACGGACACGGCGCCCGTGACCAGCTCGCGGCCCGCCGTGCGGGGGTTCCGGGCGTCGATCTCCCGGTCGATGATCCGGTTGCAGGCCATCGCGAAGGTCCGCAGCCCCACCATGCAGACGGTGACGAGGAGCAGCGTGAGCCAGTGGACGCTCCGGTCCAGCCGGAACATCGCCGTGAGCGAGGCGATGTAGGCGAACGGCAGCGCGAAGACGGAGTGCTCGATCATCACCAGGCGGAGGAACGCCTTGGTGCGTCCGGGCGCGGGGACGGCGGCGGCGGTGCCGGTCACAGGCCGTACTCCTTCCACCGGCGGTCCACGAGGGCGGCCGTCGCCGGGTCCGACTCCACCATGTCGGGCCAGCCGCCGTCGCGGGTGTAGCCCTCCTCGGGGAGCTTGCGGGTCGCGTCGATGCCGGCCTTGCCACCCCAGAACTGCTGGTAGGAGGCGTGGTCCAGATGGTCCACCGGGCCTTCGACGACCGTCAGGTCACGGGCGTAGTCGGTGTTCCCGAGGGCCCGCCAGGACACCTCGTGCAGGTCGTGGACGTCGCAGTCCTTGTCCACGACGACGATCAGCTTGGTCAGCGACATCATGTGCGCGCCCCAGATGGCGTGCATCACCTTCTGCGCGTGCTTCGGGTACTTCTTGTCGATCGAGACGATCGCGCAGTTGTGGAAGCCGCCCGACTCGGGCAGGTGGTAGTCCACGATGTCCGGGACGATGATCTTGAGCAGGGGGAGGAAGAAGCGCTCCGTCGCCCGGCCCAGCGGCCCGTCCTCCGTCGGCGGCCGGCCCACCACGATCGACTGGAGCAGCGGGCGCCTGCGCATGGTCACGCAGTCGATCCGCAGGGCCGGGAACGGCTCCTGCGGCGTGTAGAAGCCGGTGTGGTCGCCGAAGGGTCCCTCCGGCAGCATCTCGCCCGGCTCCAGCCAGCCCTCGATCACGACCTCGGCGTTCGCCGGGACCTGCAGCGGCACCGTCTTGCAGTCGACCATCTCGATCCGCTTGCCCTGCACGAAGCCGGCGAAGAGGTACTCGTCGATGTCGCCGGGCAGCGGCGCCGTCGAGGCGTACGTCACGGCCGGCGGGCAGCCGAAGGCGATCGCGACCGGCAGCCGCTCTCCGCGCTCCGCCGCCACCGCGTAGTGGTTGCGGCTGTCCTTGTGGATCTGCCAGTGCATGCCGATGGTGCGCTTGTCGTGGCGCTGGAGACGGTAGAGCCCGAGGTTGCGCACGCCGGTCTCCGGGTGCTTGGTGTGCGTCAGGCCGAGGTTGAAGAACGACCCGCCGTCCTTCGGCCAGGTGAAGAGGGCCGGCAGCGCGTCCAGGTCGACGTCGTCGCCGGTGAGGACGACCTCCTGCACCGGGGCGTTCTCGGACTTCACCTTCTTCGGCGGCACGTGGACCATCGAGCCGAGCTTGCCGAAGGCCTCCCGGACCCCGACGAAGCCGTGCGGCAGCTCCGGCTTGAGCAGGCCGCCGATCTTCTCGCTGATCTCGCCGTACGACTTCAGGCCGAGTGCCTTGAGGAGCCTGCGGTCCGTCCCGAAGACGTTCATCGCCAGCGGCATGGCGGAGCCCTTGACGTTCTCGAAGAGGAGCGCCGGGCCTCCCGCCTTGTTCACCCGGTCGACGATCTCCCCGACCTCGAGGTACGGGTCGACTTCGGCCTTGATGCGCTTGAGGTCGCCTTCGCGTTCCAGAGCCCTGAGCAGCGAGCGGAGATCGTCGTAAGCCATAGGGGTCAGTATCCGCCACCGGCTAGGCTGGGCTCGTCACCGGGGCCGTCGAAACGGGCTCCGCCATTGCTTCCAGGGGGCCGTCCCACATGCTCAGGGCGCTGATGTACATCCTGCCGCTGGCGCTGACGATCTATGCCTTCATCGACTGCCTCAACACCCCCGAGGACGAGGCCAAGCACCTGCCGAAGGTCGTCTGGGTCATCATCATCCTCCTCTTCTGGATCGTCGGACCGATCGTCTGGTTCGCCGCGGGCAAGATGCGCCGTGCTCCCGCCGGAGGCCGCACGCCCTCGGAGTGGCACCGCAACCACCGCCAGGAGTGGGTGGCCCCCGACGACAACCCCGACTTCCTGGCCTCCCTGCGCGAGGAGAACGAGAAGGACGAGGCCGTCCTCAAGGACTGGGAGGCGGACCTGCGCCGCCGCGAGGAGGAGCTGCGCAAGCGCGAGCAGGGCGACGACGGGGAGAAGCCCTGACGCGGAGCTCCGGCTCCCGGCCGCCTTCGAGGAGGCGGCCACCGCCCTCTCCCCCGCCCGCGCCGCCGCCGGGCGGGCGTACGCCCGGTGGCGCGTGACGGGTCGGATCAGGGCGCCCTCGCGCGGGTGAGTCCGAGGGCCCGCCGGTGTCGGTCCTCGTGGCCACGACGCCGGGGACCGGGGCCGGCCGGCCCACGGGCCGGCGGGGCGTCCTGCCGCCGGGGCCGTCGCCGGGTCCGCCGGAGGCTCCCGGCGGTCGGCCGGAGCCGACGGAATACCCCCGCGCGCCGGGAGGTTGGAAGCGTGGCACCCACCCCCCGGCGGCGGCCGGCGCCCGACAGCACGGCGGCCGGGCGAGCCGGGGGCCGAGACCGGAGCGGACATGACCACCGACACGACGCCCCCTGCCCCCGCCACCGACCCGACGGCCGACGGCCGCTCGTTCCTCTTCGTCCTCGGCAGCGCCCGCCCCGGTGGCAACACCGAGATCCTCGCCCGCGCCGCCGCCGCCGCACTGCCCGAAGGCGTGCCCCGGCACTGGGTGGACCTGGCCCGGCTGCCGCTGCCCGACTTCCAGGACGGCCGCCACGAGAGCGACGACTGGACGGCCGGGGAGAACGAGGAGGCGCTGCGCCGGGCCACCGTGGAGGCCACCGACATCGTGATCGCCTCGCCGCTGTACTGGTACACCGTCTCCGCGCACACCAAGCGCTACCTGGACTACTGGTCGGGGTGGCTGACCGCGCCTGGCTCGGACTTCAAGGCGCGGATGGCGGGCCGGACCCTGTGGGGGGTCACGGTCATGGCGCAGCGCGAGGAGGTGGTCGCGGACCCGATGGTGGGCGCGCTGCACCACACGGCGGCGTACATGCGGATGCGGTTCGGCGGGGTGCTGACCGGGAACGGCTCCCGGCCGGGACAGGTGCGGAGCGACGAGGGCGCCCTGCTCCGCGCCCGCACGTTCTTCCGGGGCGAGACCCCGCTCGCCCTGTTCCCCTACGAGCAGGAGCCCGCCGGCGTCTGACACGGGGCACGGCCCCGGCCACGGGGCACGGTGCGACACCTTCGCCACAGGACGACAACACCCGCACAGCAGTGTCGAAAAGCCTGACGCCTTGCCAACAGCCTGTCGATACCCTGGACTTGGGATGTGACGGGGCACGCCCGGTGGGGATGCGGGGGCGCGGTGGACAGAAATCTGTACGGCAGGGAAGCGGTCCTTCACCCGACCGGGCTCGCGGCCCGGTTGATCGGACTGACGCCGGAGACCTTCGAGCGGGTGGCGTACGAGCACGGCGACGACCCTCCGGTCACCGTCTTCACCGGCGGCCGCGGCATGGGCAAGACCGCCCTGCTCAAGCAGGTGCGCAACGCCTACAGGGGGGCGACCCCGCTCGCCCTGATCGACTGCGGGCACATCGACCGCCCCGCCGACCACGGCCCCGGCTGGAACCCGCTCACCGGGGCCCTCGCCGAGCTCGCCGTCCAGCTGGCGCCGAGGGTGCACGCCGCCAAGCCCGTGCAGTTCCCGCGCCTCTCGCTCGGGCTGGTCGCCGTCGCCTCCATCAGCTGGTCCCAGGAGGACGACGAGCGGGCCCGGCGGGACCTGCAGCGGCTGGGTCCGGTCCTGGCCACCGTCGACGCGGCCAAGGGCGCCGCGACGACCTGGGTGAGCAAGGTGCTCGCCAAGCTGGCCGCCGACTTCGCCGAGGCCACCGCGCCGATGGCCGGACTCCTCGCCGAGGCGACCGTCGAGACCGTCCTGGAGGAGGTGTTCGGCCGCTTCCAGCAGAAGTCGGAGAGCTGGTACGGGAGTTACCGCAACGCCGGCGGCCGGGGCAAGGCCGGGCTCCAGCAGCTGGCCGTCGACTTCGAGCAGGGCGGCCGGCGCCGCCGCGAGGCCGAGGACTTCCTCGTCGGGGCCCTGGTCGAGGACCTGTGCCGGGCCTACACCGGGCTCACCCGGCTCGGCACCCGCCGGGGCCGGCCCGTCGTCCTCCTCGACAACGCCCACGAGCCGCTCGGCCGCCGCCTGGTCGAACCCCTCCTGCGGGCCCGCGCGGACGGCCGGCGGGACCGCGTCGTGGTCATCGCGGCCTCCCGCGTCCGCGACCACGAGGGCGTCCGGCACGCGACCCGCGTCCGGCTCCCCGAGACCGCCCACCGGGCGCCCTGCCCGCGCGGTACGGACGTCACCTCGGGCGTCCTCGCCGTCGAACTGACCCCGCTGAGCGCCGCCCAGACGCAGAGCGCCTTCGACCACTTCGACCCCGCCGGCCGGACCCCCGCCGACCTGGCCCGGGGCGTCCACCGGCTCACCGCGGGACGCCCCCTCGGCGTGGTCCTGCTCGGCCGGGCGGCGGGCGAGGCGCCGGCCCGGCTGAAGCCCCGGCTCACCCCGGGCGCCCTGCTCGACCTCACGGTGGAGCTGCGCGAGGACACCCCTCCGGTGCCGGTCGCGCCCACCCTCCTCGCCGAGCTGCTGCCGGGCCGCGCCCCCGGCCCCTTCGCGGTCCTCGCCGCCGCCCACGACGAGGAGTCGGCGCGGCTGCTCGCCCGGACCCGGCTGCGCGGCGAGTCCCTCGACGGGGACATGGCGCTGCGCGTCCGGGACCAGTTGCGCGCCGAGGACTGGCCGGAGAGCGGCGAACGGTTCGTCGCCGACCCGCTGCTGCGCGCGCTGCTGCTGCACCGGCTGCGCTTCCACGACGCCGACCATCCCGCGTACGCCGCGTGGCGGGCGGTCCACGAGACCCTGCACCGGCACTACGGACCCGAGCCCGGCCCGTACCGGCTGCACCAGGAGCTGGCGCTGGGCCGCACCGAGGAGGCCGTGACCCATCTGCGCTCCACCTTCCCCGAGGCGGACGTCGTGGGCTGGCTGGACCGTCTGCGGTTCATCACCTCGGCGCCGTACCCGCGCGAGCGGCACAGCGCCGGGCCGGATCCGCGCCGCGCGATCGCGCTCGGCCAGGAGCCGACCGAGCGACTGCCCGCGGGGCTCGACGACGACCGGACCGAACTCCACCTGCGCGTGCGGAGGTTGCTGCACGCCGCCTGGCTGCTGACCGACCCGCTCGCCCTGCCCGACGACGAGGTGACCGACAAGCTGGCCCACGAGCTGCGCCAGCTCTCCGGGCGCCACCGGACGGGCAACAGACCGCTGTGGGACGCGGCCACCCACTGGCCGCGAGACATCCGGGCCTGGCGGGCGCTGTCGCTCCCGCCGGGCGGGGAGAACGGAGGCTGAGGACCATGGCCAACCGGCTGCGCTACCGCGTCTTCTACACGACCCGCCAGAAGGTCCTCACGACCCTGGTGGCCCTGGCGGTCCTCGGCACCCTCATCGGGTACGCCGTCAACCGTGCCACGACCCCGGAGGACCGTTCCTGCGCCCCGGGCGTCGAACGGCCCCCGGGCACGTCGGAGTGCGTCGGTGTCAACGGCTCCGGATACGACTTCGGCGTCCCGTCCCTGACGGACGTCGCGAAGGCGGTCAGCCGGGAGAACGCCATGCTGAAGGAGGGGGAGTACGCGACGGTCGCGCTGCTCCTGCCGCTCACCTCCACCGACGCCGGGATGCGGGTGAAGGTCCGGCACGAGGTGCTGGGCGCGTTCGCCCGGCAGTACCGCGCCAACCACGCCTCCAACAGCGAGACCCCGAAGATCCGGCTCGTGCTGGCCAACACGGGCAAGGGCAACGCGCACTGGAGCGCCACCGTCGAGCGGCTCAAGACGATGACGGCCGCCCCCGACCGGCTGCGAGCGGTCTCCGGCGTCGCCACCAGCTCCACCGAGGTACGCCTCGCGGTGGCCGCCCTGACCGCCGCCGGGATCGCCGTCGTGGGCACCACCATCACCGCCGACGACATCGCCAACGGGCCGGGGCCGGGCAACAACCGCTACCCCGGTCTGGCCAGGGTCTCCCCCACCAACGGCGACGAGGCGAAGGCGCTCGCCCACTTCGGCCGGGTGGATGCGGCGAAGGCGCTGCTCGTCCAGGACACCCGGACCGGCGACCACTACACGGACACCCTGAAGGCGGCGTTCACGGCCTCGCTCAAGGGCGCGCCCTACGAGCCGCAGCTGTTCACCTCGCCCGCCGACCCGACGGAGGAGGGCACGACGGCCAACACCTTCCGCCAGATCACCCATCTGATCTGCGACACGAGGGCGGAGACGGTCTTCTTCGCGGGCCGCCACACCCAGCTGCGGCAGTTCATCAACGCCCTGGGCTCCCGGGGCTGCGCGGAGCGCTCCTTCACCGTCCTGACCGGCGACGAGGGCTCCTACCTGGGCGCCGATGTCCGGCTGAACAAGGCCGCGCTGAAGGCGAGGCTGACCGTGCGCTACGCCGCGCTGGCCCACCCCGACGCCTGGAAGCCGGCGGCGGGCCGGCCGGTGCCCGGGACGGGCGGCTCGACGGTGGCGTACGAGACGTTCCTCGCCGACATCGCCAAGGTCTCCGCGAAGCCGGTGCCGCTCGCCGACGGCCAGGCGATCGTGTCGTACGACGCGATGGCCACGGCGGTCCACGCGATCCGGCAGGCGACCCCGCAGGGCAGGCAGTACCCCGAGCTCGCGGACGTGGTCACCCAGTGGCCGCAGGTGAAGGGATCGCTCCGGGTCGACGGCGCGAGCGGCTGGATCTGCCTGGACAACTTCGGCAACCCCTTCAACAAGGCGGTCCCGATCGTGGAGCTGGCCCCGGACGGCACACAGAGGTTCGTGCAGATCGCATGGCCCGAGGGCCGCCCGCCGACGGGCGACTGCCTGCCGCCCCGCAAGGGGTAGCCTCCGGTGTTCTGTCTAGGGGATCCAGACGGGCCAGGGCGCCTCGTCCCTCGCGTACAGCTCGCGCAGGTGCAGTCGGCGCTCCGGCGTCCACCCCGGCCAGTCCGCCGGGGTGCCGTCGAGCGCCGCCGCCAGCCGCTCGACGTGGTCGTGCCACCGGGCCAGCAGGTCGAGCGCGGCCTCCGGCGTCGCCCGGGTCCCGAGGGTGAGACGCAGCACGGTCGACCCGCCGCCCGTCCCGCCCGGCTCCAGGTGGAACCGGATCCGGGCGTGCGGCGGATCGACCGTGTACTCGGCCACGTACTCCGGGTCCCACGCCGTCACCCGCCCCGCGAGCACCGGGTCCCCGGTCAGCGGGCGCAGGGAGACCCGGCCGCCCAGCCTCGGCTCCAGCACCTCCGCCGCGCAGAACCACCGCCGCAGGCCCTCCGGTGTGGCGACGGCCGCCCACACCCGCGCCGGCGGGTGCGGCAGCTCCACCACGAAGCGCAGGAGCCGCGCGTCGCCCTCGTGGGTCTCGCACCTGCCCCGGGGTATCTCGCTCATATCCTCAGCGTGGCCCCGGGGCCGTCACGGTGCCAGCTCAGACGCCCGCGTAGGAGTGCTTGCTGCTCACGAAGATGTTGACGCCGTAATAGTTGAAGAGGAAGCAGCCGAACGCGATCAGCGCGACGTACGCGGCCTTGCGGCCCTTCCAGCCCGCGGTCGCCCGCGCGTGGAGGTACGCGGCGTAGCCGACCCAGGTGATGAAGGACCAGACCTCCTTGGCGTCCCAGCCCCAGTAGCGGCCCCACGCGTCGCCGGCCCAGATCGCGCCCGCGATGATCGTGAAGGTCCACAGCGGGAAGATCGCCGCGTTGACCCGGTAGGAGAACTTGTCCAGGGAGGCCGCCGACGGCAGCCGCTCCATGACGGACCGGGCGAAGGGGCCCGGGTTGCCGCCGGTCGCGAGCTTGTTCTCGTAGGAGTCGCGGAAGAGGTAGAGCAGGGTGGCGACGGCGCCGAGGTAGAAGACGGCGCCGCAGAAGATCGCGGTGGAGACGTGGATCCACAGCCAGTAGGAGTCGAGCGCCGGGACGAGCTGGTCGCTGTCGGTGTAGAGCCACGTGGTGGCCAGACCCAGGTCGAGCAGGACGGTCGTCACCAGCGGCAGACCGAGCCAGCGGACGTTCTTCTTCGCGACGAGGAAGCCGAGGTACGCGCCGACCGCCACGGTGGAGAAGGTGGTGGAGAACTCGTACATGTTGCCCCAGGGGGCGCGCTGCACGGCGAGGGCGCGGGAGACCACGCCCGCGGCCTCGACCAGGAACGCCAGCACGGTGAGCGAGACGGCGATCCGGCCGTACAGGTCGCCCTTGACCGTGCCTCCGGCGGCGCCGGGGCCGTCGGGCACGTCACGGGCGCCGGAGGCGGAGCGGGTGACGACCTTCGGCTTGTCCAGGACGGCGGTGGAGCCGGCCGCGCCCCGCACGGTCACGGCGGGAGCGGCGGCCGCGGCGGTGGCCGACGTCAGCGCGGCGGCCGTGCGGCCCACCTTGCTGCGGCTGCCGAGCACCCACTCGGCGATGTGGGCCAGGAAGGCCAGGGTGTAGACGGCCATCGAGGAGTAGATGAGCGTGTTGCTCATCTGCGCCAGGCTTTCGTTGGTCTCGGCGGCGAGCATCACTTGGTCTCGGCCCCTTCGGCAGGTACGTCGGCTGGTACGTCGGCGGGTTCTTCTGCGGGATCGGGCGCGGTCGGCGCCTGGGCGTGGAGGGCGGCCGCGAGGCCGGCCAGCTCCTCGGGGAGCTTCGCGGACTCGCTCCGGCCGAGGCCCGCCATCTCGACGACGGTGACGCCGTCCTTCGCCCGTACCGCCCGGACCCAGATCCGGCGCCGCTGGATGAACAGCGAGCCGGACAGTCCGGCGATCGCGGCGATCGCGCCCGCGAGGGCGAGACCGTTCCCGGGCTGCTGGGAGACCTGGAAGCTCGCCCACTCCTTGATCTCCTTCTCGAAGGTGATCGAGCCGGCGCCGCCGGGCAGCGTCATGGTCTCGCCGGGCAGCATGCGCTGCGCGAGCTTGTTGCCGTCCTTGTCCGTGAACTGGGTCATCTTGGACTTGTCCAGCTGGTACACGTTCTGTGGCAGTCCGGAGTCCACGCGCAGGTCGCCGTGGTAGCCGGTCAGCGCCATGACCGGGAAGTCGAGCGCGGGGAACTGCGAGAACATGTCACCCTTGCCGGCGCCCGCGAAGGTCGGCACGAAGAAGGCCTGGAAGCCCAGCTGCTCCTTCTTGCCGTTCTTGTCGCGGTAGCCGTCCATCACCTTGATCGCTCCGGTGGAGGTGATGTTGTTGTCGAACGGCAGCAGCGGGACGGCGCCGTGGAAGACGACCTTGCCCCGGCCGTCCTTGACGGTGACGACGGGCGCGTACCCGTGGGAGATCAGGTAGACCTTCGAGCCGCCGACCTTCAGCGGTTCGTTGACCTTGATGACCGCCTTCCTGTCCGCGCCGCCGGCCTCGGAGTAGGTGACGGCCGCCTCGAAGGTGCGCGGGGTGCCGCGCTGGGGTCCGCTCTTCTCGTACGTACCGGTGAAGCGGTCCAGCTGGAAGCTGAAGGGCGCCAGGTCGTCGGTGCTGTAGAGGGAGCCGGACTTGAAGTCGTCGTACTGCGTGAGCGTGTTGGAGAAGCCGTCGCCCTCGACGATGAGCTTGCCGCCCTCGGACTTGAACAGCTGGCCCCAGGCGAAGGCGACGAGCATCACGATGAGCGCGATGTGGAAGAGGAGGTTGCCGGTCTCGCGCAGGTACCCCTTCTCGGCGGCGACGGCGTCACCGGCGGAGTCGGCGCGGAACCGCCGGCCCTTCAGCAGCCCGAGGGCGGCCTCGCGGACCTGCTCGGGCGTGGCGTCCGTCCGCCAGGTCGTGTAGGCGGGAAGCCGGTCGAGGCGCTTGGGGGCGCGCGGCGGGCGGCCGCGCAGCTGGCCGACGAACTGCCAGGTGCGGGGCACGATGCAGCCGATGAGGGAGACGAACAGCAGGATGTAGATCGCGGAGAACCACACCGAGCTGTAGACGTCGAAGAACTGCAGCTTCTCGTAGAGCGGCGTGAGGGTCGGGTGGGCGTCCTTGAAGGTCTGCACCTTGAGCTCGTCCGCGCTGGTCTGCGGGATGAGGGACCCGGGGACGGCGCCGAGGGAGAGCAGGAAGAGCAGGATCAGCGCGACCCGCATGGACGTCAGCTGCCGCCAGAACCAGCGGATCCAGCCGACGACGCCGAGGGTGGGGCCGCCGACGGCGGTCTCCTCCCTCGGGGCGGTGGAGAGCTGCGCTCCGGCCTCGCCGAGATCGTGTGTTTCGGTTTCGGTCTTGCTCATCGGAACTCTCAGATCCCCACCGTGAAGCCGTTGGACCAGCCCTGCATCGTGGACACCATGCTGTCCCACACGCCTGTGAGCATGAGCAGCCCGGTCAGGATCATCATGCCGCCGCCGATCCTCATGACCCACGCGTAGTGCTTCTTGACCCACCCGAACGCGCCGAGCGCCTTGCGGAAGGCGATCGCGGCGAGGATGAAGGGCAGCCCCAGGCCGACGCAGTACGCGAAGGTCAGCAGCGCCCCGCGGCCGGCGCTGGCCTGCTCGGTGGCGAGCGCGTTGACCGCGGCGAGCGTCGGGCCGATGCACGGCGCCCAGCCGATGCCGAAGAGCGCGCCGAGGAGCGGCGCGCCGACCAGACCGGCGGCGGGCTTCCGGTGGATGCGGAACTCCCGCTGGGTGGCCCACGGCATGAGGCCCATGAAGAAGAGGCCCATGACGATCATGAGGACGCCGAGGACCTTGCCGAGCACGTCCCGGTGCTCCTGGAGGGTCCATCCGAAGTAGCCGAAGAGGGCGCCGCCGGAGACGAAGACGGCGGAGAAGCCGAGGACGAAGAGGGAGGCTCCGACGGCCATCCTGCCGCGCCTGGCCTCGGCCAGGTCGGTGCCGGTGACGCCGGTCACGTACGACAGGTAGCCGGGGACGAGCGGCAGGACGCACGGGGAGAAGAAGGAGACCAGGCCGCCGAGCACGGCGATGGGCAGAGCCAGCAGGAGGGCTCCGCTGAAGACCGTCTCGTTCACCGGATCACTTCTCCGCGAGAAGCGGCTCGATCATCGAGCGCAGCTTCTTCTCGTCGAGTGCCATCAGCGAGCGGGCGGCGATCTTCCCGTCCTTGTCCAGCACGACGGTGGACGGGATGGCCTGGGGGTTCAGGGTGCCTTTGGGGAAGCCGTTGAGGATCAGCTTCCCGGAGGGGTCGTAGAGGCTCGGATAGGGAACCTCGTAGTCCTCCTCGAAGGCGACCGCCTGCTGCTTGTTGAAGTCGCGGGTGTTCAGGCCGACGAACTCGACGCCCTGGGGCTTGAGGTCGTTGGCGACCTTGGTGAAGTGGGACGCCTCGGCGCGGCAGGGGGAGCACCACGAGCCCCAGACGTTGAGGACGACGACCTTGCCCTTGAGGTCGGCGACGTCGAGCCGCTCGCCCTCGATCGTCTCTCCGGCGATCGTGCGCGGGGCCGTGCGTTCGCCCTTGGCGACGGTGGAGATACCGCCCGTGTTGGTCACGAAGTTGGTGTCACCGCCGCCACCGGACTTGCCGTTGGAGTCCGAGCCGCAGGCCGACAGAGCGAGGGCGGCCGACAGCGTTCCGACGGCGAGCAGGGTGCGTCGTGGGGCACGGTCAAGGCTCATGTGAAAAGTTTCGCATGGACGTTTGGGAGATCTTGGGCACCCCCCTACGTGCCCGTTAAGACCCTTGTCAAGGTCGCCTAAGGGCGCTCCGGCAGTCACCGGCGGCCGTCAGGCGGGCTTGAGGAAGGCCTTCCAGCCCCCGGCCGGCGCCTGGCCGACCTCGAGCGTGCGCAGCCTGGCGAGGATCCCGGGGTCCTGGACGTCCAGCCAGTCCGTGAACTGCCGGAAGGACACCAGCCGGACGTCCTTCTCGCCGGCCATGCCCTTGAGCGCCTCTTCGACGGCGTCCATGTAGATGCCGCCGTTCCACTGCTCGAAGTGGTTGCCGATGAAGAACGGCGCCCGGTTGGACTCGTACGCGCGCCGGAAGCCGGCGAGGTAGGCCCCGGCGGCCTGCTCGCGCCAGCCCGGGTAGCGCGAGGGCATGCCCTTGGTGGTGTTCTTCGACTGGTTGGCCAGCATGTTGTAGTCCATGGAGAGGACCTCGAAGGAGTGGCCGGGGAAGGGCACGGCCTGGAGGGGGAGGTCCCAGACGCCCTGGCGCTTGGCCGGCCACATCTGGCGGCCGCCGGGCGAGCTGGCGTCGTAGCGCCAGCCGAGGCGCTTGGCCGTGGGCAGGAGGTTGTCCTGGCCGAGGAGGCAGGGGGTGCGGCCGCCGACGAGTTCCTTCGTGTAGTCGAAGGGCAGCGGGTCGAGGTCGGTCCAGCCGCTGTTGGTCTTCCACTCGGTGACGAACCTCACCGCCTGGTCGATCTCGTTCTGCCACTGCCCGGGGGTCCAGTTGCCGACGGAGCCGGAGCCTCCGCAGAAGTGGCCGTTGAAGTGCGTGCCTATCTCGTGTCCGTCGAGCCACGCCTGGCGGACGTGCCTCAGGGTGTCCTTGATGTGGTCGTCGGTGAGGTAGCCGATGTCGGAGGCGCCGACGCGGTTGTTCGGGGGGCGGTAGAGGTGCTTCTTCGACTCGGGCAGGAGGTAGATCCCGGAGAGGAAGAAGGTCATCGCCGCGCCGTGGTTCTTCGCGAGTTCGAGGAAGCGCGGGAAGAGTCCGTTGCCGACCTCGCCCGCGCCGTCCCAGGAGAAGACCACGAACTGCGGCGGGGTCTGGCCGGGCTCGAGGGGGACGGGGGCGTCGGGCTGGTGCGGCTGCTTGCCGGTGTCGGCGGTGGAACCGTCACCGAGGAGCTTGGCGTCGTCCGGCGTCGGGGCGGGCGAGCTCGGCCCACCCGAGGCGTCACCACCCTTACCCGTCCCGGAACGACCCTTTTTGTCCTGATTGCCGGTTTGACATCCGGCTACCCCGATCGCCGCGGCGGCACCAACGCCCGCCCCCAGAAGTCCCCTTCGAGTGATCCCGCGCATGTCGTTCCCCATTCGCGCTTACGTATGACCCGAAGGTCATCCAAACCGACAATGAGTGAGATGCCGGGAGGAAGGCGGAGGTTCCGGAAATTCGCACGAAAAAATTCAGGGCGACCGGATGACAGTGCGTCACCTGGTCGCCCTGAGGGGTGTACCCGCTGGACGCCTGTCCGAACGTTTCGCCCGGACGGGTCGTGTGAAGGGGTCGCGCGGAGGGGGCGCGCGGGCGGGGCCTACGCGCCGAAGGCCTTCGACTTCCCCTTCACCGGCTTCGCACCCGCGAGGAGGTGCGGCGGCACGAGATCCCGGGCCGGCTCGCTGTACCCGACCGACACGATCCGGTCACCCTGGTACGTGAACGAGGTCAGCGAGGCCAGCGTGCACTGCCGGCGCCGCGGGTCGTGCCACAGCCGGCGCTTCTCCACGAAGCTGCGCACGATCCAGATCGGCAGCTGGTGGCTGACGCAGACCGCCTCGTGGCCGCGGGCCGCGTCCTTCGCCGCGTCCAGCGCGCCCATCATCCGGACGACCTGCTCGACGTACGGCTCGCCCCACGACGGCTTGAACGGGTTGGTCAGGTGCTTCCAGTTGCCGGGCTTGCGCAGCGCGCCGTCGCCGACCCCGAACGTCTTCCCCTCGAAGACGTTGCCCGCCTCGAGCAGCCGCTCGTCGGTGGCCAGGTCCAGACCGTGGCTCTTGGCCACCGGCTGCGCCGTCTCCTGGGCGCGCTCCAGCGGCGAGGCGACGACGTACGTGACGTCCCGCTCGGCGAGGTGGTCGGCGACCCGGTCGGCCATCCGCCGCCCCAGCTCGGACAGGTGGTAGCCCGCGCGGCGGCCGTAGAGGATGCCGTCGGGGTTGTGGACCTCGCCGTGCCGCACCAGGTGGACGACGGTGATGTCACTGGCGGAGCCGGTCATGCCGTGGCCTCCGCTGCGGCGCGGGCGGCGGCGGGCAGGGCGGCGGCGATCCGCTCGACCGCGCGCTCGTCGTGGGCCGTGGACACGAACCAGGACTCGAAGGCGGACGGCGGCAGATAGACCCCGTCGGCCAGCATCGAGTGGAAGAAGGCGTTGAAGCGGAACGCCTCCTGCTTCTTCGCGTCGTCGTAGTTCCGGACCTCGGCGGCCGTGAAGAAGACGGAGAACATGTTGGAGGCGGTCTGCAGCCGGTGCGCGACGCCCTCCTTGGTGAGCGCGTCGGTGACGAGCCCCTGGATCTCCCGGGAGACGGCGTCGACCGTGGCGTAGGCGGCGTCGTCCAGCAGCCGCAGCTGGGCCAGGCCGGCCGCGGTCGCGACCGGGTTCCCGGAGAGCGTGCCCGCCTGGTAGACCGGGCCGGCCGGGGCGAGGTGGCCCATGACGTCGGCGCGGCCACCGAAGGCGGCGGCCGGGAACCCGCCGCCCATGACCTTGCCGAACGTCATCAGGTCGGGCGCGACGCCGTCGACGCCGTACCAGCCGGCCCGCGAGGTACGGAAGCCCGTCATGACCTCGTCGGAGATGTACAGGGCGCCGTTCTCGGCGCACAGCCGCTTCAGTCCGGCGTTGAAGCCCTCGGCCGGCGGGACGACGCCCATGTTGCCGGGCGACGCCTCGGTGATCACACAGGCGATCTCGCCCGGGTGCGCGGCGAACGCGGCCCGCACCGCCTCCAGGTCGTTGTACGGCAGGACGACCGTGTCCCCGGCCTGCGCCCCCGTCACTCCGGGCGTGTCGGGCAGGCCGAAGGTGGCCACACCGGAGCCGGCGGCGGCGAGCAGCGCGTCGACGTGGCCGTGGTAGCAGCCGGCGAACTTCACGACCTTCGCCCGGCCGGTGAAGCCGCGGGCGAGGCGGATCGCCGACATGGTCGCCTCGGTGCCGGAGGAGACCAGCCGGACCTGCTCGACCGGCTCGACACGGGCGACGATCTCCTCGGCGAGGGCGACCTCGCCCTCGCCCGGCGTACCGAAGGAGGTGCCGCGGGCGACGGCGGCCTGCACCGCGGCGATCACCTCGGGGTGGGAATGGCCGAGGATCATCGGCCCCCACGAGCACACGAGGTCGACGTACTCACGACCGTCCGCGTCGGTGAGGTACGGACCCGCACCGGACACCATGAACCGGGGCGTTCCGCCCACGGCCCGGAAGGCGCGCACCGGTGAGTTCACGCCGCCGGGCGTCACGAGGGAGGCGCGGTCGAAAAGCGTCTGTGAGACTGGGGCTTCGTATGAATACGGCACTGTGGTCCTGACCTGCGAGTACGGCTGCGAGTACGGAGGGAAGTCGTGGGCGCCCTGTGCGCTACGCCGAGGCGTCGCTCCTCCGGGTCTGCGAAACTGGGGCGTCATAGGGATGGCTCACGGAATCCATGGTGTCAGAGCGTCGGACGTTCTTGCGGACGGGTGTTTCACCGCGAGAGCGTGGGGGAGGTCACTGACACGATGATCGGGTTGCGCGGCGGGGGTCGTGCTGCCTAAAAAAGCAGTCGGGTGGAGATATGCATCGCGGTGGCGGACTGGGCGAGGGGACGGACGACCTGGGTCCTGAGCCTGCCCGTCGGGGGAGGCACCGGCGAAGGCGTACGGAGGAACCGACGGAGTCCACGGGACCGACCGGAGCGCCGGGACCGAAGGGGCCGACGGGGCCGATGGGATCGATGGGACCGACGAGTCCCACAGGACCGATGTCGACGAGTCCCACAGGACCGATGTCAGGGAGCGGGAGTGGCCGGTTGGGGGTGACGTACAAGTACTTCGGCGCACCCGACGGCGCCACGGCGGCCCGCGTCCCGATCTCGATGCGCCCGGAGGAGCTGGGCGGCGACGAGCTGGGCATGGGCGGCATGTTCACCAAGATCAAGCCGGAGACCATAGCCGCGATGGTCCTCACCGGCATCCAGGGCATGCCCCTGCACAAGGTGCCCCCGCTGGAACTGGTCGTCCTGCACCCCGACTACGCCGTCGTGAAGCTGCCCATGACCGTGGTGGACCCGCTGCGCGGCATCGGCGAGGAATCGGTCGGCGCAGCGGCCTTCATCTGGTCCACGGTCCCCGACCGGGGCGGTCCGCGGGACGCCTTCAACGTCTACCAGCTGCTGCACGAGTGGCAGGACTTCTCCGTGCGGCTCCACGAGGCCGGCCACCAGCCGTACTGCCTGGTCTGGCCCTGACCGCCCGCCGGACCGACGGCCCGTGACCCGGGTCGGTCGCAGCGGTCCGTGTCCGCGATCCGCACCCCGGCTGAGCACCCGTGTCAGCGGCCCGTGTCAGCGGCCCGTATGCGCAGGCGTTTCGTCACACTTTCCCCTCTCATAAGTGCTGAAGTGTGGACAAAAGCGGCATGCAGTGCGCGCGGTCGTCTCCGGCGGCGCGCCCGCGCGAGGAAGGACGACGACGTGAGCGGTGTACGCGCAGTACGCGTGGCGGACGGGCCCATGCAGATCGGGGAGGTCGCGGCGCGGACGGAACTGTCCCTGCGGGCCATCCGCCAGTACGAGGACAGCGGCCTGGTGGTCCCCTCGGCCTCCTCGCCGGGAGGCTTCCCGCTCTACACGGACGCCGACGTGGACCGGCTCATGGTGATCCGCCGGATGAAGCCCCTCGGCTTCACCCTGGAGGAGACCCGCGAGCTGCTGGAGGCCATGGACCGGCTCGCCGTGGACCGCCCCGGCACGGACGCGGAGCTCTCCCCCGAGGAGCGGTCCGCGCTGGTCGCCCGGGTACGCGGGTACGAACAGGCCGCCACCGCACGGGTCGCCGAACTGCGCGAGCAGCTCGCCCGCGTGGAGGAGTTCGCCGGCTCCCTGCGCGCCCGCCTCGGGACGACCACGCCGGCGTGAGCCGGGCGCGGGGAGGGGACCGGGGCGGGAAGAGGGTTGCGTCGCCGGGCGCGGCCGGAGGCCGACCGGTCGTGTGGGGCGGTGTGGTTGCCCGTGACGGAGGGGCGGCGGCACGGCGGGCCTGCCCGCGCCAGCACCACGGCGGCACGGCGGGTCTGCCCGCGACGGAGACGGGGCCGGCCAGGACGGGCCGGGGTTCCCGCGCCGCGAGGTCCGCACAAAACGGACCGGGTCTGCCCGCGACGGAGACGGGTCCGGCCAGGACGGGCCGGGGTTCCCGCGACGCCGACGGGTCGGGTCTGCCCGGGCGGGCGGGCCCGTCGGCGCGGGCGGGACTACCTCGGTGGAGCGGCCTCGGGCCGGTGGTCGCGGAGGGCCTCGGCGAGATCGCCAAAGAAGCGGGCGTACGCCGCCGGGCTCGGCGGGGTCTCGGGGTTCCAGGGCGCCACGCGCGCATGGCCCACGGGCGGGAGGTCCGCGGGCTGGACGGCGTTGGCCCGGCTGTCGAAGAGGACGAGATCCGGCCGGAGCCGTGCGGCGTGCTCCCAGTCGGCGGTGAGCCAGTTCGCGCCGGGCCCGGGCCCCGGGTCCAGGACCCGCACCCCCAGCTCGACGAGCCGGGCCAGCTCGGGCCAGGCGTGCGGACGCGCCAGGTGGACCTGGTCGCGGCCCGCGCCCGAGAGCACCAGGACGCCGACGTCGGCTCCTCCGTCAAAGACGGCGGCCCGCAGGGCGTCCTCGGCCGGCTCCACCGCGCCGAAGACCTCGTCGAAGCGCGAGCCGGAGCCCGCGCCTAAGCCCACTCCGGACCCCGCGCCCGTATCCGGCCCCGTGCCTCCGCCCGCCGCCCCCAGCGCGGCGCCCAGCTCGCCGAACCGTCCGATGATCTCCCCCAGGGTCGTCTCGTTGCCCACCGACAGCGCGACCAGCGGTACCCCGACCCGCTCGGCCACGGCCTCGTCCAGCGCGTACGGGCTCTTCCCGTCGTACGTCACCTCGACCACCAGGTCAGGCCGCAGACCGCGCAGCGCCTCCTCGTCCAGGCTCCGCCCAGGACCGAGGTACGGCACGCCGGCCGCCTCCAGGTCGCCCGCCTTGACCGGATCGAGCACCGCCCCGTCGTGCCCGGAGCCGTACACCGCCACCGGTGTCACCCCGAGGTCCCGCAGCGCCGCCCCGGCCCGTACATAGGCCACCACCCGCTCCGGCTTCCGCACGGCCGTCACCGCCGCGCCTCTGTCGTCGACGAACTCCCACACACCCGCGTCCGACATCCGGTTGCTCCCTCCCCGGCCGGAAATAACCCTCTGCCCGCCACCTTGGAGGGCTTCCCGCACCCGCACAAGAGCGCCTCCGGCGGTCTCCGGCGCCTCCCTCCGGCGCATCCCGGGCGCCGCGCGCGGCCCTTCCCTCGCCGCCCTGCCGAAAGGCCGTCGGCGGGTGTTTACTGAACAGGTCGGGAGGAAGCAGTAGGAACCGTCAGCGCCGTACGCGGGCGCCGGAGGTACGCGTCGTCCACCGAGGCGCACCGGCGTAGCGGCCCTCTCGCCTGGAGTCAGCCATGTCGCCCTCGCACCGCACGTTCTCGGCCCCCCGTGTGCTCTCGCTCCTCGGTCTGCTCGCCGCCTCGGCGGCCGTGGGGACGGCCCACGCCCTGCGCTCCCGCGCCCGCCGCGCGCGGGCGGCCACCCCCCTGGACCGGGTCTGGCACCCGAGGGAGACGGTCCCGCTCACCGCCGCGGAGGAGGACACCTTCGGCCAGGTGGTCTCCCGGCTCTCCCTGGGCTCGGCCGGCCGACTGCGCTGAACCCGTCCCTTAGAGTCCGGCCATGGACCTCCTTGCCTCACCCGTACGTCTCGAGCCGTGGGCCGCGTCCGACTTCGAGCTGCTGCGGGCCATGAACGCGCCGGACCTCATGGAACATCTCGGCGGCCCCGAACCGGAGGAGGCGCTCGCCGGGCGGCACCGGCGCTATGTGGATCTCAGCGCCGACACCACCGGCGCCGGGCGGATGTTCCGCGTCGTGCTCCTCCCCGAGGAGGTGGCGGTCGGCAGCGTCGGTTTCTGGAAGAAGACCTGGCACGGGGAGCAGGTGTACGAGACGGGCTGGACGGTGCTCCCCGGCTTCCAGGGGCGCGGCGTCGCGACCGCCGCCACGCGCGCGGTGGCCGAACGCGCCCGGGCCGCGAGCGTCCGGGCCGGGGGCGCGTACCGCTTCCTGCACGCCTTCCCCTCGACGGACAACGGTCCCTCGAACGCCGTGTGCCGCAAGGCCGGCTTCGAACTGCTCGGCGAAGAGGCCTTCGAGTACCCGCCGGGCCGCCCGATGCGCTGCAACGACTGGCGTCTGGAGCTGCTCCCGGGACGGAAGGGCTAAGGAGTGCCGGCAGGGGCGGCGAGCGACTTGGCGAAGTGGAAGGCGACGATGTCGAGGCGCTCGCGCAGGTAGAAGCGGTGGGCGCCGGTGCGGTGCGTGCCGGAGTCCAGATTGAGCGCGTGGCAGCCTGCCTCGCGCGCGTGCTCCTCCAGGTGCGCCAGGAGGGCGTGGCCGACACCGGTGGAGCGGGCGGAGGCGGCGGTCACCAGGTCGTCGACGTACAGCGTGCGGATGGCGCTGGTGTTGTCGACGACCCGCCAGCCGGCGGCGCCGACGCAGGGGCCCTCGTCGCCGTAGGCGGCGGAGAAGCGGAGCCCCTGGGCGTGTCCGCGGTCGTACACCTCGGCGAAGAGCCGCGGGGTCAGATGGGGGCGCAGCTCGCTCAGGACGGGAAGCAGGTCGGACTCCAGGCGCGGGTCGCCGGGCGGGAGGTCGATGATCTTCATGGCGGGACGGTATCGCAGGGGTGGCGGCCGCGGGCGGCGGTCCGAATTCCCTGGCCGGACGGCGCACGCCGGTGACATCCTGTCCCCGTGAACGGACCGGAGATCCAGATCAGCTTCGCCCCCGGCCTGCGGCTCTTCGTCGCGGCGGATCGGCGCTCGGGGCGCACCACCGTGGTGACGGACGGCGTCTCGACGCTCGGCCACGTCGTGGAGTCGCTCGGCGTTCCGCTGACCGAGGCGGGGCGGCTGCTCGTGGACGGCGCCCCGGTCGGCGTCGCGCACATCCCGGCGGCGGGCGAGACGGTGGAGGTGGAGGGCGTCGAGCGTCCCCAGCCGGTGCCCGGCGCCCCGCTCCGGTTCCTGCTGGACGTCCATCTCGGCACGCTGGCCAGGCGCCTGCGGCTGCTGGGGGTCGACGCGGCCTACGAGAGCGAGGACATCGGCGATCCGGCGCTGGCCGCGCTGTCGGCCCGGGAGCGGCGGGTGATGCTCTCGCGGGACCGCGGGCTGCTGCGCCGGCGGGAGCTGTGGGCCGGGGCGTATGTGTACAGCGACCGGCCGGAGGACCAGCTCCGGGACGTACTGGAGCGGTTCGCTCCGGCTCTGAGGCCGTGGACGCGCTGCACCGCCTGCAACGGCGAGCTCACGGACGCGGACAAGGACTCCGTGCGCGAGCGGCTGGAGCACGGAACGGAGAAGACGTACGACGTCTTCGCGCGGTGCACGGCGTGCGAGCGGGTGTACTGGCGGGGTGCCCACCACGCCCGCCTGGAGGCGATCGTCACCGACGCCCTGCGCGACTTCGGCGGCGCGACGGCCCGCTGACCGGGGCCGGAATGACGACGGCGCTCGCACCGGTCGCCGTGGCGCCGCCCACCAGCCGGATGACCGGGCCGGGTGCGACGGACCGCGGACCGGGCCGGATGACGACGGCCGGGTGACCGACGTCTCCGGTGTTCGGGCCGGACGGCGGGCGCCTCCGGAGTTCGGGCCGGACGGCGGGCGCCTCCGGATTTCCGCCGCGCCTCGGCCGGGGGTCTTCGGCTTGCCCGCATGCCCTACGGCCGCTCGGCCGTCAGGTACCGCTGGACGGTCGGGGCGAGCCACGCCACGATCTCGTCGCGGGACATCTCGACAGCGGGCGGCAGCCGCAGCACGTAGCGGGTCAGCGCCATGCCGAGGATCTGCGAGGCGACCAGCGCGGCGCGCCGAGGCGCGTCGGCGGGATCGGGACAGACTCCGCGCGTCACGGGACCGAGCTGTTCGGCGAAGATCGCCTGCATCCGCTCGGCGCCGACGGCATTGGTGACGCCGACCCTCAGCAGCCCGGTCAGGACGTCGTCACGCTCCCACCGGTCGAGGAAGTGCGTGACGAGAACCGCCCCCACGTGCCGGTCCGGCAGCGCGCCCAGTTCGGGCAGGCGCAGGTCGAACTCGGACGCGGCCGCGAACAGGCCCTCCTTGCTGCCGTAGTAGCGCATGACCATCGACGGGTCGATGTCGGCGTCGCGGGCGATGGCCCGGATGGTGGCGCGCTCGTAGCCGTCCGTCGCGAAACGCTCGCGGGCGGCCTCCAGGATCGCGGCGCGGGTGGCGTCGGAGCGACGGGCGGTGGTCATGTCCACAAGTGTAGGCCAACAGGTGTTGACACTCCATTGAGGGCGGCCCTAACGTTGCCAACAAGCGTTGACCAACACCCGTTGGCCTACGTCGCAGCCCTTGTGCCGACGCGTCCGCGCGCCGGCCCCGGCCCTGGGAGGCAGCCATGGACCACCACCTGGACACGGACGTGCTCGTCGTCGGCGCGGGCCCCACCGGCCTGCTCCTCGCCGGTGACCTCGCCGCCTCCGGCGCGCGCGTCACCCTGATCGAGCGGCGCCCGCAGGGCATCGCCAACATGACCCGTGCCTTCGCCGTGCACGCCCGCACGCTGGAGCTGCTCGACGCCCGCGGCCTCGCGGACGACCTGGTCGCCACCGGCAGCCGGGTGACCCGCATGCGCCTCTTCCGCCGCCTCACCTTCGACCTGAGCCGGCTCCCCTCCCGCTTCCCGTATCTCCTCGTCACGCCCCAGTACGAAGTGGAGAAGCTGCTCACACAGCGCGCGTTGTCCACAGGTGTGGACGTCCGCCACGACACCGAGCTGCGCGGCCTCACCCAGGACGCCGACGGCGTGACCGCCTCGATCACCGGGCCCGAGGGCGCCCCCGCCACCCTCCGCGCGCGGTACGTCGTCGGCACCGACGGCATGCGCAGCTCCGTGCGCACCACGCTCGGCCTGCCCTTCCCCGGCTCGTCGGTGATCCGCTCCCTCGTCCTCGCGGACGTCCGCCTCACCGAGGCGCCGGCGGAGCTCCTCACGGTCAACGGCGTCGGGGACGCCTTCGGCTTCATCGCCCCCTTCGGCGACGGGTGGTATCGCGTGATGGGCTGGGACCGCCGCCGCCAGGTCCCCGACAGCGAGCCCGTCGACCTCGAAGAGGTGCGCGCCATCGCCCGCCGCGCCTTCGGGACCGACTTCGGCATGCACGACCCCCGCTGGATCTCCCGCTTCCACAGCGACGAGCGCCAGGCTCCCGCCTACCGCGTGAACCGCGTCTTCCTCGCCGGGGACGCCGCCCACGTCCACTCCCCCGCCGGAGGCCAGGGCATGAACACCGGCCTCCAGGACGCGGCCAACCTCTCCTGGAAGCTCGCCGCCGTCCTGCGCGGGGACACCGCCGAGCCCGAGGCCCTCCTCGACAGCTACCAGGCCGAGCGGCACCCGGTGGGCGCGGCCGTGCTGCGCAGCAGTGGAGCGATCATCCGCCTCGCCATGGCGCGCGGCCTGTTCCTGCGCGCCGCCCGCACCCTCGTCCCCCCTCTGGTCACGCTCATGAGGCCCCTCTCCGCCAAGGTCATGGGCATGATCAGCGGCATCGGCATCGCGTACGGCCGGGACGGCGCGCGCGTCCCGGACCTCGACCTGCGCGAGGGCAGGCTCTACGAACTCCTGCGCGGGGGCGAGTTCGTCCTGATCGCCCCCGCGGGCACCCGCCCGCCCCTTCCGCCGGCCGCGCCCGTCTCGCCCGCGCGGCTCACACGGGCGACCTGGGCCGACCCGGCCCGCCGCACGGTGCTGCTGGTCCGCCCCGACGGATACGCGCTGCCGACCGGTCGCGCGAGCGGCTGAGAGCCCTGCCCCGACGTCAGAAGACGTACGGATCGCCGGTCGCCAGGACGAGCACGCGGTGCCGGTCGTTCCCCGGGTGGCGGTCGGCGGCGCCGTCGCTCCAGACCGTTCCGATGTCGACGGTCATCTCGTCCGGGGACCCCGCCGCCCGCAGGTCCAAGGTCAGCTCGCCGGCCGCCCCCGCGGCCCGCAGCTCACCCGTCCGGCAGGCGATGATCCGGTCGCTGACCCACAGGCAGGCCGCCGGCAGCCGTTGCCCGCCGGCCAGCGGATGGGAGAAGCCGAGTCGCACGGTCGCCTGGGACACGTGCGCCGGCCCGTGGTTCTCACTCACCAGCCGGAGACCCAGCCGCCCGTCCCAGAGGGACACATGACCGTGGTGGGCCAGGTCCGCCTCGGGGGCGGCCTCCGGACCGGCCGCACGGGCCGTGCCGCCCGCACCGACCACCACAGCGGCCACCAGGGCCGCACCGAGCAGAGCCTTGCGCATCGCACACATGCCCCGAAGATACCCATAGATCCGCATATCGTCTGACTAACCATCAGTCCGCGTGTCTCCGTGGCACGCTGACCGCATGCTGATCGCCCGTTCCGCCGCCCTGTTCGCCCTCGCCGCCCTGTTCGAGATCGGCGGCGCCTGGCTCGTCTGGCAGGGCGTCCGGGAGCACCGCGGCTGGGCCTGGATCGGCGCCGGAGTCATCGCCCTCGGCGTCTACGGCTTCGTCGCCACCCTCCAGCCCGACGCCCAGTTCGGCCGTATCCTCGCCGCCTACGGCGGAGTGTTCGTCGCCGGCTCGATCGCCTGGGGCATGGTCGCCGACGGATACCGCCCGGACCGGTGGGACGTGACCGGGGCGCTGATCTGCCTCCTCGGCATGGCCGTGATCATGTACGCGCCCCGCGCCCGCTGACGGGCGACGACGCCCGCCACCTATCCTGATCAAGCGATCGACGTCATCGAACCCACGCGCGAGGAGCACGCCATGACTGCCGCCGCCACCCCCATCGCCGTCGTCACCGGAGCGAGCAGCGGCATCGGCGCGGCCACGGCCAGGCAGCTCGCCGCGGCCGGATACCGCGTGGTCCTCACCGCCCGCCGCAAGGACCGCATCGAGACCCTCGCCGCCGAGATCAACGAAGCCGGCCACCAGGCCACGGCGTACGCCCTCGACGTCACCGACCGGGACGCCGTCGACACCTTCGCGACGGCCTTCCGCACGATCGCCGTCCTGGTCAACAACGCGGGCGGCGCGCTGGGCGCGGACCCCGTCGCCACCGGCGACCCCGAGGACTGGCGCCGGATGTACGAGGTCAACGTCATCGGCACCCTCAACATCACCCAGGCCCTGCTCCCCGCCCTCACCGCGAGCGGCGACGGCACGGTCGTCGTCCTCTCCTCCACCGCGGGCCACTCGACCTACGAAGGCGGCGGCGGCTACGTCGCCGCCAAGAACGGCGCCCGCGTCCTCGCCGAGACCCTCCGCCTGGAGATCGTCGGCACCCCTGTGCGCGTCATCGAGATCGCCCCCGGCATGGTGAAGACCGACGAGTTCGCCACCACCCGCTTCCGCGGCGACTCCGAGAAGGCCGCCAAGGTCTACGCGGGCGTGTCGGAACCCCTCACCGCGGACGACGTCGCCGACACCATCACCTGGGCCTGCACCCGCCCCTCCCACGTCAACATCGACCTCCTGGTGGTCCGCCCCCGCGCCCAGGCCTCCAACACCAAGGTCCACCGCGAGCTGTGACCGTCAGGGAAGACCGAAGAGGGGGCCGGCGCACCGCGCCGGCCCCCTCTTTCCTTCAGCCCTTCACGCAGATGACCTGCTTCAGCTTCGCGACGACCTCCACCAGATCCCGCTGCTGATCGATGACCTTCTCGATCGGCTTGTAGGCACCCGGGATCTCGTCCACGACGCCGGAGTCCTTCCGGCACTCCACGCCCCGCGTCTGCTCCTCCAGGTCCTTCGTCGAGAAGCGCCGCTTCGCCGCGCTGCGGCTCATCTTGCGGCCGGCGCCGTGCGAGGCCGAGTTGAAGGACGCCGTGTTGCCCAGGCCCTTCACGATGTAGGAGCCGGTGCCCATGGAGCCCGGGATGATCCCGAACTCGCCGGACCCCGCGCGGATCGCCCCCTTGCGGGTGACCAGCAGGTCCATGCCCTCGTACCGCTCCTCCGCCACGTAGTTGTGGTGGCAGGAGATGACCTGGTCGAAGGTGACCTTCGCCTTCCGGAACTCCCTGCGGACGACCTCCTGGAAGAGCGCCATCATGATCGCGCGGTTGTACTTCGCGTACTCCTGCGCCCAGAAGAGGTCGTTGCGGTAGGCCGCCATCTGTGGGGTGTCGGCGACGAAGACCGCGAGGTCGCGATCGACGAGCCCCTGGTTGTGCGGCAGCTTCTGCGCCTCACCGATGTGGTGCTCGGCGAGTTCCTTGCCGATGTTGCGTGATCCCGAGTGCAGCATCAGCCACACCGAACCGGACTCATCAAGACAGAACTCGACAAAGTGGTTTCCGGATCCGAGCGTCCCCATCTGCAATGCGGCACGTTCACGACGGAACTTGACCGAATCGGCGATCCCGTCGAACCGCGACCAGAAGTCGTCCCAGCCCGACGTCGGGAACTGGTAAAGCCGCTTCGGATCCACCTCGTCCGGGTGCATCCCCCGGCCCACCGGAATCGCCTGCTCGATCTTCGACCGCAGCCGCGACAGGTCCCCCGGCAGGTCGTTCGCCGTCAGCGAGGTCCTGACCGCCGACATGCCGCAGCCGATGTCGACCCCCACCGCCGCCGGACACACCGCCCCCTGCATCGCGATCACCGACCCGACCGTCGCACCCTTGCCGTAGTGCACGTCCGGCATCACGGCCAGACCCTTGATCCACGGGAGCGTCGCCACGTTCCGGAGCTGCTGCATGGCGCCGCCCTCGACCGTGGAAGGATCGGCCCACATCCGGATGGGCACCTGCGCTCCCGGCACCTCTACGTACGACATACTTCCTCGATTCCCCCGAAAAGCCTGAAAACGCAAAAACCGGCACCAAAGCCCGTACAGGTGACGACGGACCGGCATCGACGGCAGTGCGTGCGATACACATTGTGTCCATCGGCCGACATCCGGCGGCAAACAGTTTTCGGGGGCGACCCCGGGAGAAGGGAGCCTGGGAGCGTGCAGCGACAGGCGTACGGACCCGGCCGCACACGGCCCGCGGCGTTCACGGCGGCCGCGCTGGCGCTGGGGCTCGGCATCGGGGCGGGCCTCACCGGATGTTCGGCGGGCGGCGGCGACGGCCGCGCCACCGTGGACTCCAAGGCGGGGCCTGTCACCGCCGTCGCACCGCCCGGCCGGTACCGCACCCTCTTCGAGCCCTGCCGCGCCGTCGCGCCCGCCACGCTCAAGGACCTGCTGCCCGGCGCCGCCGATCTCCCGGAGCCGGAGCGCAACAAGGCGTACCGCGGCACGGCGACCGCCACGTACGACACCGACCGCCGCGTCGGCTGCACCTGGAAGGCCGACGCCCCCGACGCCTCGCACCGTCTCGTCCTCGACATCGAGCGCGTGGTGTCGTACGACCCCGCCGTCAGCGACGACGACCGCGCGCAGGAGGTGTTCGACCGCAAGCAGACGGCGGCGGACCTCCCGCAGCCGGCCCGTACGCAGGAGTCCCCCCAGACGCCCGCCGGCACGCCGGGCACTCCGGGGACGGCCGGGACCGGCGCCGCCTCGGGCACCGGCGCACCCGGTGCCCCGGTCACCCCGAGCCCCACCGCCACCACCGGCGCCCCCGCCGGCACCCCCACCGGCACTCCCCCGACCGCCCCGGCCACCGGTTCTCCCACCGGCCTGGAGCCCCGGGTCCTGGACGGCCTCGGCGACGTGGCCTTCCTCGACGACGCCCTCGTCACCGGCGAATCCAGCGACCACCATCGCGCGGTGAGCGTGGTGTTCCGCACATCCAACGTGATCGTGACCGTCGAATACCTGGAGCAGGCGACCGATCCCGCGGTGGCGCCGGACAGCCGCAAGCTGCAGGAAAGGGCCCAGAATCTGGCCCGCCTGCTCGCCGAGCGCCTGGAGGAGTAGCCGGACGGCCACGCCCCGTGAGGCCGCGGCGACCACGTACCGTGTCGGCGTACCGTGGCCGCCGCCCAGGCCGTACGACAAGCGACCGACCCGTACGACAAGCGACTGAGGGAACCATGCACCGATCAGCCCCGCGACTCACCCGCATACTCGCCTGCGCAGCCGTCCCGGTGATGCTCGTCGTCGCCGGCTGCTCCTCGGACTCCGACGGCGGTTCCGGTTCGACTCCGGACAAGGGCAAGGGCTCGGCGTCCTCCGCCGCCCCGCAGCCCACGCCGTCGAAGCCGAAGGTCGAGCCCGCGAAGTACGCGAAGCTGCCCGACTTCTGCAAGTCGATCTCGTCGAAGACGACCGCGGCCCTGGTGCCCAAGGCGAAGACGAAGAACGGCACGGCGGCGGCGTCCACCGACCTCACCCGGCGCGGCGGCTGCTCGTGGAACGGTCTGGACGAGAAGGGCGTGAAGGGCTCCCAGTACCGCTGGCTCGACATCTCCTTCTACCGGTACGCGTCCGACGAATCGCTCGGCAGCGGCCAGGACCGCGCCCAGGAGAACCTCGCCAAGGAACTGGCCAAGATCCAGGCCACCGAGGGCGCCAAGAAGCTGCGGACGACCGCCGCCGGCGGCATCGGCGACGAGGCGAGCGCCGTCACCTACGAACTGCGCAAGACGAACGAGGACTTCGAGTACGCCTCGATCGTGGCGCGCACGGGCAACGTCGTCGTGCTGCTCTCCTACAACGGAGCCGGTTACGCCGGGGCCGCCACCCCGAGCGACAAGACGATCCTGGACGGCGCGGTGAAGGCCACCCGGGAGGCCGTGGCAGCGGTCGCGGCGGCCAACAAGTAGGTACTCGACTCACCTCGAACACCCGCATATGCGCAGGTTTCCGCGGAGCCCGGCCCTCCCCCGAGGGCCGGGCTCCGCACACGTGTGCCACGCTGTGCCCGCGAGATGTCGAATGACGGGAGGGGATCGCGGGTGGCCGCGGTGCAGCTGACACGCACGCACAAGATTCTGATCGGGGTGGTGGTCGCCGGTGCGGTGGTCATCGCCGGGATCGGTTTCGCGGGTTCGTACGCCGCCGTGCGCGAGCTCGCCGTGGAGAAAGGTTTCGGCGACTTCTCCTACTTCTTCCCCATCGGCATCGACGCCGGCATCTGTGTGCTGCTCGCACTCGACCTGCTGCTGACCTGGATCCGGATCCCCTTCCCGCTCCTGCGTCAGACGGCGTGGGTGCTGACGGCGGCGACGATCGCGTTCAACGGCGCGGCCGCGTGGCCGGACCCGCTGGGTGTGGGCATGCACGCCGTCATCCCGGTGCTGTTCGTGGTCGCGGTGGAAGCGGCGCGGCACGCGGTGGGCCGGATCGCGGACATCACGGCCGACAAGCACATGGAGGGCGTCCGGCTGACCCGTTGGCTGCTGTCGCCGATTCCCACGTTCCGGCTGTGGCGGCGGATGAAGCTGTGGGAGCTGCGGTCGTACGAGCAGGTCATCAAGCTGGAGCAGGACCGGCTGATCTACCAGGCCCGGTTGCAGGCCCGTTTCGGGCGGGCATGGCGGCGGAAGGCGCCCGTGGAGGCGCTGATGCCGCTGCGGCTGGCGAAGTACGGGGTGCCGCTGGCGGAGACGGCCGCGGCCGGTCTCGCCGCGGCCGGTGTGGAGCCGGCGCTGATACCCGCGGCGCCCGCGGCGTCCGATCCGCTCGGGTCCCTCGGCCCGGGCCGTCCCCAGGCGCAGGTGCAGGCGCAGCCGCAGGCTCCGGAGCTGGTACGGGGCCCGCAGGGCCGGGCCGCGCGGGATCGCACCGGACCGGGCGCGCAGGAGCCGACCGAACAGGAGCTCGCGGCGCAGGAGCTGGCGGCGCAGGAGCTGGCGGCCGCGAACCACGAGAGCCCGTGGTTCCAGGCGCAGCAGCTTCCCCCGGAGGCGTACGAGAACGCCTACGCCCCCCAGTACGTCGAGGGCTTGGAGCCCACGCCGGTGGCGGTTCCGCAGGGCCCCGAGGACGTGCCGGCCGCGGGCCCGGAGCACCCGGAGCGGTTCGAGGAGTACGCCGAGTACGTCGAGCCGGAGCCGCCCCTGGAGGAGTTCGCGGACGTCGCGTACAAGGCGATGTGGATGTACGTCGAGGAGAACCAGCAGCCGCCGAGCGTCGAGCAGCTCGACATACTGCTGAGCGACCGGTACGGCGTGCGGCACCCCCGCAGCGCCTCGATGCTGCGCCAGCTGATGCCCGCTCTGCGGGGTCGCATGGAGCAGGAGCTGGCGGAGAACCACATCGCCTGATCACCGCGCGCGGTGATCAGGCCTTGGCGCGCTTCGCGCTCTCGCCCCAGAGGGCGACGGCGATTCCGGCGGCCGCGATGACGAGGTAGCCGGCCGTCGGGATGTCCCACCACCGGTGGAGCAGCCCCCAGGGCTTGTCCCCGAACATCCGCCCTCCGGCGCCGAGCGCCCCCTGGACGAGGGCGATCCAGCCGATGACTGCGATGGCTTCGTTCTTCATGCCTCCACGGTCTCCCGCGTCGTGCGCGTGTGCGTCATGCCCACGACCGAATCGCGCCTCGTCCGAAGGATGCAGAAGGACCGCGGAGGGCGCCGGGCTTGGAAGGCCCCGACGGATCGCGGAAGGCCGAGAGTCGCGGAAGGCGCCGAGAGCCGTGGAGACGCGTCAGGCCGCCGCCCGGGGTTCGGGCGGCGGCCTTCTCGTCCGGCAGGCGACAGGCGGGAGACCGGCGGGCGCGGGCCTCCCGCGGGCCGTCAGGCTCCGAGCAGCTTGCGCACCCGGTCCGCGCCCACGGCCAGCAGCAGCGTGGGCAGACGCGGTCCGGTCTCGCGGCTCACCAGGAGCTTGTAGAGCAGGGCGAAGAAGGCGCGCTGGGCGACCTTCAGCTCCGGGGTCGGCTTGGCCTCGGGGTCGAGGCCGGCCATGACCTTCGGGACGCCGTAGACGAGCGTCGTCAGGCCGTCGAGCGACCAGTGCGTGTCCAGTCCCTCCAGGAGCAGGCGAAGCGACTCGCGCCCCTCGTCGTCCAGGGAGCCGAGCAGCTCCGCGTCGGGCTCCGAGCGGACGATCGTGCGCTGGTCCGCGGGGACCTGGGTGGTGATCCAGTTCTCGGCGCGGTCGAGGCGCGGCCGCACCTCGTCCAGGGACGTGACGGGATTCTCCGGGTCCAGGTCGGTCAGGATGCGCAGCGTCTGCTCGTCGTGGCCGGCCGTGATGTCCATGACCGAGGCGAGCGTCCGGTACGGCAGCGGGCGCGGGGTGCGCGGCAGCTCACCGGCCGCCGTGCGCGCGGCACGGGTGTAGGCGGCGGCGTCGGCGGGCAGCACGCTCCCGTCCTGCACCTTGGACTCCAGCTTGTCCCACTCGTCGTAGAGCCGCTGGATCTCCTGGTCGAAGGCGATCTTGAAGGACTGGTTGGGCTTGCGGCGCGCGTACAGCCAGCGCAGCAGCGGCGCCTCCATGATCTTCAGCGCGTCCGCCGGCGTGGGGACGCCGCCGCGCGAGGAGGACATCTTGGCCATGCCGCTGATGCCGACGAAGGCGTACATCGGGCCGATCGGCTGCACGCCGTCGAAGATCTGCCGCACGATCTGGCCGCCGACGACGAACGACGAGCCAGGCGAGGAGTGGTCCACGCCCGACGGCTCGAAGATCACGCCTTCGTAGGCCCAGCGCATCGGCCAGTCGACCTTCCAGACCAGCTTGCCGCGGTTGAACTCGCTCAGCTTGACGGTCTCGGCGAAGCCGCACGCCGTGCAGGTGTAGGCCAGCTCGGTCGTCTCGTCGTCGTAGGAGGTGACGGTCGTCAGGTCCTTCTCGCACCGCTCGCAGTAGGGCTTGTACGGGAAGTACCCCCCGGCGCCGCCGGAGCCGTCGTCCTCGCTCGCGGCGCCGGAACCCTCCTCGGCCTCCAGCTCGGCCTCGTCGACCGGCTTCTGCGACTTCTTCCCCGGGGACTTCTTGGTGCGGTACTGGTCGAGGATCGCGTCGATGTCGCCGCGGTGCCTCATGGCGTGCAGGATCTGCTCGCGGTAGGTGCCGGCCGTGTACTGCTCGGTCTGGCTGATGGGGTCGTACTCGACGCCCAGCTCCGCCAGGGACTCGACCATGGCCGCCTTGAAGTGCTCGGCCCAGTTCGCGTACGCCGATCCGGCCGGTGCGGGCACGGACGTCAGCGGCTTGCCGATGTGCTGCTCCCACGACGCGTCGACGCCCTCGACGCCGTTCGGCACCTTGCGGTACCGGTCGTAGTCGTCCCACGAGATGAGGTGCCGGACCTCGTGGCCCCGGCGGCGGATCTCGTCGGCGACCAGGTGCGGGGTCATGACCTCGCGGAGGTTGCCCAGGTGGATGGGGCCGGAGGGGGAGAGTCCGGAGGCGACGACCACCGGTTTGCCAGGCGCACGTCGCTCCGACTCGGCGATGACCTCGTCCGCGAAACGGGAGACCCAATCGGTCTCGGTGCTGCTCTGAGCCACGGTCGGTTCGTCCTTCTTCCTTGGTTACCTCGGAGCCTTACAGCCTTACGTCAGTCATTCTCCCAGACGGAACGACGCGCTCGGAGGTTGTCCACAGGTCCGGGTCCGTCCACCGGCCGAAGGGGCGCGAGCGGGCGGCGAAAACGCGTTGCCCGCCCATGGGACACTTGACAGGCGAAACAGCCCTTCCGGAACCGACCCCGGGAACCGGAACACGACGACTCAGGAACGGAAGCTCATGGCCTCGGTCCCTTCCCTCGCTTCGACCGTGCAGCAGCGCCTCGCGGAAGGTCTCTCGGCAGCCCTGCCGGAGGCCGGTTCCGCCGACCCGCTGCTGCGACGAAGCGACCGGGCGGACTTCCAGGCCAACGGCATCCTGGCCCTGGCCAAGCGGCTGAAGGGCAATCCGCGTGAGCTGGCCACGCAGGTCGTCGGCGCGATCCCGGCGAACGACCTCCTGAAGGAGATCGAGGTCTCGGGCCCCGGCTTCCTGAACATCACGGTCACCGACGAGGCGATCGTGCGGACCCTCGCCGCCCGCGCGGCCGACGACCGTCTCGGCGTGCCGTTCGCGGAGAACGCCGGCACGACGGTGATCGACTACGCCCAGCCGAACGTGGCCAAGGAGATGCACGTCGGCCACCTCCGCTCCGCCGTGATCGGCGCCGCGATGGTCGAGATCCTGGAGTTCACGGGCGAGAAGGTGGTCCGCCGCCACCACATCGGCGACTGGGGCACCCAGTTCGGCATGCTCATCCAGTATCTGATCGAGCACCCGCACGAGCTGGACCACTCCTCCGGCGAGGAGGTCTCCGGCGAAGAGGCGATGTCGAACCTCAACCGGCTGTACAAGGCCTCGCGCGCGCTGTTCGACTCCGACGAGGAGTTCAAGACGCGGGCGCGGGCGCGGGTCGTCGACCTCCAGGCGGGCGACGAGCAGACCCTCGCGCTGTGGCAGCGGTTCGTCGACGAGTCGAAGATCTACTTCTACTCCGTCTTCGACAAGCTCGACATGGACATCCGCGACCCGGACGTCGTCGGCGAGTCCGGCTACAACGACATGCTGGTGGAGACCTGCCGCATCCTCGAGGAGTCGGGCGTCGCGGTGCGGTCGAACGGCGCGCTGTGCGTCTTCTTCGACGACGTCAAGGGCCCGGACGGCAATCCGACTCCGCTGATCGTGCAGAAGTCGGACGGCGGCTTCGGCTACGCGGCGACCGACCTGTCGGCGATCCGCGACCGGGTGCGGAACCTGAAGGCGACGACTCTGCTGTACGTGGTCGACGCCCGGCAGTCCCTGCACTTCAAGATGGTCTTCGAGACGGCCCGCCGGGCCGGCTGGCTGAACGACGAGGTCAAGGCCGTGCAGCTGGCCTTCGGCACGGTCCTCGGCAAGGACGGCAAGCCGTTCAAGACCCGTGAGGGCGAGACGGTCCGGCTGGTGGACCTGCTGGACGAGGCGATCGACCGGGCCGCGTCCGTGGTCCGTGAGAAGGCGCGCGACCTGACCGAGGACGAGATCGCCGAGCGGGGCGCCCAGGTGGGCATCGGCGCCGTGAAGTACGCGGACCTGTCGACCTCGGCGGCGCGGGACTACAAGTTCGACCTGGACCAGATGGTGTCGCTCAACGGCGACACGTCGGTGTACCTCCAGTACGCGTACGCGCGGATCAAGTCGATCTTCGGCAAGGCCGGCGAGCGCACCCCGCTCGCCCACCCCGAGCTGGAGCTGGCCCCGGCGGAGCGCGCCCTCGGCCTGCACCTGGACCAGTTCGGCGAGACGGTGGCCGAGGCCGCCGCCGAGTACGCACCGCACAAGCTCGCCGCGTACCTCTACCAGCTGGCCTCGCTGTACACGACGTTCTACGACCAGTGCCCCGTCATCAAGCCCGAGCCACCGCAGGAGGTCGCGGAGAACCGCCTCTTCCTCTGCGACCTGACGGCCCGCACCCTCCACCGGGGGATGGCCCTGCTGGGCATCCGGACGCCCGAGCGTCTCTGACGGGACCCCGCTGCACGACGAGGGCCCCGGCACCGTATCCGTACGGTGCCGGGGCCCTCGCTCACTCCGCCGCGGCCCACTCGTTCCTGTCGTACTGGTAGTTGTAGAGCTTCCTGCCCTCCATGGCGCTGACCCGGAACGGCTTGCCGCCGTCGTCGACGACGATCGTGCCGCGCCGCTCGCCGTCACTCCATTCCAGCTCCAGGTACCAGGCGACGACATGCCCCTCGGTGTGCACGTCGAGGTTGAAGACCTGGGGGTCGCTCGTGGACACCTTGAAGGGGAAGTCCTTGGCGGGCACCGTGCTGTCGCCGTCCTGGCCCGCGATGGGCTTGGCGGACGGGCGTGCCGCGTCGAGGTCGATGTCGAAGGTCTGGGGCGTGACGCCGCCGCCGCAGCCCTCGCCCATGGCGTAGACCGCCCGGTCGAGGGGCTCGCCACGCTCCACCACCCGTACGTGGATGCCGGTGACGACCACGGCGGCGTCCGTGCGGCCGGTGGCCGTGAGCTCCAGGTACACGTGACCGGCGTCGACCCCGTCGAAGGGCGCCGCCCAGCGGCGGGACTCCTGCGGCGCGGGCGGCGGCGGGACCTGGTCGGGCCGCCGGTCGAGCAGGTAGTACTGCCCACAGGGTCCCGCCCAGTTGTACGAGCTGACGCCCGCGCGCAGAGGCGTTCCGGACGCCTTGCCGCCGGGCGCCGCGGTGTCCTTCGTACGGCTCGGAGTCGCGGACGCGCCCGAGGGCTTCGTGGAGGCGGGGGGTGTGGAGGCGGACGGGGACGGGATGGTCGGCGAACCGCTGGGGGAGACGCTCACGCCGGGCACCTCGGAGGGACCGGCCGCTGCCCGCCCGCTCTTGTCCCCTTCGCCGACGGGGTCTCCGGAAACCGTCCGGCCGATGCCGTAGGCCAAGGGCACGGCGAGCGCGACGACGGCGGCCGCGGCGAGCACCATCCGCAGCCGCTTGCGGGAGCGGGGAGCGGCCGGGGCGGAGGCTCCGACGGTGACGACGGGCTCGGGCCGGTCGCTCGGGTCACTCTCCGAGTCTCCCGGCTGGGCGGACGCAGCGGCCCCGGTGGTCCCGGCGGCCCCGGCTGTCACGCCGGTGCCCGCGCTCTCGGTGGTCGCGCTGGTCCCCGCGGTCACCGCGGTCCCCGCGCTCTCGGCCGACTCGGCCTGACCGGTGGTCCCGTCAGTCCCGGAGGCGACAGCTGTCGCCTGGGGGACTGACGGCACCCCAGAAGCCTCAGGAACCCCACCAGCCTCCGCCCCATCAGCCGCCACGTCCGCCACCGGTGCAGCGGGACCCACCGGAGTGACCGCGGCAGCCGGCTCCGTGACCGATCGCCGTCTCCTGGCGTCGTCGGCCACGATCCAGCTGCGGTGAAGGGCGATCATCTCCTCGCGCGTGGCACCGCAGAGTCGCCCCAGCCGTTCGACGGGCGCGAACTCCGTGGGGACGGCGTCCCCGTTGCAGTACCGGTGCAGCGTCGACGTGCTCATGTGCAGCTTCTTGGCCAACGCCCCGTAGCTGAGCCCGGATCGCTCCTTCAGTCCGCGTACGAGCTCCGCGAAACCGCCCGTCTCCGTTGCCACCTGCCCCGTCCCCCTCGATTCGCCGTCTCAGGAACGCGTTCCAGGGAAGGGTCGTTCCCCCAGGTCACGGTAGGTGCGTGCGTTCCAGCGTCCCCCATTGTCCCGTGCCGATTGCCGACGGACCGCCGGGGGCCGCAGGGTATGAGCCATGCCGAGCAGCCGGGCCACGGACATCGTGGCCACCGCGGTGCTGATCGCCTGCACCGTCATCGTCGTCGCACTGATCAACCGTCACTGATCAGGCCGTTCATCACACTTCACGGGGGACCACCATGGGCTTCACCACTCGTGCCACCACGACCGCCGCCACCGCCCTGCTCGCGGCACTGTCGCTCACCGCCTGCCAGGGGGACGGCGGCGAGCCCGCCGCCTCCGCACCGAAGCCGTCGGCCGCGACGCCTTCGACCGGCCAGAGCCCCGCGGCGACGCCTTCGACGGGCCAGGACCCCGCGGCGAGGCCGTCCGCCGGACAGCCCTCGGGCGCCTCGTCCGCGTACGGGTCGCCCGGTCGGTCGTCGAAGCCGGGCCCGAAGCCCACGGCCGGCCCCGAGGACCACGCCCCGGTCACCACGCCCTGCACCGGCGCCACGGCCAAGGTCGTCGCCAGCAAGGTGACCCGCCCCGTCAACCACCTTCTCCTGACCGTCACCAACACCGGCAGCCGCGCCTGCAACGCCTACGGCGCGCCGTTCGTCGGCTTCGACGACGCCCAGGCCCCCATCGGCGTCGTCGACGCGTCCCGCCCGCAGGCCGTCGTCTCCCTCTCCCCGGGCGCCTCCGCCTACGCCTCCGTCCTGCTGTCGGGCGAGCGCGGCGGCGACCCCGGGGCACACGGCCGGACCGTGCGGCAGGTGTCCGTCCACTTCGCCCCGGGCGACGGCTCGGGCGGCTCGGTGGGCAGCGGTACGACGCTGGCGGCACCCGGCGGCACGTACGCCGACGACGACGCCAGGGTCACGTTCTGGCAGCGCGAGATGGACCAGGCGCTGACCTTCTGACCCCTCCGGTCAGCCGAGGGGGTGGGAGGTCCTCCCCGACACCTCGTCGATCTCCGTGTGCGCCTTCTGCAACAGCTGGGAGGCGAGATCCATGAGCGCGCGGGCGCCCGCGATCTCCTCTCCCACACGCAGCTGTTCCGGATCCGAGGGATGCCGGTGCGCACCGCCATGGGCGCGGTATTCCGTGCCGTCGCCGAGCCTCACCATGGCGGCGGCTCTGGTCCGGTCGCCGTCCTCCTGGAACTCCATCTCGATGTGCCAGCCGACGAGTGTCTGCATGAGGACCACCTCCAGCGGTACTACCAGGGTGCGCCGCCCGGCCCATCCTTACCAATCGGTGCGTAGCCGACCGGAAAGTCGGTACTTGTGGGGCGCACCGCCCCGGAGAAGGATCGACGTCGGGCCGCGAGACGGCCCGGCACCCCGGTACCGAGCCCTGGAGCACCCCCATGCCCGAAACCCCGTCCCCCTCCCTGCCCGAAACCGCCACCGCGCGCGCCGGGGACCTCTCCCACGCCCCTGCCCGCGGCCCCGCCCGGGTCTCCGTCCTCGGCCTCGGCATGATGGGCAGCGCCCTGGCCGCCGCCTTCCTGGACGCCGGCCACCGCGTCACCGTCTGGAACCGCTCCCCCGCCAAGACCGGCCCGCTGGTCGCGCGGGGCGCCCTGCCCGCCGGGTCGGCGGCGGACGCGGTGGCGGCGAGCCCGCTCGTGGTCCTGTGCCTGCTGACGAACGAGGACGTCGAGGGCCTCCTCGCCACGCTCCCCGGCCGGTTGGAGGGCAGGACCCTGGTCAATCTGACCAACGGCACCCCCGCGCAGGCCCGCGCGCTCTCCGCGTGGACGCAGCGGCACGGCGCTCGGTACGTCGACGGCGGCATCATGGCGGTGCCGCAGATGATCGCCGGCCCGCACGCGTACGTCTTCTACAGCGGTGACGAGGCGGCGTACGAGACCCACCGCCCCACCCTCGCTGCCCTCGGCGGCACCCGCTGGACGGGCGGCGACCCGGGGCTCGCGGCCCTGTACGACCTCGGCCTGCTGACCGGCATGTACGGAATGGTCATCGGGGTGGTGCAGGCCCTGGCCCTGGCCCGTACGGAGCACGTCGGCGCCGAGGAGTTCGGCGAACTGCTGGTGCCCTGGATCACGGCGATGCTCGGTACGGTCCCGGAGATGGCCCGTGCGGTCGACTCGGGGCAGCACCTGACCGACGTCTCCAGTCTGGCGGTGAACCGGGCGGCCTTCCCGAACTTCCTGGCGGCGTACCGCGACCAGGGGATCAGCGGGGAGCTCTTCGAGCCCTTCCAGGCACTCCTGGAGCGGGCCGTCGACGCCGGGCACGCGGCGGACGGGCTGTCCCGGCTCACCTCGATGCTCACTCTCCGTCAATTCACTTGCACGGTCGGTTCCGGGTCCGGAAACTGTGGGGAATGACCAACGTTTTAGTGGAGTCCTCGTCGTTCCCCGAATTCGGCCGCCCGGACGCCGGCCTGGTACTGATCTCGGAGTGGCGGACACCGGACGCGGAGCGCCGGCAGGCCGTCATGGACGGCGTCATCGACGCCTGGGCGGAGGCCCGGCTGCCCGAGTCGTTCCTCGGCCGCTACTGCCTGGTGGGCTCCGACGGGCTGACGATCCTCAACTACGCCCAGTGGACCGACGCCGCCGCCCACCACGCCTTCGCCGCCGACCCGGCCAACCAGCGGGCCATCGCCGAATCCGTCCAGGCCCTGATCTCGGTCGGCCCGCCCGGCCGGTACCGCTACGAACGCTCGGTCGTCCTCCGGGAGGGGCCTCTCCGCACGCTCGCCACCGCCCCGTCCGAGACGGGGGTCGCCCAGTACGTCCACCGCGGCGAGGACGGCAAGACCGTCCGCGTCCTCACGGCCCACGACGACGAAGGGGACGGAACCACCGTGCGGTTCCGTCCCTGCCGAGGGCTCGTCAGACCGCGCGGCTGAGCATCCGCGCGGCCTCGGTGGCCCAGTACGTCAGGATCATCCGGGCGCCCGCGCGCCTGATCCCGGTCAGGGTCTCCAGGACGGCCTTGTCCCGGTCGATCCAGCCCCGCTCGGCCGCCGCCTCGACCATCGCGTACTCGCCGCTGATCTGGTAGGCCGCGACCGGCACGTCCACCGCCTCGGCGACCTTCGCCAGCACGTCGAGGTAGGGGCCCGCGGGCTTCACCATGACCATGTCGGCGCCCTCCTCCAGGTCGAGCGCCAGCTCGCGCATCGACTCGCGGAGGTTCGCCGGATCCTGCTGGTACGTCTTGCGGTCGCCGGTCAGCGACGAGCCGACGGCCTCGCGGAAGGGCCCGTAGAAGGCGGAGGAGTACTTCGCCGTGTACGCCAGGATCGACACGTCCTCCTTGCCGATCGTGTCCAGCGCGTCGCGGACCACGCCGACCTGGCCGTCCATCATCCCGGAGGGCCCCACCACGTGGACCCCGGCATCCGCCTGAACCTGCGCCATCTCGGCGTAACGTTCCAGCGTGGCGTCGTTGTCGACCCGCCCGCTCGCGTCCAGGACCCCGCAGTGACCGTGGTCCGTGTACTCGTCGAGGCAGAGGTCGGACATGATCACGAGGTCGTCCCCGACCTCGGCCCTCACGTCCCTGATCGCGACCTGGAGGATCCCGTCCGGGTCCGTGCCCGCCGTACCGGCGGCGTCCTTCTTCGCGTCCTCGGGGACGCCGAAGAGCATGATTCCGGAGACCCCCGCCTCCAGCGCCTCCACGGCGGCCTTCCGCAGGGTGTCCCGCGTGTGCTGCACGACGCCGGGCATCGCGGCGATCGGCACGGGCTCACCGATGCCCTCCCGCACGAACGCGGGAAGGATCAGGTCGGCCGGACTCAGCCGCGTCTCGGCCACCATCCGCCGCATGGCGGGAGTCGTCCGCAGCCGCCTCGGCCGCGCCCCGGGAAAGGATCCGTACGAGTTCATGCCCCCGAGGCTACGCCCGCCCCACCCCTCCACTTACCGACACCCTGTTGCCCCACCCGGGGCGTCCCCACCGGGACGAACGCCCGATCCTCCCGCCATGGGCACACGTCCCACCGGGACACCACACCCGAGACGCCCGTCGTGGCCACCCGTCCCACCTGGACGGGTGGCCACCGCACTCCCCGTCGTGGGCATGCGTCCCGCTGGGGCGGGACGGGTGGGCACGACGGGACGGCGCCTTCGCGGGCGCCTCCGCCCCGGCGCCCCGCCCGGCCCCGTGAACGCCGAAGGGGTGCGGAGCCCCGAAAGGCCCCGCACCCCAACACGTCACGTCACGTCACACCACGTCACGGCCGTCACGGCCGTCACGTCGTCCGCCGCCTCCGCGCCCCCGGCCTCCGCTCGCTCGGACGCGTCACAGGATCGCCCGCCTCCAGCGCCGCCTCGCGTCGCCGCAGCCCGAAGTCCGCCAGCGCCTCCGCCAGCTTGTGCACCGACGGCTCCGGCGACAGCACGTCGACCCTTAGGCCGTGCTCCTCCGCCGTCTTGGCGGTCGCCGGGCCGATACAGGCGATGACCGTCACGTTGTGCGGCTTCCCGGCGATCCCCACCAGGTTCCGCACGGTCGACGAGGAGGTGAAGAGCACGGCGTCGAAGCCACCGCCCTTGATCGCCTCGCGCGTGTCCGCCGGCGGCGGCGACGCGCGCACCGTCCGGTAGGCGGTCACGTCGTCGACCTCCCACCCGAGCTCGATCAGGCCCGCGACCAGCGTCTCCGTCGCGATGTCCGCCCGCGGCAGGAAGACGCGGTCGATCGGGTCGAAGACCGGGTCGTAGGGCGGCCAGTCCTCCAGGAGGCCCGCCGCCGACTGCTCCCCGCTCGGCACGAGGTCCGGCTTCACACCGAAGTCCACGAGCGCGGCCGCCGTCTGCTCGCCCACGGCCGCGACCTTGATCCCGGCGAACGCCCGGGCGTCGAGCCCGTACTCCTCGAACTTCTCCCGCACCGCCTTGACCGCGTTGACCGAGGTGAAGGCGATCCATTCGTAGCGGCCGGTCACCAGGCCCTTGACCGCACGCTCCATCTGCTGCGGCGTACGCGGCGGCTCGACGGCGATCGTCGGCACCTCGTGCGGCACGGCACCGTAGCTGCGCAGCTGGTCGGAGAGCGACGCGGCCTGCTCCTTCGTACGCGGCACCAGCACCCGCCACCCGAAGAGCGGCTTCGACTCGAACCACGCCAGCTGGTCCCGCTGGGCCGGTGCGCTGCGCTCGCCGACCACGGCTATGACGGGCCGGTGGCCCTCGGGCGAGGGGAGCACCTTGCCCTGCTTGAAGACCTGCGCGATCGTGCCCAGGGTCGCGGTCCACGTCCGCTGGCGCGTCGTCGTGCCGGCGATGGTCACGGTGAGCGGGGTGTCCGGCTTACGGCCTGCCGCCACCAGCTCTCCGGCCGCCGCCGCCACCGAGTCCAGCGACGTGGACACGACGACGGTGCCGTCCGAGGCGCCGACCTCGCTCCAGCACCGGTCGTCGGCGGTGCGGGCGTCCACGAAGCGCACGTCCGTGCCCTGCGCGTCGCGCAGCGGGACACCGGCGTACGCGGGTACGCCCACCGCCGTCGCGACACCGGGTACGACCTCGAAGGGGATGCCCGCCGCGGCGCAGGCGAGCATCTCGCTCCCCGCGTCGCCGTCGAGTCCGGGGTCGCCGGTCACCGCACGGACGACCCGCTTGCCGCCCCGCGCGGCCTCCATGACAAGATTGGTCGCGTCCCTCAACACGGGGACCCCGGCGGTTGTTGACGCCTCGTCAACAACCGTCAGCTCAGGCGTGCTCACGCCCGAGCGTGCATGGCCGCGGACGACCTCGAGAACCTCCGGCTCGGCGATCAGGACGTCCGCCCCGGCGAGGACCTCGACGGCCCGGAGGGTCAGCAGTCCGGGATCGCCTGGTCCGGCACCGAGGAAGGTGACGTTCCCGTGGCCGGCGAAGACCGGGGACAGGGGGCTGGTGGTCGGGCTGGTGGGGCTCAAAGTGCTCGCTCCCCCATAAGACCGGCCGCACCCTTGGCGAGCATCTCGTCCGCGAGTTCGCGTCCGAGCGCCATCGCCTCGTCGTAGGACGTGGGTACGGGACCGGTGGTGGACAGCTGCACCAGCGTCGAGCCGTCGGTGGTACCGACGACGCCGCGCAGGCGCATCTCGGTGACAGTCTGCCCGCGGCCGGAATCCTCGGCCAGCAGGTCGGCCAGCGCACCCACGGGTGCGGAGCAGCCGGCCTCCAGGGCGGCGAGCAGGGAACGCTCGGCGGTCACGGCGGCCCGGGTGTACGGGTCGTCGAGTCCGGCGAGCAGGGCGACGAGGTCCGTGGCGGAAGCCGCGCACTCGATCGCCAGGGCCCCCTGGCCGGGGGCGGGCAGGACGGAGTCGACCGACAGGAAGTCGGTCACCTCGTCGGTCCTGCCGATGCGGCGGAGACCGGCCGCGGCGAGAACCACCGCGTCCAGCTCGCCCTTGTGCACGTATCCGACGCGGGTGTCGATGTTCCCCCGGATCGGCACGGTCTCGATGGTCAGCCCGTGGCTGCGCGCGTACGCGTTGAGCTGGGCCGTGCGCCGCGGGGAGCCGGTGCCGATCCGGGCGCCCTCGGGCAGCCGGTCGAGCGTCAGGCCGTCGCGGGCGACGAGGACGTCACGCGGGTCCTCGCGGCGCGGGATCGCGGCCAGCACCAGATCGGGGTGCTGGGCGGTCGGCAGGTCCTTCAGGGAGTGGACGGCGAAGTCCACCTCGCCGGCCAGGAGCGCGTCACGCAGGGCGGCGACGAACACACCCGTACCGCCGATCTGCGCGAGGTGCTCGCGGGAGACGTCCCCGTACGTCGTGATCTCCACGAGCTCGACGGGCCGGCCGGACAGCTGCCGGACGGCGTCGGCCACTTGCCCGGACTGGGCCATGGCGAGCTTGCTGCGCCTGGTCCCGAGCCTCAGTGCCCTCTCGGTCATACTCGCCCTCGGTTCTTGACGTCGGCGTCATTCAGGTCGGCCCGGGAGACGGAGGCGACCGTCTCCGGGTCGAGGTCGAAGAGTGTCCGCAGCGCGTCGGCGTACCCGGCGCCACCGGGTTCGCTGGCCAGCTGCTTGACCCGTACGGTCGGCGCGTGCAGGAGCTTGTCGACCACGCGTCGGACGGTCTGGGTGATCTCGGCCCGCTGCCGCTCGTCGAGGTCGGGCAGCCGGCCCTCGAGCCGGGCCACCTCGCCCGCGACCACGTCGGCGGCCATGGTGCGCAGCGCGACCACGGTCGGGGTGATGTGCGCGGCGCGCTGGGCGGCGCCGAAGGCGGCCACCTCGTCGGCGACGATCGAGCGGACCCGGTCGACGTCGGCGGCCATCGGCGCGTCGGCCGATGCCTCGGCCAGCGACTCGATGTCGACGAGGCGCACGCCGGGCATCCGGTGGGCGGCCGCGTCGATGTCGCGGGGCATGGCGAGGTCGAGCAGGGCGAGGGCCGGGGCTCCGTCGGGCGCGGCCTCGGCGGAGGTCCGGCCGGCCAGGGCGGTCTCGACGGCCTCGGCGGTCAGGACGAGTCCGGTGGCGCCGGTGCAGGAGACGACGACGTCGGCACGTGTCAGTTCGTCGCCGACGGCCGTCATGTCCACCGCGCGCGCGGCCACACCCGGACCGCCGGGCTCGGTCAGGATCTGGACGAGCCGGTCGGCGCGGGCCGCGGTGCGGTTGGCGATCACGATCTCGGAGACCCCGGCGCGGGCGAGCGTGGCGGCGGCCAGCGAGGACATCGATCCCGCGCCGATGACGAGGGCGCGCTTGCCGGCGGCCCAGACGTCGACGTCCGTGCCGTCGGCGAGCTGCTCGAGGCCGAAGGTGACGAGCGACTGCCCGGCCCGGTCGATCCCGGTCTCGCTGTGGGCCCGCTTGCCGACCCGCAGGGCCTGCTGGAACAGGTCGTTGAGGAGCCGGCCCGCGGTGTGCAGGTCCTGGCCGAGCGCGAGGGCGTCCTTGATCTGGCCGAGGATCTGGCCCTCGCCGACGACCATGGAGTCGAGCCCGCAGGCCACCGAGAAGAGGTGGTGGACGGCCCGGTCCTCGTAGTGCACGTAGAGATAGGGGGTGAGCTCTTCGAGCCCGACGCCGCTGTGCTGGGCGAGCAGCGTGGACAGCTCGGCGACACCGGCGTGGAACTTGTCCACGTCGGCGTAGAGCTCGATGCGGTTGCAGGTGGCCAGGACGGCGCCTTCGGCGGCCGGCTCGGCGGCGAGGGTGTCCTGCAGCAGCTTGGCCTGCGTGTCCGAGGCGAGCGAGGCCCGCTCGAGGACGCTGACCGGGGCGCTGCGGTGGCTCAGCCCGACGACGAGGAGGCTCATGCCGGCATCACGGCGGGGACGTCCCCGTCGGGTCCCTTCCGGGCCGGGCCCGTGGCTCCGCCGCGAACGGCGGGCGCCGCGGCGGCGGCGTCCACGGCGTCCGCTTCCTCGCCGGCCTTGCGCTGCTCGTGGAAGGCGAGGATCTGCAGCTCGATGGAGAGGTCGACCTTGCGCACGTCCACGCCGTCGGGCACGGACAGCACGGTCGGGGCGAAGTTGAGGATGGAGGTGACTCCGGCGGCCACGAGCCGGTCGCAGACCTGCTGGGCGGCACCGGCCGGCGTCGAGATGACACCGATGGAGACGTCGTTGTCCTCGATGATCTTCTCGAGCTCGTCGGTGTGCTGGACGGGGATCCCGGCGACCGGCGTGCCGGCCATGGCGGGGTCGGCGTCGATCAGCGCGGCGACCCGGAAGCCACGGGAGGCGAACCCGCCGTAGTTGGCGAGGGCGGCGCCGAGGTTACCGATGCCGACGATGACCACGGGCCAGTCCTGGGTCAGGCCGAGCTCGCGGGAGATCTGGTAGACGAGGTACTCGACGTCGTAGCCGACGCCGCGCGTCCCGTACGACCCGAGGTAGCTGAAGTCCTTGCGCAGCTTCGCGGAGTTGACCCCCGCGGCGGCTGCGAGCTCCTCGGAGGAGACCGTGGGTACGGAGCGCTCCGACAGTGCGGTGAGCGCACGCAGATACAGCGGAAGGCGGGCGACGGTGGCCTCGGGAATTCCTCGGCTGCGGGTCGCCGGTCGGTGAGTTCGGCCAGTTGCCACGGTGCTCCTGCGGGATGAGCGGGGCTGTAGGCGGCCTTGTGTCCCTCGACCGCCCCGTCTAGTGCAGGCTATGTCTTTGTGAACGCGTGCACAAAGATGGTGTCCGTTTTGTCCGGCCAAAGTGACCGGGGTCACGCGACCGGTTCGCGCCATGACGGAACCGCGGAGCCCGTCGACCCGTTGAGAACACGAAGGGGGCAAAACCGCACACTCTCCTTACGATCACGCCCCCGGAACCCACCGAAACGTCCACGATGGTAGCCGTCTTCCGGTCAGCCACCCAGTGCTCGCCGCAGGCGCCCGGGGTCCACCCGCCAGAAGGTGTGCTGCTCGCCGTCGACCAGGACCACCGGAATCTGCTCCCAGTACGCCCGGTGCAGCTCCTCGTCCCGCGTGATGTCCTTCTCCTCCCAGCTGGCCCCGGTCTCCGCGCAGACCGCCTCGACGACGGCGCGCGCGTCGTCGCAGAGATGACAGCCCGGCTTGCCGATCAGCGTCACGGTCCGCGGAGCGGAGGCGCCGGGAGCCGTGGGGGTGTCCTTCTTCTTCGTCCGTCCGAACATCCCTCCATTCTGCGCCGCGCCCGGCCCGGCCCGGGACCTCCGCTCCCACGCCACGCCCGGCCCGGCCCGGGACCCTCGCCCCCGCCCGCTGCACCGTCCGTCGACAGGAGCGTCGCGGAGTGTTCACGCCTCGGCATCCCCACAGGTCGGGAAGTACCGAACAGACTGGCTATGCTCACGCCATGGCCGCACTGGGATGGCTCACCTCTCACCGGCGCTCCGCCACCGCGCGCAGCGTCCTGGCAGGCGAGGCCGCTGCCGAGGCAGCGCGCAAGACCTCGCAGCAGCTCGAGCGCGAGCGGGAGGAGGCCGCCGGGGGCGCCGCGCCGTCCGAGCCCGAGTTCCCCGTGATGGGCGACGTACAGGCCGCCGCCTTCTTCGACCTCGACAACACCGTCATGCAGGGCGCCGCGATCTTCCACTTCGGCCGCGGCCTGTACAAGCGGAAGTTCTTCCAGCGCCGCGAGCTGGCCCGCTTCGCCTGGCAGCAGGCGTGGTTCCGGCTGGCCGGCGTCGAGGACCCCGAGCACATGCAGGACGCCCGCGAGAGCGCCCTGTCCATCGTCAAGGGCCACCGCGTCTCCGAGCTGATGTCGATCGGCGAGGAGATCTACGACGAGTACATGGCGGACCGGATCTGGCCCGGCACGCGCGCCCTGGCCCAGGCCCACCTGGACGCCGGCCAGAAGGTCTGGCTCGTCACGGCCGCCCCGGTCGAGACGGCCACGATCATCGCCCGCCGCCTCGGGCTGACCGGCGCGCTCGGCACCGTCGCGGAGTCCGTCGACGGCGTCTACACCGGCAGGCTCGTCGGCGAGCCCCTGCACGGCCCGGCCAAGGCCGAGGCGGTGCGCGCCCTGGCCGCCGCCGAGGGCCTGGACCTGAACCGCTGCGCCGCCTACAGCGACTCCCACAACGACATCCCGATGCTGTCGCTGGTCGGCCACCCCTACGCCATCAACCCGGACACCAAGCTGCGCCGGTACGCCAAGGCCCGCGAATGGCGGCTCCGCGACTACCGCACGGGCCGCAAGGCGGCCAAGGTCGGCATCCCCGCCGCAGCGGGCGTCGGCGCGCTGGCCGGCGGCACGGCCGCCGCGGTCGCCCTGCACCGCCGCCGCCGCTGAGCGGCCCTTCCACCCCTCCCGGCCCCGCGGGACACCACCGGACTGCCGATACGTTTCGGCCGCGATCACCTGCGACAACACGAGACCAGCATTCGTCACCCGTACGTGGTCGAACAACGCCGCACAGGTCGACTCCGAGGCATTCGCGGCTCCCTACCCAGCAGCGGCCCAGATCACTCCCCCGCCCCGGACTCGAGCACAACAGAGCGTGCGCGTAGTCACACTCGGAAGCAATCCGATCAACAAGCGGTCACGAAGTGCACCTGTATCCGCCCGCAAGCGGTAACAGATACGACGTAATCGATGATTTGAGCAACTGGGTGTAGCGCTGCCTGTACGAAGCGTTATTCTCCTCAGACGCACAACGGAACCCACACGTCGCCACGACGAGTGAACGGTCCCGCACTGCTCGTGATGGAAGCTCTGCCTCTGGGAGTCCCGTGTACCCACACGTCGGGGTTGACGCCTCGGGCCTGGCTACGCTGCGCGCAACGGTCCTCGACCACTTGCGCGGCTTCGTCCCCACCGCGTACGCCGTCCCTGTCCCCGCCTTTGCCTTCGCCGCACCGGCACCCGCCGGTCCCTGCTATGCCCTGGCCGAGAGCGGTGCCGCTGTCGGCAGAAGGGGCAGCCGCGGCGGCACCGGAACCTCGACCGCCGCCCGCCGCCCCACCGCCGACAGCGACAGCGCTCGCATGATGGACCTGGTCGAACGCGCCCAGGCCGGCGAGGCCGAGGCCTTCGGCCGCCTGTACGACCAGTACAGCGACACCGTCTACCGCTACATCTACTACCGCGTCGGCGGTAAGGCGACGGCGGAGGACCTGACCAGCGAGACGTTCCTGCGCGCCCTGCGCCGGATCTCCACCTTCACCTGGCAGGGCCGCGACTTCGGCGCGTGGCTGGTCACGATCGCCCGCAACCTGGTCGCCGACCACTTCAAGTCGAGCCGTTTCCGGCTGGAAGTGACCACGGGAGAGATGCTCGACGCCAACGAGGTCGAGCGCAGCCCCGAGGACTCCGTCCTGGAGTCCCTCTCCAACGCGGCCCTCCTGGACGCGGTACGCCGGCTCAACCCCCAGCAGCAGGAGTGCGTGACCCTGCGCTTCCTGCAGGGCCTCTCCGTCGCCGAGACGGCCCGGGTCATGGGCAAGAACGAGGGCGCGATCAAGACCCTCCAGTACCGGGCCGTGCGCACCCTGGCACGCCTCCTCCCGGACGACGCCCGCTGACCACCCGGCGCCCCCCACACGCGCTCCCACCCCCCTGCTCCCCGCTTCCGTCCCCCACCTCCCCCCACGCCCCCCGACCCCCGTCCAACTCACAGTCGGTGACGCCTCGATGACGCACTGGTCCGATCATCTTTCGCGCGTAACCCAAGTGCCGCGCCGCTCGTTGTGCGGAATGCAGGCTCCCTGTGGTCACGCTTTGCCCGCAGCCACTCACTCTTTCGTGTGGATGTGTTCAAGGTGTGCAACCTTCCGGACACCCCGGGGAGTCGACCGTCATGACGAGAGGAGGTGCCGCCAGTGATCGCGAACGTATCGGCGCACCGGCGGGCGAACGCCTTCGCCCAGGCCCTGGAGGATCGGGCGTCCGAGGGCGCGGCGGCCGAGCAGCCCGAGGCATCGGCCGAACCGGCCGGGCAGGGGCGGCTGTTGGCGCTGGCGAACGGACTCGGCGAACTGCCGAGACCGAAGATGGACCCCGAGGTCAAAGTGGTGCAACGAGCCCAGCTCGTCGCCGCCATGGAAGCGATGCTCGCGGAGGGGAGCGCTGCCGCGGGCCCTACCGTGCCGGAGCAGCGGACCTCGAGCGGACGGGGAGCCCACCGGGCCTCCCCCCTGCGCAAACTGCGTCCCCGCTCCCGCTGGTCGAAGGGGATCGCCGCGGGCGGCCTCACGGTCGGTGTGGCGGCGGGCGCCTTCAGCGGTGTCGCCGCTGCCAGCTCCGACGCCCTCCCCGGTGACTCGCTCTACGGGCTGAAGCGCGGCATGGAGGACATCAAGCTCGGGATGGCGGACGACGACGCCGACCGGGGCGGGATCTATCTGGACCAGGCATCGACCCGGCTCAGCGAGGCCCGCAGGCTGATGGAGCGCGGACGCGCCGGCGCACTCGACCACGAGTCCCTCGGCGAGATCCGCCGCGTCCTCGGAGGCATGAAGCACGACGCCTCCGAAGGCCACCGGCTGCTGCGCCAGGCGTACGAGCGGGACGGAGCCATCGCCCCGATGGCCCGGCTCAACTCCTTCGCCCAAGCCCACCGCACCACCTGGAACGGCCTGCGCGAGCGCCTGCCCGTCCAGCTCACCGACGTGGGCAACGAAGTGAACGACGTCTTCGTCGCCATAGACGAAGAGGTCGAGCCGCTCCAGGCGATGCTCCCCCGCACCCCGGAGAAGGGCGCGGTCGGCAGCAGCACTCCCAGCGCCGGCCAGGACTCCTCCTCCGGACCGCGGACCCAGCGCCCTCCGTCCACCCCGGCCGCCCCCTCCACCGGCGCCGGCACCAGCCGGCCCCAGCCCTCGGGCTCCGGCAGCGGCTCAGCGGAGAACGACGGCCTGCTCGGCGGCAACACCGGCGGACTGCTCGACCCGCCGCCGCCCGGCACCACCCCGACCCCGTCGGGCGGCCAGTCATCGCCCCCCGTGCCGGACGTGGAGATCCCGCCGCTGCTGCCGGGCCTCCTCCCGGGCCTCGGCATCGACAGCGAGGACGCGGGCTGACCACACGGGAAGGGGGCGCCCCCACCGCCTGGGGGCGCCCCCTTCCCGTACCGTCAACCGCCGTCCGGCCACCCGTGCCGCCGGTACGCCCCTCGGCCCGGGCCGGAACGGCTCAGAAGAACAGCTCAGAAGAACACCGACCGACGCTGCACCAGCAGCTTGTACAGCGTGTGCTGGATCTGCTCCCGCACCTGATCCGTCAGGTTGAACATCAGCATCGGATCCTCCACCGCCTCCAACGGGTACCCGTCCGTGGCGATCGGCTCGCCGAACTGGATCGTCCACTTCGTCGGCAGCGGCACCGCGCCCAGCGGCCCCAGCCACGGGAAGGTCGGCGTGATCGGGAAGTACGGAATCCCCAGCACCCGGGCCAGCGTCTTCGCGTTGCCGATCATCGGATAGATCTCCTCCGCGCCCACGATCGAGCACGGCACGATCGGTACCCCGGCCCGCAACGCCGTCGAGACGAACCCGCCCCGGCCGAAGCGCTGCAGCTTGTACCGCTCGCCGAAGGGTTTCCCGATGCCCTTGAACCCCTCCGGCATCACACCCACGATCTCCCCGGCCCGCAGCAGCCGCTCCGCGTCCTCCGCGCACGCCAGCGTGGAGCCGGCCTTGCGCGCCAGCTCGTTGACCACCGGCAGCATGAACACCAGATCCGCGGCGAGCAGCCGGAGATGACGGCCCGCCGGGTGGTTGTCGTGCACGGCGACCTGCATCATCAGGCCGTCCAACGGCAGCGTCCCGGAGTGGTTGGCGACGACCAGGGCGCCCCCCTCCGCCGGAATGTTCTCGATGCCCTTCACTTCCACCCGGAAGTACTTCGCGTACAGCGGGCGCAGCAACGACATCAGGACCTGGTCGGTCAGCTCCTTGTCGTAACCGAACTCGTCGACCTCGTACTCGCCCGTCACCCTCCGGCGCAGGAACGCGAGCCCGCCCGCGAGCCGCCGCTCCCAGCCGCCCCGGTCGCCGGCCGCACGCCGCGCGCCGGCCTCGTCCTCCACCGGCCCGTCGGAGCCCCTGGAGCCCTCCGCGGCTCCGGAACCCGGTCCGGCGGCCGACAGGTGCTCCTCGGGGCCCTGCTGCCCCGGCAGGGACCGCACGGCGGCCTCCTGCCCGGCCCGTGCAGGGCGCCGCCGCGCCCGCGAGCGGTCGTCGTCGAACGGAATGACCTTGGCGTCCGCCATCGTTACGTGGGCTCCTTAGTCGCCGCTCTCAACAGGGGTGTGCGTCAGCCGGTCCGCGACCCGGTCCACCGCCCCGGCCAGACGCTCCGGCGGCAGCAGCCCCGGACCGCGGCTGTCCGCGAAGTCGGCGAAGGCCTCCGCCGTGGTGAACCTCGGTGCGAAGCCGAGTGTCTCGCGCATCTGGACCGTGGAGACGACCCGGCCGTGCGTCAGGAGACGGATCTGCTCGGGCGAGAAGTCGGTCACGCCGACCGTCCGCAGTGCCGAGCCGACCCAGGTGACCGCGGGCATGGGCACCGGCACCGTCGGCCGCCCCAGCCGCCGCGCGCACTGGGACAGCAGCAGCACCCCGTCGCCCGCGATGTTGAACGTACCGCTGTTCAGCGTCGCTCGCCGCGGCTCCTTCGACCCGACGTGCAGGACGTCGATCACATCGTCCTCGTGGACGAACTGGAGCCTCGGGTCGTATCCGAAGACGGTCGGCATCACCGGAAGCGACAGGTACTCGACAAGCGGCGAATCCACCCGCGGCCCCAGGATGTTCGCGAACCGCAGCACGCACACGGCCACGTCCGGACGGCGCCGCGCGAAACCCCGCACGTACCCCTCGACCTCGACCGCGTCCTTGGCGAAGCCCCCGCTCGGCAGCGACTTGGGCGGCGTGGTCTCCAGGAACACGGCCGGGTCACGCGGCGCGGAGCCGTACACGCTCGTGCTGGACTTCACCACCAGCCGGGAGATCCGGGGCGACTTCTGGCACGCCCCGAGGAGCTGCATGGTGCCGATGACGTTGGTCTCCTTGACCGACGTACGGCCCCCGGCGCCGAGCGCCGTCCCGGTGACGTCCATGTGGACGACCGTGTCCACGTCGTACTCGGCCAGCACCCGGGCGATGGCGGGCTGGCGGATGTCCGCCCGGACGAAGGCGGCTCCCCCCAGGTCATGCGCCGGCGCGACCGCGTCCAGGGCGACCACCCGGTCCACCTCGGGGTCCCGCTGAAGGCGTCGTACGAACCGCCCTCCCAGATACCGGGCCGCACCGGTGACGAGCACGACCTTGCCCAAGATCCGCGCCTTCCGTCGGTTCGATGCCCCGGGTGCTCCCCAGGGGCCTCTGCGCCACCGTAGCGCCTCGTCGCCGCCCCGCGGCGACCGGCGTGGGCAACGGGACCAAAAAGGCGTGGCCCCCCACCGAACCGGTGGGGGGCCACGCCCGACGCACAATCAGCCGTCGTTACAGCCGTCGCTTACTTCTTGTTGCGACGCTGAACGCGGGTGCGCTTGAGCAGCTTGCGGTGCTTCTTCTTGGCCATCCGCTTGCGCCGCTTCTTGATAACAGAGCCCACGACTACCCTCGCTCACTTCTCTTCACTGGTGCGGGGCGTCTGGGCCCACACGACCTACGTCGGCCTAGCCTACCGGCATGAGCGCCGCACCTTGTAATCCGAGGGCTCACCGAGACTCCCCGAGCTTCCGGCCGCGCGCTCGCTACGCGGTCTCCACCCCCACGAACGACTCCCTGAGGTACTCGTGAACCGCCTGTTCCGGGACCCGGAAGGACCTGCCCACCCGGATCGCCGGCAGATGACCGCTGTGCACCAAGCGGTACACGGTCATCTTCGACACTCGCATCACCGAGGCGACTTCCGCCACGGTCAGAAACTTGACCTCGTTGAGAGGCCGATCGCCAGCAGCCATGACCCACCTGTACCTTCCGCACACGACGCCCACCGGCTTCCCCTCCGGTGACCCTGCGTCGCTGTGCGCTCACGCTCCAGACTAGGGGCGGGTGGTACGAGTGGGGAAGAGGAGCAGCCATCGGCCGTTTACCGTGACAGACGCGCTCGATTGAGTACATAGCGCGTGAGCGGACGGTAGTAGTCGGACCGTACGGCGTCATCAAGCGGAACGGCCACGGACACCTGCCCCTCCGCCTCTCCGACGAACAGCGCGGGGTCGTCGGTGTCCGCCAGGCCGATGGCCTCGATACCCAGCTGACCTGCACCGCAGACCCATCCGTGGTCGCCGACGACGAGTTCGGGAAGCGGCCAGCCATCCTCCACGGCACCCTCCAGGGCGGCCCGAACCGGCAGCGGGGAATGCGTGTGCGCCCCCGTCTCACGCCCGGTCGCCGGCAGACCGGGTTCTCGCACCAACGCGACACCTCGTACGTAGTCGAGGAGGTACGTGCGTAGACCGAACCGGGTCGTTATGTCGACACATCTCCCCTGCGCGGGTGTGAGGACAAGACATCCCACCGCCGATAAGGCGTCTGCGAGCGTTGCGTAGAACCCCAGGAGCCGGTGCGGATGGCCCGTCCCGAACAGCACCGGAGCCCCCCGCCTCGCCGCCGCCCCCAGCCGCGCCGCGAACGCGTCGAGACCGCTCAACGTCCGCTCGGGATCGATCACATCGGGCCCCGCGCGGTGCGCCGGATCCGGCGAGACCCCGCACTTGTCGGCCATGAGGTGCAGCAACTCCGCCTCACCCCAGGCCCACGCGGGATCGAGCCCCAGCATCACCCGGGGATCCCGCGCGGCGAAGAGCCGATAGCTGCGCAGGCTCTCCTCCCGCGACGTCGCCACGGTCCCCGCCAACCCCGCCGCCAACAGATGCGCCCGCAGCGCTCCGGTACTCAGCACCCTCTCGATGCTGCCCGAGCGCGGCCCTCTCCGGGCCAAAAGCGCTGCGAGACCGCACAGTTGGCGTAACCACGGACCTCCGCGGGACCCGTTCCGCCGACCGTCTACGCCAGCAGCCCCCGGAGCGGGAACGCCGCCCGCCGCGTCGCCAGCACCGACTGGTCGAGCCGGTCCGCCGGGTCGTACCCCTCCGACCAGTCCCGCCACCGCACCGGCCACCGGCCGTCCGTCATCCGCGCCGGCCCCAGCTGCCGCGTCCGCGCGTACACCTCGTCCCGCCACGACGACGGGATCACCGACTCCGGCTCGACCGGAGCGTGCGCCGCGATCCCCACCAGATGCGTCCACGACCGCGGTACGACGTCCACCACCGCGTATCCGCCTCCGCCGAGCGCCAGCCATCGCCCGCCCTCGACATGGGCGTGCGCCAGGTCGTGACAGGCCTCCTGCACCGCCCGCTGGGCGTCCAGCGATACCGCCAGGTGCGCCAGCGGGTCCTCGAAGTGGGTGTCCGCCCCGTGCTGGGTCACCAGGACCTGCGGCCGGAAGTCCGCGATCAGCTCCGGCACCACCGCGTGGAACGCCCGCACCCACCCCGCGTCGCCCGTCCCCGCCGGCAGCGCCACGTTCACCGCGGAGCCCTCTCCCGGCCCCGCGGCTCCGGTCTCCTCGGGCCATCCGGTCTGGGGGAACAGCGTCCGCGGGTGCTCGTGCAGCGAGATCGTCAGCACCCGGGGGTCCTCCCAGAACGCGGCCTGCACCCCGTCCCCGTGGTGGACGTCCACGTCCACGTAGGCGACCCGCTCCGCGCCCAGCTCGAGCAGCCGGGCGATCGCCAGCGACGCGTCGTTGTAGATGCAGAACCCCGACGCGCTGCCCGGCATCGCGTGGTGCAGCCCTCCGGCGAAGTTCACCGCGTGAGCGGCCTCCCCCCGCCACACCGCCTCCGCCGCCCCCACCGACTGCCCGGCGATCAGCGCCGAGACCTCGTGCATCCCGGAGAACGCCGGATCGTCCACGGTCCCCAGGCCGTACGCCTGGTCGGCGGCCCGCGGCCGCGCCGAGGCGGCCCGCACGGCGGCCACGTAGTCCTCACGGTGCACGAGCCGCAGCGTCGACTCCCCGGCCGGCTTCGCCGCCACCACGTCGACGGCCCGGTCGAGCCCGTACGCCCGCACCAGCCCCATGGTCAGCGCGAGCCGTACGGGGTCCATCGGATGCTCGGACCCGAAGTCGTACCCGGTGACAGCTTCATCCCACATCAACAGTGCGCGGCCGCTCATGCCCGTCACCGTATCGGGCCCGTTGAGAACCGAACGACGTGGCGTACGCCACCGTCACCAGGACCAACACCATCGGTACGAGCATGGCGCCCCGGTAGCTCCACGCGTCCCCGAGCGCCCCGACCAACGGCGACCCGATCAGGAACCCCACGTAGTTGAAGACGTTCAGCCGGGCGACGGCCGCGTCACTGGCCCCCGGGAACAGCCTCCCGGCCGCGGCGAAGGTCTGGGGCACGATCACGCTCAGGCCGAGGCCGAGGACCGTGAACCCGGCCATCCCCACCCAGGGCCCCGGGGCCAGCGCCACCAGGGCGAACCCGAGCGCCGCCAGCACCGCCCCGCACCGCACCACCGCCGCCGCACCCAGCCGCCGCACCCCGAAGTCCCCGACCGAGCGCCCGAGCAGCGTGGTGACCATGTACGCGTTGTACGGCACGGTCGCCAGCTCCTCCGAACCCCCGAGCACGTCCTGCAGGTACTTCGCGGACCAGTTCGACACCGTCGAGTCCCCGATGTAGGCGAAGGTCATGACGAGGCACAGCGGCAGAAGCAGCGCGAACCCGGCCCCGGTACCGCTCGCGGCCCCCGCCTCCTCGGTGCCGGGGCCCGGCTTCCCGTCGACGTACCACCGGCCGCCGATCCACGCGGCGGGCAGCAGCACGGCCACCACCGGAAGGTAGGAGACGGCGAGCGGAAGGTCCCAGTGGGCCCCCGCCCAGGCGAGCGAGGCCCCCACGATGCCGCCCAGGCTGTACGTGGCGTGGAAGCCGAGCATGATGCTCCGTCCGTACTCCCGCTGGAGGCTGACCCCCAGCATGTTCATGGACGCGTCCAGGGCGCCGACCGCGAGCCCGAACACTCCGAGCGCGACGGCTGCCTGCCACATCCCGCTTCCGGCGCCGACGGCGAGCAGCGCCAGGAGGACGAGCGGCTGGGCGGCGCGCAGCACCTTCCCCGGCCCCACACGCGCCACGATCCTCTCGGTGGCGACGCTGGCCACTCCGGCGAGGATCGGCACGGCGGCCAGGAACGCGGGGAGCAACGCGTCGGAGATCCCGTACCGGTCCTGGATGGCGGGTATTCGGGTCACGAGGAGCGCGAAGGTCACCCCTTGCACGAAGAAGCTGACCGCCAGAGAGCCCCGCCCACGCCGCAACCGCGCATCCGTCATGGCGGCACAGCGTAGGACCCGGGTCTACCCATGGGTAGATGGATCACCTACCCAATCTTCGCGGGCCCCCGGCCGAGCAGGGTCAGGAGCTCGCGCATGTCGCCGAAGTATCCCCGTGCTCCGGCCAGTGTCTCCTCGGGTGTCATCGCCGTGAATCCGTACACGTCCATCCCGGCGGCGAGGGCCGCCTGGACGCCGAGCCGGCTGTCCTCGATCACGACGCACCGCTCGGGGGCGGCTCCCATGCGTGCGGCGGCGTGGAGGAAGAGGTCCGGGGCGGGCTTGCCCCGGCCGACGTCCTCGGCGCTGAAGACGTTCTCGTCCCGGAACCACCGGTCGAGTCCGGTCTTCCGGTGTCCGACCCGGATCCGCTCGTGACTTCCGGAGGAGGCCACGCAGTAGGGGACCCCGTCCTCGACCAGCTGCTTCAGCACGTCGGCCGTGCCGGCGACGGCCTCCAACTCCTGGTGGAAGGCGGCGAAGACGCGTGCGTGGAGGGTTTCGTCGAAGTCGTCGGGCAGCCGCTGTCCGGTGCGCTCCCCGATCAGGTCGTGCACGCGATGCACGGCGGCGCCCATGTAGTCGCGCAACGAGTCCTCGTACGAGGTGGGGTGCCCGAGCTCGGTGAGGTAGCCGGCCAGGATGGTGTTGGAGATCGGCTCGCTGTCGACGAGCACCCCGTCGTTGTCGAAGATGACCAGGTCGTATCGCATATCGGTACCCTAAACGCAGAAAAGCCCCGCACCATAAGGTGCGGGGCTTTCCCACAATGATTGTTCGGCGGCGTCCTACTCTCCCACAGGGTCCCCCCTGCAGTAC
>NZ_JBFASK010000016.1:0-156651 GCF_040677675.1 Streptomyces sp. NPDC053755 | reverse complement strand
CCCGGGCCGGGGGGGCGGGGGGGGGGGGGGGGGGGGCGGGGGCACGTCAGGAGCGTCGTGCCCGCGCCCTCCGGGCGGACGCCGGCCGGGCCCTCAGGCCTGGCCGGTCTCGAAGCGGATGATCTTCCCGTTCTCGACGACGAAGCGCCAGCGGGTGCGCATCTCGCCCCAGGTGTCGTTGCGGAACCGGGCGACGAGGGCGTGTCCGTCCTCCTTGACGGACTCGATCTCCATGTGTCCGCGCGAGGCGAAGATCTCCTTCTCCGTCCACTCGGCGAGGTCGCGGTCGGACCCGTCGTCGGACATGGTGGCGCCGGGCGCCAGAGCGGCCTGGAAGGCGGCCTGGTCGTTGGCGTTGAGCGCGCTCACGAAGGCGCGTACGGCGGGGTCGCTGAGCTTGTCCACGGGGATGGTCATGGGCCTACCCGTACACCGGCCGGCACCCGTGACGGCGGATCCGGGCCGGGGACGCGGCACGCGCGGAGGACGGACTGGGCCACCTGGGCCAGCGGAGGCACGGGGCGTGAGCCGTCGGAGGCTCTGTGGGGCGGGATCCCCCGAAGGGGCAGACGAGTCGGGCTGTACGCCGGGTTCTGTACCCCTGGACCTCGCGGTCGTCGGGGTGACGGCCATCCATCTAGGACCGGCGTTGCCACCGGTCTCGTGCGGTCTACCCGCGAACTCGGGCGAGCAGCCCTCGATCGTTCGCGCAGAGCCGTCCGAGGACGACCCCTCTTGACCTTGCTCCGGGTGGGGTTTACCTAGCCGCCTGAGTCGCCTCAGGCGCTGGTGGTCTCTTACACCACCGTTTCACCCTTACCGAGGACCGAGGTCCCCGGCGGTCTGTTTTCTGTGGCACTGTCCCGCGGGTCACCCCGGGTGGCCGTTAGCCACCACCCTGCCCTGTGGAGCCCGGACGTTCCTCGGGGGGATCCGAGGATCCCCACGCGGCCGCCCGCCCGGCTCGTCTGCCGTGCCGACCATGCTACCCGCCGTGTCGGCCCGGCTTGACCTTGTCGCAGCGTCAGGGTTTGTACTGGGCTCATGCGCATCGGCGAGATCGCCGCGCTCGTCGGGGTCACTCCACGGGCCGTGCGGCACTATCACCGGCTGGGGCTGCTGCCCGAGCCCGCACGGCGGAGCAACGGCTACCGGAAGTACGGCATCCGCGACGCCGTGCTGCTCGCGAGGATCCGGCGTCTCGCCGAACTCGGGCTCGGTCTCGACGAGGTGCGGGACGTGCTGGCCGACGACGAGGGGCGGGAGCTGGTGGAGGTCCTGGAGGAGCTGGACCGGGACCTCGGCCGGCAGGAGGCCCTGATCCGCGAGCGGCGGGCCCGCCTCGCCGAGCTGCTCGGAGAGGCACGGGCCGGCCGGCTCACCGCCGAGGGCCCCGTCTCGGCGGAGCTGGCCGGACTCTTCGCGGGTCTGGGCGAGGTCCCCGCCTCGCCGATGGCGGCGAAGGACCGCGAGCTGCTCGCCCTGCTCGACACGGTCGCGCCCGCAGGGGAGCGCGACCGCCTCATCGGCGCCATGCGGAGCATGACCGAGGCTCCGGGGGCGCTGGAGCGCGCCCACGCCGTCTACGCACGGCTCGACGCGCTCGCCGAGGCCGCCGAGGACGACCCCCGGGTGGTGGGGGCGGCCCAGGCCCTCGCCGACTGCCTGCCCGACGAGGTCGTCGCCCGGCTCGGCACCGCCGAGCTGCCCGAGGGCGGCTTCGCGGACGCCTTCCTCGCCGACATGTCACCCGCCCAGGCCGCCGCCGTCCGCCACGCGCTGCGCCTCGTCCAGGAGCGTACGAGATGACTTCCACCCCGCACCCCGGCACCGCCGGCACCACCGCGCCCGGACGGCGCTCGGGTCCCGGGGAGTTCCCTGCTCCGGGGCCGCCGGGCCGGGATCCGGACCGCGAGCCGTCCCCCCGGCACCCGGTCGCCGGACCACCGGAGCACGACGCCCAGGACCACCCGCCGCCCTCGGGGCACCCGATCGCCGGGGCGCGGGACCGCGAGCCTCTCCCCACAACGCCCCGCGGCAGCACGCTGGACCGCCCGTCGATCCCGCGGGGCCCGGTCGCCGGCCCCCCGGACAGCGACACCACGCACGACCGTCCGCCGGCCTCCCGGCCGTCCGGTCCGCTGCGGAGCCGCTCGACGCGGGTCCTGCGGGCCGTCGCGTACGCCCTGCTGCCCGCCGAGGTGCTCCTCGCCGTCTGTCTCGTCGCCGGGGTGCGCCCGCCCGGTCCCGTCCTCCTGGGCACCGAGGTCGCCGTCCTCGCGCTGGGCGCCGCGACGGCGGGCGCGTACGTACGGCTCCGGCGCAGCGGGCTCTCCGCCCGCCAGGCCGGGGGCGAGCTGGTGCCCGAGCCCGTTCTCCGGCTCGCCGGACACGAGCTGCGGCTCATGGTGAGCCTGGGGCTGTGGACGGCCCGGCGCCGGCACGGCGTCCCCGCCGGAGCGCGGGCCTTCCCGCACGCGCGCGACCAGGCCGCCCTCCTGTACGGCTTCGCGTTCGTCTGCCTCGTCGAGACCGTCGGCATGTCGTACCTGCTCGTCGACTGGCCGGTGGCGCACGCCGTCGTCCTCGTGCTCGACGTCTACACGGTGCTGTTCGTCCTCGGTCTGCACGCCGCTTCCGTCACCCGCCCGCACGTCCTCGCCCCCGGCGTCCTCCGGCTGCGGCAGGCCGCGCACGTCGACCTGACGATCTCCCTGGAGAACATCGCCGCCGTCCGTCACGAGCTGCTCTTCTCGCACGCGAAGACGGACGGGGAGCTGAACCTCGCCGTCGGCTCGCAGACCTCCCTCACCTTCGAGCTGACCGAACCGGTCGACGTGCCCCGCTTCCTGGGCGCGCCCCGGCAGGTGCGGGTCGTGCGCTGTCACGCGGACGACGCCCGCGCCTTCCTCGAGGCCGTCACGCGGGCGCGAACAGCACCTTCGCCCTCCCGGGATCGGCCTGGGTCAGCCTGACCCGGAGCCATTCGCCGAGCGGCAGCCGGGCCTCGCCGCCCTCGATCCCGGCGACGACCGCGGGGTCGTCCAGGTGGACGGTGCCGACGCCCGGCTCGCGCTCCTTCACGTCGATCACGTAGGCGTCGAAGACCTCGCCGACGCGCCCGCTCATCAGCGCGGCCTCGACGATGTCGACGGTCTCGCGCTCGACGCGGTTGGCCCGCCGCGAGCCCTCCGCCATCTCGCCCGGCAGGGCGTCGAGCGCCTCCCGCACCCATGCCGGGGGCTCCTCGCCCGCCACCGCGGCGAGGCACAGCTCGCCCGCGTAGCGGTCGACGAGCCGCCGCAGGGGTGCGGTGCAGTGGGTGTACTCGTCGGCGACGGCGGCGTGGACGGCCGGGGACGGGACGGCTCCGTCGGTGAAGACGGTGTAGCCGGCCCCGCGCAGCAGGGTGGTGCACTCCTGGAGGAAGGCGGCGTGCCGCGGGTTCGCGGGATCGACGGAGCGGACGACGTCCGCGTACGAGACGTGGTGCGGCCAGTCGACCCCGAGGGCGTGCGCGGAGCGGCGCAGCCGGGCCACGGCGCCGTCGGGGGCGGTCGGCAGCGTCCGCAGGATCCCGGTGCCGGCGGCCGTCATGAGGTCGGCGGCGGCCATGCCGGTGAGGAGGGAGATCTGGGCGTTCCACCCGTCGGCGGGGAGCGGGGCGCGGTACTCCAGGGAGTAGGTGTGGTCCCGCAGGACGACCTCCTGCTCGGGGACGTTGAGGGAGATCCCGCCGCGCTCGGTCTCCAGCGCCTCGCGGAGCCTGCCGATCTCGCGCAGGAGGGCGACGGGTTCCTCGGCCGTGCCGGCGTCGATCCGCGCCTGGACGCCCGCGTAGTCCAGCTTGGCACGGCTGCGGACCAGGGCCCGGCGCACGTCGGTGGCGACGCGGCGGCCCTCGGCGTCGAGGTCGATCCGCCACAGCAGCGCGGGGCGGGTCTCTCCGGGCAGAAGGCTGGCGGCGCCCTCGGAGAGGACGGTCGGGTGGAGGGGGACCCTGCCGTCGGGGAGGTAGAGGGTGAGGACCCGGCGGTGCGCCTCGGCGTCGAGGGCCGACCCGGGGGTGACGAAGGCGGCGACGTCGGCGATGGCGTAGTGGACGCGGTAGCCGCCGTCGGCGCGGCGGGCCAGGTGCATGGCCTGGTCGAGATCGGTGGAGGCCGGCGGGTCGAGGGTGAAGAAGGGGAGGTCGGTGGCGTCGTGCCCGGGAAGTCTCGGGGCCTTCGCCGCGGCCTCGGCTTCGGCGAGGACGGCGGGCGGGAAGGCCTGCGGGATCGCCGGCTCGGTACGGAGTGCGCGCAGGGCGGCCCGCAAGGGAGCCTCGGCTGCGCCGGTCACGTGAATGGGGCGGCGGGGCATGGACCGAGCCTAGAGGCGGGGGCCGGGCCCGGCACGTCGGATGGCCGGGCCGCGCGCCGGGAGCGGCGGGTCGCACGTGGTCGGCGGCGGTCGGGGGCGGGGCGCGGGCGGTCGGGGGCGGGGCGCCGGCTTTGTAGGCTGAACAGTCGGGGCCGCACCCCCACCCCCGTACGTACGAAGGAGAACCGCCGTGCTCGTGCTGTTGCCGCCCTCCGAAGGAAAGGCCTCCTCGGGCCGCGGTGCGCCGCTCAAGCCGGAGTCGCTCTCGCTGCCCGGCCTGGCCGGAGCGCGGGCGGCGGTCATGGACGAGCTGGTCGAGCTGTGCGTGGCCGACGAGGAGAAGGCGCGCGAGGTGCTCGGTCTGAGCGAGGGGCTGCGCGGCGAGGTCGCCAAGAACGCCGAGCTGCGGACGGCGGGTGCCCGCCCGGCCGGGGAGATCTACACGGGCGTGCTGTACGACGCGCTCGGTCTGGCCTCGCTCGACGCGGCCGCCCGCGAGCGGGCGCGGGGGTCGCTGCTCGTCATCTCCGGGCTGTGGGGCGCGGTCCGGGTGGACGACCGGATTCCGTCGTACCGCTGCTCGATGGGCGTGAAGCTGCCGGGCCTGGGCGCGCTGGGCGCGCACTGGCGCGGGGCGATGGCGTCCGTCCTGCCGGAGGTGGCGGGGGACGGGCCGGTGCTGGACCTGCGCTCGTCGGCGTACGTGTCGGCGTGGAAGCCCAAGGGCGAGGTGGCGGCGCGGACGGCGACGGTACGGGTGCTGCACGCGCCGACCCGGAAGGTCGTCAGCCACTTCAACAAGGCGACGAAGGGCCGGATCGTACGGAGCCTGCTGGAGGCGGGGGCGGAGCCGAAGGGGCGGGAGGAGCTGGTGGAGGCGCTGCGGGACCTCGGCCATGTCGTGGAGGAGGGCAAGGCCGGCGTCCTGGACGTGCTGGTGGACGAGGTCCACTGACCGCCGGTCCCCTCGGCACTCGACTCCCATTGCATCATATGCAACGCTCGTTGCGTGGAACGCTCACCGCCGTCAGGATGGGCGCCATGCCGAGCGTGCTTGACCTTGCCCCCGTCGTCCCCGTCGTCGTGATCGAGGACGCGGCCGACGCCGTGCCCCTCGCCCGCGCCCTGGTCGCGGGCGGGCTGCCCGCGATCGAGGTGACCCTGCGGACCCCCGCCGCACCGGCCGCCATCCACGCGATCGCCGCGGAGGTCCCGGAGGCGGTGGTCGGCGCGGGCACCGTCATCTCTCCCTCCGGCGTCGCGGACGCAGTGGCGGCCGGGGCGTGCTTCCTGGTGAGCCCGGGGTGGACGGACGGCCTCCTGGACGCGATGCGGGCGTCGGGAATGCCGTTCCTGCCGGGCGTCTCGACCACGTCGGAGGTCGTCGCCCTGCTGGAGCGGGGCGTGACCGACATGAAGTTCTTCCCGGCCGAAGCGGCGGGCGGCGTTCCGTACCTGAAGTCGCTCGCCGGTCCGCTCCCCCGGGCCCGCTTCTGCCCCACCGGCGGGATCTCGCTCGCCTCGGCCCCGTCCTACCTCGCCCTGCCGAACGTCGGCTGTGTCGGCGGTTCGTGGATGCTGCCGGGCGACGCCCTCGCCGCCCGCGACTGGGCCCGGGTCGAGTCCCTGGCACGAGAGGCGGCCGGGCTGGCGCCCACGGCGGGCGGAACGGGTCTCACGAGGGCCTGACCGCTCGCCCGTGGGCGCGGCGGCGCGAAACGCCTCGGCGTCCCCGGTGAGGCGCCGGGTCATGGCGTCGACGGCACTGGGGGTGGCCGGGGAGCGCCGGCGACCAGGCCGGATCGGGCCGGGCAGGATCGGCAGGCCACCGTCCCGAGCGTGCCGGCGACCAGGCCGGATCGGGCCGGCGCGCTCCCGGCAGGATCGGCAGGCCACCGTCCCGAGCGCTCGGGGCGGGGCCACGGCTCGTCCGGGCCCCGCCCCTCACCTCTCGCGGGGGTTCACCTCAGGTGCGAGGTGTCGTTCAGGAGCCGCACGGAGGCGTTGCCGTCGGCGTAGTACGCGATCGCCGACAGCGAGGCGGCCGAGAGCTCCATCCGGAACAGCGACTCCGGCGGGGCGCCGAGCGCCAGCCGGATCAGGGTCTTGATCGGCGTGACGTGCGTGACCAGCAGCACCGTACGGCCCGCGTGGGCCGCGGTCAGCCGGTCGCGGGCGGCCGACACGCGCCGGGCGACGGTGGCGAAGCTCTCGCCCCCGCCGGTGGGCTCGGCCCTCGGGGAGGCGAGCCAGGCGTCGAGGTCCTCGGCGTACCGCTCCCGCACCTCGGCGAAGGTCAGTCCCTCCCAGGCGCCGAAGTCGGTCTCGCGCAGCCCGTCCTCGACACGCACGCCGAGCCCCAGGCGGGCGGCGACGGTCTCGGCGGTCTGCCGGCAGCGCTTGAGCGGCGAGCTGACGATCTCCTGGACGGTCCCGCGCGCGCCGAGAGCGGCGGCCACCGCCTCGGCCTGGCGCATCCCGGCGGCCGACAGCTCCGGGTCGGTCCCGCCGCTTCCGGAGAACCGCTTCTCGGGCGTCAGCGCCGTCTCGCCGTGCCGCAGCAGCACGAAGGTCGCGGGAGTCCCCATGTCGGGTGCCCCCCATCCGGGCGCGGACGGCTCGGCCGTGGCGGACCGTCCGGCGTCGCCCCGGCCCGTGTGCGCCAGGACGCCCGCCTCTGCCTCGAAGTCGCCGCTCGCCACGGCGGAGGCGCCGCCGCTCGTGTCACGCTCGGCCGTGCCCGCGGCGGCCAGCGAGGCACGGGCCTGGACCGCGATGGCCTCGTGGGCCGCGAACAGCCCGTCGTCGGACGGGGCGGCCGCATCGCCGCCCGCGCCCCGGCCCGTGGCGGGACCGCTCGCCGTCCCGCCGCCCGCGCCGGAGCCCGTGGCGCCCGACAGGGCCGCCCGGGCGCGGGCCGCGCCCGCCGTGGCGTCTCCGGGCGGACCGGCCGGGGGCGGGGTCGCCGCGTTGCGCGCCGCGCGCGCGTCCAGGGCCGCCGCGGACGCCGACGGCTGCCACTGCTGCCCCCGCTTGCCCGCGTCCATGGCCTCGTTCGCGAGGCGGTCGGCGTGCTTGTTCTCCGCGCGCGGGATCCATTCGTAGCGGACCCGGGCCGCCGGGAGGATCCGGGCCGCCTCGGCGGCGAGGGGCTTCATGTCGGGATGCTTGATCTTCCAGCGGCCGGACATCTGCTCGACGACCAGCTTGGAGTCCATCCGCACGTGCACCAGCGCGTCGGGGAACAGCTCGCGCGCCGCCTTCAGACCGGCGATCAGGCCCTTGTACTCGGCGACGTTGTTGGTGGCCACGCCGATGTACTCGGCTGCCTCGGCGAGCGTCTCACCCGTGACAGGGTCGAGGACCACCGCGCCGTAACCGGCGGGCCCCGGGTTGCCCCGGGAGCCTCCGTCCGCCTCGACGATCAGTTCCCTCACCGTCATTACAAGCCGGACTCTGCCGTGCGGACGAGGATGCGGCGGCAGTTCTCGCAGCGCACCACCGTGTCGGCCGCGGCCGCGCGGACCTCGTTCAGCTCGGTGATGTTCAGTTCGATGTGGCAGCCCTCGCACCTGCGCTGGTACAGCCGCGCCGCGCCGATGCCGCCCTGCTGCTGGCGCAGCTTCTCGTACAGCTTCAGCAGGTCGGCGGGGACCGAGCCGGCCACCAGCTCGCGCTCCTTGCCGACGGTCGCGGCCTCCGCGTCGAGCTCGCTCTGCGCGGCATCGCGCCGGGCGGTGGCGTCGTCGGTCTTGGCCTGGACGGCGGAGGCGCGCTCGGTCAGCTCGGCCACCCGCTCCTGCGCGGACTCGCGGCGCTCCATGACCTCCAGGACGATGTCCTCGAGGTCGCCCTGGCGCTTGGCGAGCGAGGCGATCTCCCGCTGGAGGCTCTCCAGGTCCTTCGGGGAGGAGACGGCTCCGGAGTCGAGGCGCTGCTGGTCGCGCACGGCGCGCTGGCGCACCTGGTCGACGTCCTGCTCCGCCTTGGTCTGCTCGCGTGCGCAGTCGCTCTCCTCCGTCTGCGCGGCGACGAGCAGGTCGCGCAGCTGGGTGAGGTCCTTGGTCAGCGACTCGATCTCGGCGTGCTCGGGCAGGGACCTGCGCTTGTGGGCGAGCTGCTGCAGGCGGACGTCCAGGGCCTGGACGTCGAGAAGTCGGATCTGGTCGGCGGGCGCGGCGTTCAGTTGGGGGCTCCAGGGGAGGTGTGGTGGGAAGACCAGGGGTCGGTGACCGTCGTCGAGACGTGGACCCTGAGGTCCCAGCCGTGGCGGTCGGAGATGGCGTCGAGCTGGGCGGCGGCCTGCTCGCACCAGGGCCATTCGGTGGCCCAGTGGGCGGCGTCGACCAGCCCCAGCGGGGAGTGCTGGGTCGCCTCCGACACCGGGTGGTGGCGGAGGTCGGCGGTGAGGAAGGCGTCCACGCCGGCGGCCCGCACCGCGTCGAAGAGGCTGTCTCCGGACCCGCCGCTGACGGCGACCCTGCGCACGGTCATGTCGGGGTCACCGGCGACGCGGATGCCCTGCGCGGTGGCGGGCAGCCGCTTCGCGGCGCGGGCCGCGAACTCGCCGAGCGTCTCGGGGTGGTCCAGCTCACAGATCCGGCCGAGGTTGTTCTCGGGGACCAGGGGGCCGGTGACCCGCAGGTCGAGGGCGCCGGCGAGGGCGTCGGAGACGCCCGGGTCCGCGGTGTCGGCGTTGGTGTGCGCCACGTGCAGGGCGATGTCGTGCTTGATCAGGCCGTGCACGACCCGGCCCTTGAAGTGGGAGGCCGCGACCGTCGTCGTACCCCGCAGATAGAGCGGGTGATGGGTGACGATCAGGTCGGCGCCCAGCTGGATCGCCTCGTCGGCGATCTCCTGGACGGGGTCGACGGCGAACAGGACGCGGCGGACGCCGGCGTCCGGGTCGCCGCAGACCGTGCCGACGGCGTCCCACTGTTCGGCCCGCTCGGGCGGCCAGAGGGCGTCGAGTTCGGCGATGACTTCAGACAGACGGGGCACGGGGGAAAGGCTACCTGCCCTGCGCGCCCTGCCGTCCTGCCTGTGGGCAGCGATGATTCCGCTTGCTCCCGGGCCGCTTCCCGGAGGGCCGGGGCGGCCGGTCGCGCCGCACGCCTCCCGGCCCTCCGCAGCACAACGCCCGGCGCCCGCTCAGCCGAACCGGCACCCGGCCATCCTTACGTGTGAAGCGGGCGGGGTCGTGTTGTTCGGCTGGAAGTGCGAAAACTAGCTTCGGTGGCCGGAGGTGACGAGTCGATGACAGTCTGTGCCATCGAGACCGCGGCGGAGGACGACGGCGCGATGTGGCCGACGAGGTTCACGATCACGGCGAACGGGGCGTACGCGGCGCGGCTCGCGGGTGTGGGGGACGCCCTGTACGCGGAGCGGTGGACGCTCGACGGGCCGGAGCCGTACGCCGTACCGCTCCCCCTCGACCAGCCCGAGGAGCCGAGCGCGCGGCTGCTGCCGCTGGCGGACGGCCGGGTGCTGATCGAACGCCGGGTGGACGGCCACCGGCACACGTTCTCCCTGCTGTACCCGACCGGCCCGGGGACGGGCGAGCTGTCGCTGGGCGCGGTCGAGGCCGAGGAGCTGACGCTGCTTCCGCCGTCGCCGGACGGCATCTGCGCGTACGCGATGTGCGTCGGCCGGGACACCACCACGCTGTGGCTGGTGGCGGGCGGGGCGTTCGGCCCCGAGCGGGTCGCGGAGGTCAGGGGCCGCTGCTCGGGCGGGGTCTGGCTGGACCGCACGGGGCGGATACTCGCCCTCGACCGGCGGCTCGACGGCGGCCCCGTGAAGGCGGTGACGGTCGACCTGGAGCGGGGCGGCGAGGTGACGCCGCTGCTCCAGATCACCGAGGAGAGCACCGACCGGCTGCTGATGGCGGACCCGGACAGCGGTCTGCTGCTGATCCGCTCCGACGCGCCCTCCCCGGGGCACGAGCGGCTGGGGTGGGGGGTGCTCGGGAGTCTGCTGCCCGTCCGCTTCCCCGAGTGCCTGCGCCTGGACGACGCTGCCGTGACGCCGTTCGCCGTGCAGCCGGGGCAGGTGCTGATGCCGGAGAGCTGTGCGGTGGCGCTGCGGATCGACGCGGCGGCGGGGAGCCGGGTGGGCGTGTGGCGCCCGTCGGGCCGCCGCATGCACCACCTCGCGGCGCCGGCGGGGTGGCCGGCGGGGGCCGGGTTCTGGACGCCTCAGGGTGTCCTCCGGCTGCCGTTCGCGACGGACGAGGTGCGGTGCGGGCTGGCCGATCTGGAGGTGCCGGCCGATCCGGAGCCGACGCCCCCGCAGCCGGTCGTGTGCCGCCCGGTCCCCTTGCAGCAGGCACCCCTCACCGACCGCAAAGCGGCTGGTTAGAATCACGGCCGCATGGCAACAGCGATCGGTACGGGGTGAGTTCCACCATGTCGGAAGCACGCGGGGACGGGATGGAGCCGCACGGCTCCGGTAGGCACCGTGGCGAGGCGGCGCCGTCGGAGGACTCGACGTCCTCCGCACACGGCCGCCACCGCCGCGACCCGGAAGAGCGGTGACGGCGAACGGGCCCCGGGGGAATCCCCCGGGGCCCGTTCGCTTCCACGGCACGTGCCCCGCGTGTGCATGGCTCCCCGACGGGGCCCGTGTCCCGCGTGGCCCGTTCGCTTCCACGATGCGTCTCCCGCGTGAGCCCGTTCCCCGACGGGACCCGTTCGCTTCCGGGGCACGTTCCCGCGCGGGGCGGCTCAGCCCTTCTTCAGGCCCAGCACCTCGGCCGCGGCGAACGTCTCCCCCGCCGGGCGCCCCGCGTAGTACGGGGACAGCAGCCCGTCCAGCTCCTCGTAGGTGAAGGCGTCCTTCGACGTGTCGAACTTCGCCGCGACCCTCGGCCGGTCCACGACCGCGACCATGCCGCCGTGGACGACCAGGAGCTGCCCGTTCACACCCGCCGCCGCCGGCGAGGCGAGGTACCCCACCAGCGGGGCCACGTGCTCGGGCGCCAGCGGGTCCGGCTCGCCCGCCGCCGGCTCCGCGAAGCCCGCGAAGACGTCCTCCGTCATCCGGGTCCGGGCCCGCGGGCAGATCGCGTTCGCGGTGACGCCGTACTTCGCGAGCGCCAGGGCCGTGGACGTCGTCAGGCCCACGATCCCGCCCTTCGCCGCCGCGTAGTTCGGCTGACCGGCCGAGCCGGCCAGGAACGCCTCCGAGGAGGTGTTGACGATCCGGCCGTACACCCCGGGCTCCCCCGCCTTCGCCCGCCCCCTCCAGTGCACCGCCGCGAAGTGCGTGGTGTTGAAGTGGCCCTTCAGATGGACCCGTATCACCGCGTCCCACTCGTCCTCGCTCATCGAGAAGACCATCCGGTCCCGCAGGATGCCCGCGTTGTTGACCAGGACGTCCAGTCTCCCGAACGCGCTCACCGCCAGGCCGACCAGGTCCCGCGCCGTCTCGAAGTCGGCGACGTCGCCCAGGTGCGCGACGGCACGGCCGCCCGCCGCGCGGATCTCCTCGGCGACCGCCTCGGCCGGGCCGGCCGAGGCGGCGCCGGATCCGTCGCGACCCGGCCGGCCGTGGTCGTTGACGACGACGGCCGCGCCCAGCCGGGCGAGTTCCAGCGCCTCGGCCCGGCCGAGGCCGCGTCCGGCGCCGGTGACGATCGCGGACAGGCCCGCAAGGGGGAGTGACATCTCGTGGCAGTCCTCTCAGATCTCGATGCAGGTGCGCAGGGCCACACCCGTGCGCATCTGCTCCAGCGCCTCGTTGATCCCGGACAGCGGCACCCGGTGGGTGATCAGCGACTCCAGGTCGATCCGGCCGGCCCGCCAGAGCGCGATGGCCCGTTCGTACGAGCGCAGCACGTCACCGCCCCCGTACATCGACGGCAGGATCCGCTTCTCGTCGAAGAACAGCTCGAACATGTTGAGCTGGAGGAAGTCGTCCAGCGCGCCCGCCCCGACCACGCACAGGGTGCCGCCGCGCCGGGTCGTCTCGTACGCCGTGCGCGCGGTGACGGACTTGCCGACGACCTCGAAGACGTAGTCGAAGCCCTCGCCCGCCGTGACCCGCTGCTTCGCGTCGGCGAGCGCGTCGGGGGCGACCGCCTCCGTCGCGCCGAACCGCAGGGCCGCCTCGCGGCGGGACGCGACCGGGTCCACGGCGACGATCTGGGCGGCGCCGCGCAGGCGGGCGCCCTGGATCGCGGAGATGCCGACGCCGCCGCAGCCGATGACGGCGACCGAGGAACCGGTCTCCACCCTGGCCGTGTTGACCGCCGCTCCCAGGCCCGTGGTCACTCCGCAGCCGATGAGGGCGGCGATGTCGAAGGGCACGTCGTCGGGGATCGGGACGGCGCAGCCCGCGTCGACGACGATCTCCTCGGCGAAGGTGCCGGTGCCCGCGAAGCCGAAGACGTCCCCGCCGGGGCGCCGGAAGTTGGGGGTGCCGGCGTTCATGAAGCCGGCCAGGCACAGCTGGGTCTGGCCGCGCTTGCAGGCCGCGCAGCCGCCGCAGGCGGGGAGCCAGCAGATCAGCACCCGGTCGCCGGGGGCGAGGCCGGTGACGCCGTCGCCGACCTCGATGATCTCTCCCGCGCCCTCGTGGCCGGGGACGAAGGGGGCGGGCTGCGGAAGGACGCCGCCCATGGCGGAGACGTCGGAGTGGCACAGACCGGTGGCCCTGACACGGATCCGCACCTTCCCGGGCCCGAACCCCACCGCCTCGACGTCGTCGACGACCTCGAGTTTGTCCTGGCCGATCTCGTGCAGCACGGCTGCGCGCATGGTGCGGCTCCCTTCGGGATGGTCTACGAGTGTGCGACGAGCGTGTCGGCCAGCACGGGAGCGTCGTCCCGCTCCACCACCGTCACCGACACCTGGACGCGGCCGTCCCCGGTCCACATCCGGATGCGCAGCGTCTCGCCGGGGAAGACGACTCCCGCGAAACGCGTGCGGTACGAGCGGACACGGGCGACGTCCCCGCCGAGGACCGTGTCGACCACCGCCTTGAGGGTCATGCCGTACGAGCAGAGCCCGTGCAGGATCGGCCGGTCGAAGCCGGCCAGCTTGGCGAACTCGGGGTCGGCGTGGAGGGGGTTCCAGTCGCCCGAGAGGCGGTAGAGCAGCGCCTGGTCCTCCCTTACGGCGCGCTCGACGGTCCTGTCCGGTGCGCGGTCGGGGAGTTCGACGCGCTCCGACGGGCCGCGGTCGCCGCCCCAGCCGCCTTCTCCCCGGACGAAGATCCGGGCGTCGCTGGTCCACAGCGGTCCGTCGTCGTCGGCCGTCTCGGAGCGCAGGACGAGGACGGCGGCCTTGCCCTTGTCGTAGACGGCGGCCACGCGCGAGGTGGTGACGGCCCGGCCCTGGACGGGGAGGGGGCGGTGGAGCGTGATCGTCTGTCCGCCGTGCAGGACGGCGGCGAGGTTCACGTCGATGCCGGGGGCGGACAGGCCTCCGACGACGCCCGTGCCGCCGCCCGCGACGGTGGCGAAACTGGGCAGGACGTGGAGCTTCGACTCCAGGGTGTAGCGGAGCTCGTCGGGGTCGGTGGCGGGGTGCGGCTTGCCTTGGAAGGAGCCGGCCCCGAGGCCGAGGTGGTAGAGCTGGACGTCCTTGTGGTCCCAGGCGATCTCGGCGCTGCGGGGGTCGGCGGCGACGGCCTGTGCGGCGTCAATGGGCATCGGGCTGCTGCTCCTTGGTGATCCGGTGGCGGTCCGTGCGGACCGGTGGGATCGGCGGGTGCCGTGCGTGTCCGGGGAGAACCGTGCGTGTCCGGGGATCGGTGGGGATCGGGGAAGGGAGAAGACCTCGGCGCGACCGTCCGCACCGTCGGCCGCACCGAGGCCGTGCGGGGACCGGCCCGTACGCGCCCGCCGTTCTAGAACGCGTTCTAGGTCGGTGATGCTCATGTATAGCCGAGCCCGTGGGAGTTGTGAACCCTCCTGACGGCGCGTCAGATGAAGCGGTGAGGACGGCGGCCCGCACAGGGCCGCGCGGGCGGGAACGCGCGGGCCGGGGTCCCGGCGGCGGGCGGGGCGGGCACCTACGCTGGCACGGTGAACGAGATGCCCCGGGACATCCGCCCGGCCACGTCCATTCGCGTCCTGCTCGCCGAGGACCGGGGCACGACGCACGGCGGGCTCGGACTGCTGCTCGGCATGCGGCCCGACATGGAGGTGGTCGCCCAGGTCGACCGCGGTGACGAGGTGGTGGCCACGGCCCTGGTCCGCCGCCCGGACGTGGCTCTGCTCGACCTCGATCTGCCGGCCCGGACGGGCCTCGACGCGGCCGCCGACCTGCGCGACGAGGTCCCGGACTGCCGGGTCCTGATCCTGACGACCTCGGCCCGTCCCGGCCTGCTGCGCCGCGCGAGGGAGGCGGGCGCGGCCGGACTGCTGCTCAGGGACGGCCCCGTCGAGGACCTCGCGGAGGCGGTCCGCCGGGCTCTGCGCGGCGAGACGGTGATCGACCCGGCCCTGGCGGCGGCCGACCCCGACCCGGACACGGCTCTGTAGGGCCTGCGGGCGGGTCTCCCCCCGGCCCGTGGCGTCCGACGCATACGGCTCTCGGCGCGAGGCCCGGCCCCGCGGCCCCGGAGACGAGCCGACGGCGCTCCCTACGGCGTCCCGACGGCCCTCCCTACGGCGTCCCGACGGCGCCCGGGAGCGACTCCTCGCCCTTCCGGCGCTCCGGCCTCGGGAGCCACAGCAGCATGAGGACCGCGGCCGCCACGAGGACGCCGGCCGCCGTGCGGAACGCGGAGGCGTACCCCTCCGTCAGGGCCTCCGGGGTGGTGCCGCCCGCCGTCCGCGCCGCCGCGACGGTGGACAGGACGGCCAGGCCCAGCGCGCCACCCATGGTGCGGGAGGTGTTGACGAGGCCGGAGACCAGGCCCGCGTCGCCGGGCGCGGCGCCGGAGGTGGCGAGGGTGGCGAGCGGGGGCATCAGCAGGCCCATGCCGGCCATCATCAGGATGCCGGGGCCGAGGATGATCGACAGGAAGGTCCCGTCGGTGGTCATGGCCGACTGCCAGCCGAAGCCGGTCGCGGCGACGAGGGCGCCGATGACGGCGAGGTTGCGGGCGCCGGCCACGGGCATCAGACGGGGCGCCAGCTTGGAGCCCACGATCACGCTGATCGAGCTGGGGACGAGGGCGAGACCGGCCTGGAGCGGGGTGTAGCCGAGGACGTTCTGGGCGTACACGGTCATGAAGAACCACATGCCGAACGAGGTCGAGGCGCACAGCAGCAGCGTGACGTTGGCGGAGGTGACCGCCCGCGACCGGAAGACCTTCAGCGGCATCAGCGGGGCCGCCGTACGGGCCTCGACGGCGACGAAGAGGCCGAGGACCGCGACGCCGCCGAGCAGGGGGGCCAGGGTGACCGGGTCGCCCCAGCCCGCCTCCTCCGTCTGCACGATGCCGTACGCCACGGACGCCAGGCCGCCGGTGACGAGCACCGCGCCGGGCAGGTCGAGCCGGCGGCCGCCCGGGGCCCGGCTCTCGCTCAGCCACACCAGGGCGCCCGCGAGGACCAGGACGCCGACGGGCACGTTGATGAGGAGCACCCAGCGCCAGGAGAGCAGGTCCACCAGGACACCGCCGACGAACCCGCCCGCCGCGCCGCCGGCCGCGCCGACCGCCGTCCAGGTGCCGATGGCCCGGGTCCGCGCGGGCCCCTCGGGGACGGCCGCGGTGACGAGGGTGAGCGTCGCGGGCGCGAGGACTGCGGCGCCGAGGCCCTGAACGGCGCGGGCGGCGACCAGCTGCCACCCCTCCTGCGCGAGGCCGCCGGCTATGGAGGCGGCGGTGAAGAGACCGAGCCCCAGGAGGAACATGCGCTTCCGGCCGAAGAGGTCGGCCGCCCGTCCGCCGAGCAGCATGAAGCCGGCGAAGGCGATCGAGTACGCGTTGAGGACCCATTGCAGACCGGTGGAGGAGAGCCCGAGGTCGGCCCGCATCGACGGCAGGGCCACGTTCACCACCGACACGTCGAGGACGACGAGGAACTGGCCCGCGCACGCGGCCAGCACGACGAGCCAGGCGCGGCGGTCGGATCGTAGGGGCGCGGACTGTTCGGCGACCGACTCGGTGTGAACCATGCATGTCATGGTCGCAGAGCCGCAGTGGTCCGTACATGCTGCGAGGGATGTACGGACTCCCGGACCCGGGTCCTACGACCTGCCGCCCGACCGCCGTCCGCACACCCCCACCCGCTGCCTCCCACCCGGCCCCCGCGCTCGCGCTCGGGGGCGCTCACGGCCTCCGCAGCATCGTCACGACGGCCGCGCCGCCCAGGCCGATGTTGTGCGCGAGGCCGACCCGCGCGCCCGGCACCTGACGGGGGCCGGCCTCGCCCCGCAGCTGCCAGACCAGTTCGGCGGCCTGGGCGAGACCGGTGGCGCCCAGCGGGTGCCCCTTCGAGATCAGACCGCCCGAGGGGTTCACGACCCACCGGCCGCCGTAGGTCGTCGCCCCCGACTCGACGAGCTTCCCGCTCGCGCCCTCCTCGCACATGCCGAGGGCCTCGTACGTCAGCAGTTCGTTGACGGAGAAGCAGTCGTGCAGCTCGACCACGTCCACGTCCTCGATGCCGAGACCGGAACGCTCGTACGCCTGCCGGGCCGCCGCCCGGGACATGGGCAGGCCCACCGCGTCGATGCAGGAGCCGGAGGCGAAGGATTCCTCGGTGTCGGTCGTCATCGCCTGCCCGGCTATCTCCACGGCCTTGTCGTGCAGCCCGTGTTCGACCAGGAACCGCTCCGAGACGACCACGGCGGCCGCCGAGCCGTCGGAGGTGGGCGAGCACTGGAGCCGGGTCAGCGGCCGGTGCACGGTCTTGGCGGCGAGGATCTCCTCGACCGAGTACACGTCGCGGAACTGGGCGTTCGGGTTGTCCGCCGAGTGGCGGTGGTTCTTGGCGCCGACGGCCGCGAGCTGCGCCTCGGTCGTGCCGTAGCGGTCCATGTGCTCGCGGGCGGCGTTGCCGAAGATCTGCGCGGTGGGCGGGGACATCTCGAAGCCGTGGGCGGCGGCCATGACGCCGTAGTGCCGGGCCACCGGGGAGGTGCTGAGGTCGGCCGCCCCGGAGCCGCCGCCCAGCGCGCCGCGCGCCATCTTCTCGAAGCCGAGCGCGAGCACGCAGTCGGACACCCCGCCCTCCACGAACTGGCGCGCCGTCATCAGGGCCGTCGACGCCGTGGCGCAGTTGTTGTTGACGTTGTAGACGGGCACGCCCGTCAGGCCGAGTTCGTAGACGGCGCGCTGTCCGGCCGTCGACGGCTGGAAGCAGTAGCCGGCGGACACCTGCTCCACCCGCCCGTAGGGGATCCCCGCGTCGGTGAGGGCGGCCGTCCCCGCTTCCCGCGCCATGTCCCAGTACTGCCAGTCACGCGTCTGCGGCTTCTCGAACCTCGTCATCCCGACGCCGACGATGTACGCCTTCCCCATGGTCACGTTCCCTTCGGTTCAGTCCCGCGGCAGGCCGAGCAGGCGCTCGGCGACGACATTGAGCTGGACCTGTGTGGTGCCTCCGGCGATGGTCAGGCAGCGGGACATCAGCAGCCCGTGCACGGCCCGCTCCCCCGCCCCCTCCCGTACCGCGCCCGCCGGGCCCAGCAGTTCGAGGGTCAGCTCCGCGACCTTCTGCTGGTGGACGGTCTGCACGAGCTTGCGAACGCTGGCTCCCGCACCCGGTTCGAGCCCCGAGACCTGGAGCATCGTGGTCCGCAGGCCGATGCAGGCCAGGGCGTGGGCCTCGGCGGCGAGCGCCCCGATCCGGACCCGTACGTCGCCGTCGGCGTCGGCCGCCCGCGCGATCAGCGCTTCGAGGCCGCTGTCGAAGGCGACCTGGTCGGCCATGTGCACCCGTTCGTTGCCGAGGGTGTTGCGGGCGACCCGCCAGCCGTCGTTCACCTCGCCGACGACGGCGTCGGCGGGCAGCGGCACGTCGTCGAGATAGACCTCGTTGAAGAGCGAGTCGCCGGTGATCTCCCTCAGCGGCCGGATGTCGATCCCGGGGGTGTTCTTCATGTCGACGACGAAGTACGTCAGCCCCTGGTGCTTGGGGGCGTCGGGGTCGGTGCGGGCGAGGAGGATGCCGAAGTCGGCCCACTGGGCGGCGCTCGTCCACACCTTCTGGCCGTTGATCCGCCAGCCGCCGTCGTCGGTGCGCTCGGCCCTGGTCCGCAGGGAGGCGAGGTCGGAGCCGGCGTCCGGCTCGGAGAACAGCTGGCACCACAGCAGGTCCCCGCGCAGGGTGGGACCGAGGAAGCGGGCCTGCTGCCCGGGGGTCCCGTACGCGAGCAGGGACGGGACGACCCAGGTGGCGATGCCGAGTCCGGAGAGCCGCACGCCCGCGTCGGCGGTCTCCCGCTGGACGGCGAGCTGGTGGAGCGGCCCGGCACCGAGTCCGTAGGGCGGTGGGAGGTGCGGGGCGGCGTAGCCGGTGGGGGCCAGCAGGCGGCGGGCGGCGGCGGGGTCGAGCCCCGCGGCGGGGGCGACGGCCTCGCGGGCCCGGGCCCGGTGGGCGTCCGCCTCCGGGGGCGGTTCGAGGCGGAGTTCGCGCCGGGTGCCGCCGACGGCGAGCCGGACGGCGCGGGCCCGGTGGTGGTCGCCCGGGCCGAGGAGCTGGCGGGCGACGAGGGCGCGGCGCAGCCACAGGTGGGCGTCGTGCTCCCAGGTGAAGCCGATGCCGCCGAGGATCTGGACGCAGTCCTTGGCGCAGCCGTAGGCCGCGTCCAGGGCGGTGGCGGCCGCGAGCGCGGCGGCCAGGGACCGTACGTCGTCGGGTTCGCCGGCCGTCACGCGGGCGGCGTCCCAGGTGAGGGCCCGGGCCTGCTCGACGCGTACGAGCATGTCGGCGCAGAGGTGCTTGATCCCCTGGAACCGTCCGATCGGCTGCCCGAACTGTTCGCGCGTCCGGGCGTGTTCGGCGGCGCTCTCCAGGGCGCGGGCGGCGGTGCCGCAGGCGTCGGCGGCGAAGAGCACGGCGGCGAGGTCGTGGACGAGCGCGGAGTCGACGCCCAGGACCCGTTCGGCGGGGATCCGGACCCCGGCGGCGGTGACCTCGGCGGTCGGACGGGTGGGGTCGGCGCTCTCGTGGAGCCGGACGGACAGGGCGTCGGCGTCGACGGCCGCCCAGACGTCACCGCGGGCGGTGGTGGCCGCCAGGATCAGCAGATCCGCCTGGGCGCCGCCGAGCACGGGCGGGGCGCTGCCGTCGAGGACGAGCCCGCCGGAGGTCTCGACGCCGGTGAGCCCGCCGGGCGCGAGGCCGACGGCCGCGACGCGGCGTCCCGCGGCGAGCTCGCCGGCGAGCGGGAGCCGCCCGGCGCGGACCAGGAGTTCCGCGGCGAGGACGGTCGGCAGATACGGCCCCGGCAGCGACGCCCGCGCGGCCTCCTCCAGCACGACGGCGAGATCGACGAGGCCGCCGCCCCCGCCGCCGCACTCCTCGGGCAGATGCACGCCGAGGAGTCCTTGTCCGGCGGCGGCGTCCCAGTAGTCCGGGCGCCCGGCGGCGGCGCCGGGGACGTCGAGGTGTTTGCGGACCCCCTGGGGCGGGACGGCCCGTGCGAGCCAGCCACGGACGGATCGGGCGAGCTCCCGCTGTTCTTGCGTGATGGCGATGCCCATGACAGGGCACACTAGAACACGTTTCAATCTGACGGAAGGTCAGATGGAGGCCGGATGCGTCCGGGGCCGGCTGGAGAACGCGGCCGGGAGGGTCAGTCCGTGTCGCGCGGGTCGAACGACCGCGTGTCGACCGTGAGCGGCTCCGGGAACGCGGTGGCCACCGCCTCCCACGGCGTCAGCTTGAAGCCGGTGCCCTCACGCTCCCCGTCCGCCGGGGTCGTCTCGCCGTCGTGGGTGACCAGCAGGCCCTGTGGGAAGGCCCGCCCCAGGGGGACGTTGACCACGGTGGAACCGTCGGAGTGCTGCACGCCGTCGACGGCGGGGCCGTCGGCGATGGTGAAGGAGCCGATGTAGTCGTTGTCTCCCTCGCGCCCGTACACCGCGAAGGCGTCGTCCCCCTGGCTGGAGGCGAGCACATAGCCGGCGCCGTCCGCCGCGTGGTAGACCGTGACGCCCTCGGCGTCCGCGCTCAGGTGCTCACCGCCGAAGCCGGGGTCGGCGGCGGTGTCGAGGACGCACTCCTCCTCGGCGGGGTCGTACGTCCACGGCGTGCCGTACTCGCGGACGCGGTCGATCGACTCGGGCCGCCCGAACTCCTCGTCGTCGAGGTCGACGCGCCACAGCCCCACGGCCTCCTGGGCCGCGTAGAGGACGTGCTCCTCCTGGTCCACGGCCATGCCCTCGACCTGCGGGCGCTCCCCGGGATCGGCGCACGGCGACCAGGTCGTCCCGTCGGGCAGCGCGAAGGCCCCGGGCAGGTCGAGGGTGTCCTTGGTCCGGTACCCCACCTTCCCGCCCCGGTCCTCGAGTTCGAGCAGCCGCAGACGGGTCTCCTCCCGCTGGGACACCACGACGTACGCCTCGTCGCCGTCGCTGTACGCGGCGAGCCCGTACGCCGTGCGCTGGTCGTCCACCGCGCCCTCGTCGGCGGCGAAGACCGGCCTGACGTCGGGCGCCGTCACGTCCGTGAGGGGCGGCCTTCCGGCCGCGACGGCGGCGGGGTCGATCGCGAAGGCGCGGACCCGGTCGCGGCCCCGGTCGCTGACGAGCGCCAGGTCCGTCTTCCTGCCCCTCAGTTCGAAGCCGTAGACGATGTCGACGTTGTTGAAGCGGCCCGGGGCGGCGTCCTCACCGGGCGCCGCCGGCGCGGCTATGTGCTGGAGGCGGCGGCCGTCGAGACCGTAGACATCGAGGCCGGCCTCCTTCAGCGTGCCGATCACGATGCTGCGGCCCGGGCGCGTGGGGTCGACCCACACCGCCGGGTCGTCGGCGTCGGCGTTGCCGCCCGCCTCGTCGTCGTAGACGGCGGGTGTCTCGACGGATGCGGTGACGGTCACCGGCCCGGGCTGGGCGGGGGCGCCGGACACCAGCAGGAACGCGGCGGCCAGGGCCGACACGGCGGATGCGCTCACGGTTCTCCTCGGTCAGGGAAGCGGACCCGCGCGACGTTAGACCCCGGGGGTGAGCGGGGACGGACAGTGCCGTGAACATCGGATGACCCGTCAGCTGAACGGGTTCAGCGATCGGCGCGGTGGGGCGGTCCGCGCGGACGGGCGGACGGGCGGACGGTGTGGTCGGGCGCCGGGCGGACGGTGTGGTCCGTACCGGGCGCGTAGGGCACGATGGCGCTCGCACGAACGTACCCGCCAGTAGGAGGACCCGCCCATGGCCGCCGAGCCCGCCCCCGAGATCCTTGCCGCCTTCGAGGCCGCCAAGGGCTTCATGCCCGTCAAGGAAGGGCTCGCGCTGTACGAGGCCGCCGCCGGGGCCGCCGGCCTCGGGCTGCCCCTCCTGGAGGTCGGCACGTACTGCGGGCGCTCCACGATCCTGCTGGCGGACGCCGCCCGCGCGGCCGGGACCGTCGCCGTGACCGTGGACCATCACCGGGGCAGCGAGGAGCAGCAGCCGGGGTGGGAGTACCACGACCCGACGGTCGTCGACCCCGAGGTCGGCCGGATGGACACGCTGCCGACGTTCCGCCGGACCCTGCACGCCGCCGGCCTGGAGGAGCACGTCGTCGCGGTGGTCGGGCGCTCCCCCCAGGTCGCGAAGGTGTGGGCGGGCCCGCTCGGCCTCGTCTTCATCGACGGCGGTCACACCGACGAGCACGCGACGGCGGACTTCGAGGGCTGGGCCCCCAAGGTCGCCGCCGGCGGCGTCCTCGTGATCCACGACGTCTTCCCGAACCCGGAGGACGGCGGCCAGGCTCCGTACCGCATCTATCTCCGGGCCCTGGAGTCCGGCGACTTCGAGGAGATCTCCGTCACCGACTCCCTCCGGGTCCTGCGGCGCCGCTGAGGGTGGTGCGAAAGTCCCGCCGTCCGCCCGGAGGGCGGGCCCCGCGGCGGATCCTGTGTGCGATCGCAGGGCGGAGGGTCGCCCTCGTACTGGACGCACGTGGACGATCCCGACAACGCGGCGAGCGTGCGTGCCAGGCGTCGCGGGGCAGGCGGGACTTTCGAAACACGCCCTAGAGGCCGAAGCCCGAGGTGACGTAGAGGCAGTTCGTATAGCTGTAGCCGGGTTCGATCTTCGCCGTGCTCGACTTGTTCACGGCGGAGGACGAGCCCGTCCCGTCCCGCTTCTGCAGGAAGTGGTAATTACCGGCGGGGAGCGTGATCGTCGTCTTGGGGTACTTCGACGACGGTCCGGAGCACGCCTTGATCTTCGGCGCGTTGCGGGCGAGGCTGCCCGGGTAGGCCTTGCAGGTGCCGCACGCCTTGATCGTGACGCGTCCGGTCACCGGCCCGGTGTAGAGGAGTTCGACCTCTCCGGGGCCGTCGTTCGAGACCACCATCACCATGCGCGAGCCGCCCGGCGCGGTGGCCGGGGGAAGTCGCTTCCCCGCCGCCGGCTCCTCCTCGGCGATCTCGGCGGCGATCGCTATGGAGCGCGCGTGGGCCAGCTGCGGGCTGTTCGGGTACTGCGTGGCGTACTCCGTCATCGTCCGGACGGCGTCGGTGTACTCCTTGTCCTCGAAGTGCCGGACCCCGCAGGCGAAGTCGCCCTTGCGCACCGCGTCGCCGTTCGCCCGCGAGACGGCGGCGAAGGCGGGCTTGGGCAGCAGGTCGACGGTGGTGCCGACGCGGCGCAGCTCGGTCACCTTGCCGCACGGGTCGGCTCCGGCGCCGGTCAGCGCGGCCTCGCGGCTGCGGATCGTCTCCTTGACGGCGGCCTCGATCTTCTGGGCGTGCGGGGACTGGGGGAACGTCGACAGCAGGGCGTTGAGGTGCTCCCCCGCGGTCGTCTCGGCGCCGGCGACGCCGATACGGCTCGTGCCGCACTCGTACCAGGAGTGGGCCAGCGGCTCGTCGGCCTTGCCGGCCAGGTCGCCGAGGAGCGAGCGGTCCACGGTCCCCGGCAGGCCGCGCAGGTGCTGGAGGCGGGGAACGGCTTCGCAGTAGTTCTTGGCGTCGTAGGGCGCGGAGACGGCCGCGTAGTAGGCGTCGAGGCGGTCGGGAACGAGGCGCCCGGCGCGGGAGCCGGCCCGGCGGGAACCGAGGTCCTGGTAGGTGAGGAGCGCCTCGCGGTAGTCGGCCTCGGCGCTGCTGAAGCTCTGGCCCTCGGCCGACTTCACCAAGGCGTCGGCGGCGGCGAGGCGGTCGAGGAGCGACTGCTCCACGGCCTCGTCGCGGGCCGAGCCGTAGGCGAGCGTGCCGCCCACGGGCACGACCAGCAGGGCCAGGGCGAGCGCCACGGGGAGCGCCGCCGGGAGCGCGAGGGCGCGCCGGGGGGCACGCAGTCCGCGCCGGGCACCGTCCGCGGCGGCGGCCAGCAGGAACACGCCGTAGCCGACGAGGAAGCCGGTGGGCACGCCGTCGACGTCGGCCGGGAGGGCGACGAAGAGCAGGGCGGCCGTCGCGCCCCAGCAGACGGCGGCCAGGGCCCACTGCCTGAGCAGGACGTACCCGAGGCCCAGGCAGGAGAGGTTCAGCAGTCCGGCCAGCGCGGCCTGCGCCGGGTGTGCCTCGGCGGGCGGCGGGGGAACCCGCGGCGGCCCGACGGGCGGCGGCGGCACCGGCCCCCCGCCCCACGCGCCGTACGCCGGGGTGGGGGCGCTGTACGGCGCCTCGGGAGCACCGTACGGCGGGGCCGGAGCGCCGGCCGCCGGACCGAAGGCACCGTCCGCACCGGGGCCGGCGGACGCGCCCGACCCTGCGGAGGCGCCCGGTCCCGCGGAAGCAGCCGGTCCCCCGGAAGCTCCGGGGCCCCCGGAGGGCCCATGAGCCTCGGGCGCACCGGGCCCCGCGGCGGCAGGTCCTCCGGCGGCACCCGGCCCCCCGGAAGCAGGTCCTCCCGGCGCCCCCGGAGTCGTTCCAGGTCCGCCGTACGCCCAGGGCGTCTCGGTCACCCTGGGGTCCGCGGGCGGTCCGAAGCCCGGGGGTGCTCCGGCGCCCCGGCCCGGCGCCTGAGCGCCCGGACGGCCGTCGGGGCCCGCTGCACGCGTCCCGCCCCGCGGGTCCTCGTGCGCCGCTCCGTCCCCCGCGTCCCGTGGATCGTCGTGCCCCGCGCGGTTCGGCGCGTCGTTCGGTTCCTGCCCCGCCACAGTGCCCCCCGTGGTCCGTGCGCGGTGTCTGGTCACCGGCGCACTCTCTCCCTACCCGCCACACTCCCCACACAGACTCTCCGCGTCAACGGACTATTCGGCCTGAGTCCGCCCCGCCTCGCACTAGAGTCGCGACGTGCCGTACGACCACCGCAAGATCCTCGCCCCCGCCCTCGCCCTGCTCGGATGCGTCACGCTCGCGGGGTGCGGCGCCACCGCCGGGAGCGCGGCGCCGCCCACGCGGCACGGGCAGGCCGCCCCGCCCGGGTCGGCGCGGCCGGGCGACGGGGCCGGCGCCACCCCCGCTCCGTCGGCCGCCGGCGGGACGCTGCCCCTCTCCGGGCGGACCGTGGTCATCGACCCCGGGCACAACCCGGGCAACTTCCGTCACGCCCGGGAGATCAACCAGAAGGTCGACATCGGGACGAACCGCAAGGAATGCGACACCACCGGGACGTCCACGAACGCCGGATACACCGAGGCCGCGTTCACCCTCGATGTTTCACACCGTCTCCGCGATCTCCTCGCGGCCCAGGGGGCACGCGTCGTCCTCACCCACGACGCCGACCGCCCCTTCGGCCCCTGCATCGACGAGCGCGCGAGGACCGGCAACGCCGCCCGCGCGGACGCCGTCGTCTCCGTGCACGCCGACGGCTCGGCGACCGGCAACCGCGGGTTCCACGTGATCCTGCCCGCCCGGGTGAGCGCCGGCGGGGCCGACACCACGAAGATCGTCGGGCCCTCCCGTACCCTCGGCGAGGGCATCGCCCGGCACTTCGCCCGCTCGACCGGGACCGCGCCCGCCAACTACCTCGGCGCGGGCACGGGGTTGGACGTCCGCGACGATCTCGGCGGACTCAATCTCTCAACCGTCCCCAAGGTCTTCGTCGAATGCGGCAATATGCGTGACCCGAAGGACGCCGCACTGCTCACCGACGCGGCGTGGCGACAGAAAGCGGCGCGCGGAATCGCGGACGGCATCAGGACCTACCTCAAGGGGTAGAACCCGCGGGCGATAGATTCGCTCCGTACGATGGGGCCGCCCCCGTGCTTCGCGCCACCCCTACGAGACGACCCGACGAAGGACTCTTACGTGAATATCCGCTCCCTCACTCGAGGCGATGGCGTGGTGATCGGTGCAGCGGTGGTGCTGTTCATCGCCTCGTTCCTCGGCATCGCCGGCTGTGAAGGCGACTTCTGCGACAACATCGAATCCACGAACTCGTGGGAGCTCTCGCCCCTGGGCTGGGGCGCGTTCCTCCTCGGCATCGCGGGTGGCGCCCTGGTCGTCCTCTCCCACCTGCTTCCGCAGCCGCGGAAGGTCGCCGGCCTCGAGCTGGGGCAGGTCGGCGCCGCGTTCGCCATCGCCTCCGCCTGGAACCTCCTGATGTGGATGTTCGAGTCCAACAACGCCGGTGCGGGCCTCATCCTCGGCCTGATCGCCGCGCTGGTCCTGGCCGGCGCCGCCGTCGCCGCTCCGCTGGTGCCGGCGCTCAAGGCCCCGCTGCTCAGCGCGCCGAAGCCGCAGACCGCGCAGCCGTACGGCATGCAGCCCGGCCAGCACGGCCAGCCGGGCGTCCCCGGCGGCTACGGCTACCCGGGCGCCCAGCAGGGATACGGCGCGCAGCCCCACCAGCCGTTCGGCGGACAGCAGCAGCCCGACCCCCAGGCCGCCGGGCACGCCCCGCAGCCCGGGCCGGCGCAGGGTCAGGCCCAGGCGCAGGCACCGGCGCAGGGTCAGGCTCCCGCACAGGGGCAGGGCCAGCAGCCCGCGTCCGACTTCGCGCCGTTCTGGTTCGCGGTCCCGGTCGCCCGCCCCCTGTACGCCGAGGACGGCTCCCCCACGCCGATCGCCGAACTGGCCCCCGGCACCTGGTACCTGGCGGTCGAGCAGCGGGGCCCCGGCCTCGTCGCCCAGACGCAGGACGGCCGTCGCGGCGTCCTCCAGGACACGACCGGCATCCAGCGCGGCTGACCGCCCGGCCCGCGCACCGGCACCGTTCCAGCGGCCCCTCCCCCGGGATCCCTTCCGGGCGAGGGGCCGTCGGCGTACAGTCCCCCCATCCATAACTGACGATTCGTCAGAAAGGTTGGTGGGGGCCATGCGGCTCGGACTCGCCCTCGGCTACTGGGGGCGCGGCCCCTCACCCACCCATCTCGACCTCGCCCGGGAGGCCGAGCGGCTCGGCTACGACTCCGTGTGGACCGCCGAGGCGTGGGGCTCCGACGCGTTCACGGCGCTGACCTGGATCGCCGCGCACACCACCAGGATCAGGCTGGGCACCGCCGTCGCGCAGATGGCCGCGCGGACCCCGACCGCCACCGCCATGCACGCGCTCACGCTCGACCACCTCTCCGGCGGCCGGATGATGCTCGGCCTCGGTCTCTCCGGGCCGCAGGTCGTGGAGGGCTGGTACGGCCGCCCCTTCCCGCGCAGCCCGCTGACCGCGACCCGCGAGTACGTGGACGTGATCCGTCAGGTGCTGCGCCGCGAGGGGCCCGTCACGCTCGACGGGCGGTTCCACTCCCATCCGTACACGGGCGCCGACGGCACGGGACTCGGCAAGGCGCTCAAGCCGATCACCCACCCCCTGCGCCCCGACCTGCCGGTGCTCCTCGGCGCCGAGGGACCCAAGAACATCGCCCAGACACTGCGGATCGCCGACGGCTGGCTGCCCCTCTACTGGTCGCCGACGCGCCACACCGAGGTGTACGCGCTGCCGGAGCGGCTCCCGGAAGGCTTCCTCGTCGCCCCGATGGTGCACGCCCGGCTCTGCGACGATCCCGCCGAAGGGCTGCTGCCCGTCAAGGCGATGCTCGGCTTCTACATCGGCGGCATGGGACACGCGGCCCGCAACTTCCACGCCGGCCTGATGGGGCGCATGGGGTACGCGGACGAAGCCCGGCGCATCCAGGAACTGTTCGCGGCCGGCCGTCGGCAGGAGGCCGTGCTCGCCGTGCCGGACTCCTTCGCGGACGAGGTCTCGCTGGTCGGGCCGAAGGCGCGGATCGCCGAACGTCTGGAGCTGTGGCGCGCGGGTCCGGTCACCGACCTGCTGGTCACGGCGCCGGACCCGGCCACCCTGCGGGTCCTCGCGGAACTCGTCATCTGACGGTTCCTCCGGGGGCGCGTCGGGCGCGACGGCAACCTTTCCCCGCGCGGCGGCGACCGGGGTGCGTAAGGATCCCCCACACGAACGGACGCACCCGTGAGCATGAACCGCAGCCGCAGCACGGCACGGCACCGCAGGCGGCGGACGGCGTGGACCGTCGGAGTCCCGCTGGCCCTGACCGCCGCCGGAGTCATGGCGTACGGCACCGCCTTCGGCCTGCCGGGCGAGGCCGCGCGCCCCCAGGCGTCCGCCGCCGGCGCCCCCGCGCCCGCCGCCGCGCCCGCCGCCGCGCCGGCCTGGGCCACCGCCGTCGCCGACGGCTTCGCGTCCGTCGACGCCCTGGGCCAGAAGGGCACCTACGGAGGCCGGGACGGCCGGACCGTCACCGTGCGGACCCTCGCCGACCTGGAGAAGTACGCCACCGCCCCGGAGCCGTACGTCATCGTGGTCGCCGGGACCATCACCGTGAACCCCGTCGGCAGGGAGATCAAGGTCGCCTCCGACAAGACGATCATCGGCTCGGGGACGGCCGGACACATCGTCGGGGGCGGCTTCTTCCTCGGGCCGGGCGTCCACAACGTGATCATCCGGAACCTGACCATCCGTGACACGTACCAAGGCGTCTGGAACGACAAGGAGCACGACTTCGACGCCGTGCAGATGGACGGCGCCCACCATGTGTGGATCGACCACAACGATCTGCGGCACATGGCCGACGGGCTCATCGACGTCCGCAAGGACAGCACCTACGTGACGGTGTCCTGGAACCGGCTGAGCAACGGCAACAAGGCGTTCGGCATCGGCTGGACCCCCCAGGTCGTCACCGACATCACGATCCACCACAACTGGCTACGCGAGACCGAGCAGCGCAACCCGTCCACCGACAACGCGGCGCGGGCGCATCTCTACAACAACTACCTCCAGGACGACCCGGGGACCGCCGTCACGTCCGCGTACGGCAACTACTCCCGGGGCGCGACGAGGATGCTCCTGGAGAACAGCTACTTCCAGGGCGTGAACAACCCCGTCGTCAAGGACGCCACCGCGTCCCTCGTCCAGCGCGGCAACGTCTTCTCCGGCACCCGCGGGCGCAACGAGAGCGGCGGCACGGCCTTCGACCCACGGTCGTCCTACCCCTACACCCCCGACAGGGCCGCGGACGTCCCCGCCCTGCTCAGGTCGGGCGCGGGGCCGCGCGCCTCGCTCGGCACGACGGCGACGGCGACGGCGCCGCGGGCGGGGGCGGCCGTGACGACCCTGACGGTGGCCAAGGACGGCTCCGGCGCGTACCGCACCGTCCAGGCGGCCGTGGACGCCGTCCCGGCGGACAACCCCGCCCGGGTCGTCGTCTCCGTGCGGCCCGGCACGTACCGCGAGACGGTCGTCATCCCGGCGGACAAGCCGCACGTCACGCTGCAGGGTGCGGGCGCGAGCCGCAAGGACACGGTCATCGTGTACGGCAACGCGGCAGGGATGACCAGGCCCGACGGCTCGGGCCCCTACGGCACCCCGGGCAGCGCCACCCTCGCCGTCCGGTCCGACGACTCGCAGGTCCGCAACCTGACCGTCACCAACGACTTCGACGAGGCGCGCCACCAGGACATCGCCCAGCAGGCGGTGGCCCTGCTGACCGCGGCCGACCGGATCGTCCTGGACGGAGTGATCGTCAACGGCGATCAGGACACCCTGGAGCTGGAGACCGCCGCCAAGGACAGGCCCGGCCGCGTCTACGTCACGAACTCGTACGTCACGGGGAACGTCGACTTCGTCTTCGGCCGGGCGACGGCCGTCATCGACAGGTCGGTCATCACGGTCAAGAAGCGCTGGAACGGCACCTCCGCCGGCTACGTCACGGCACCGAGCACCCCCGCCGGCCGCAAGGGCATCCTGATCCACCGCTCGGCCGTCACCGGTGACGTGGCGGCGGGCAGCTTCTTCCTCGGCCGGAACTGGCACCCCGGAGGCGACCCGGCCGTCGACCCGCAGACCACGGTCCGCGACACCAGCCTGAGCGCGGCGGTCAGGAGCACGCCCTGGACCGACATGGGCGGCTTCTCGTGGAAGGGCGACCGGTTCGCGGAGTACCGGAACACCGGCCCCGGCGCGGGCGGCGCGAGCGGCGACCGCCCGCAGCTGACGGACGCGCAGGCGGCTGACCAGGAGGTGCGGGACTGGCTCGGCGACTGGGTGCCCGCCCTCTCCTGACGACGACCGCGGGCGCCGTCGCGGGGTGAGGAGCCCGCGTCCGTGAGGCGGTCGGAAGCCGGCGCGCGGTCCGGAGCGCGGACGCCGTCGTGCGGGGCCGGGGCCGGCTCAGCCGCCGAGCTGGGAGGTGCTGGGCACCTGGTCGGTCACCTCGGCGCCCGCGCTCCGGCCGGCGTCCTTGACGCTGGTGATGACGTCCTCGAAGGTGCCGACGTCGGCGTCGCTCGCCTCGCCCTTCCGCAGCTTCGTCCCGAGTTCCCTCAGCGATTCGATGCCGGCCGTCAGCGGGGCCACCGCCTTCGAGAGCAGCGGGTCGCCCTTGGCGTTGTTCACCGCCGCCTTGAGCCTGTTGTACGCGAACGTGCCCGCGAGGCCCGCCTTGACCAGGGCGAAGGTCCGACCGTCCGCGCCCTTCGTGAACCTGCCCTCGCGGTACGGCTTGACGATCCACTGGTACGTGGCACCGGCCGCGAGGCCCGCGTTGGCGACGAACCGGGTCTTGGCGAGCCGCTGCTGTTCGAAGGTGCCGCTGCTCGTCGGGCTCGCGCTGCCGCTCGCGCTCGGGGTGTCGTCACCGCCGCAGGCGGCCGTGGTCGCCAGGAGCGCGCAGGACAGGAGAAGGGCGACGACGGCGCGGCGCAGGCGCGCCGGGACGGGTGGGGACACGGCCGGACCTCCCTGGGACTCGGGCGAGTCCACGGGCGTCAGCCTCGCCCCCGGTCCGACACTCCGCCAGCCGACCGACTCCGAACGGGTTTCGAACGGCCACGCGGGGTAACGCGGAGCCTATGACTTCCGGACGGAGCAACACCACGCAGGCGGCGAGGGTGATCAGTGTCGTCGCCGATGTCATGGCCGCGATCATCGGCCTCTGGATCCTGATGTACCTGCTCGGCGCCAACCGCGGCAACGGCCTGGTGGAGTTCGTCCAGGACGCGGCCCGCTGGCTGGCCGGCTGGTCGCACGACCTCTTCACCTTCGACGAGGCCTGGGCCCGGGTGGTGGCCGGTTACGGTCTCGCCGCCGTGGTCTACCTCGTCGTCGGACACGCCGTGGCGGGGCGGCTGCTGCGCCGCCACTGACGTCGTTCGGGCGCGACGGGGCCGCTCCGGCGCGGCGGCCCCGTTCCGACCTCCTCAGGCGCGGCGTCGGGCTCCAGGTCTCCCGTCAGGCGCGGCGGTCTCCCGTCAGGCGCAGCAGTCGGGCTCCAGGCCCCGGGGCAGCCGCTCGCCGCCGAAGACCGCCACCGTCGCCTCGTCGCCGCCCAGGGCCGCGACGGCGAGCAGCAGCGAGCCGGCGGTCCAGGACGTCAGCTCCTCAGGCCAGACGGCGCGCTCGCCCCCGAAGACGTACCCCGTCCAGTACATGCCGTCCTCGGCGCGCAGGTGCTGGATGGACTGGAGGATCTCCAGGGCGCGGTCGGACTCGCCGATCGCCCAGAGCGCGAGGGCGAGTTCGCAGCTCTCGCCGCCGGTCACCCAGGGATTGGGCAGCACGCAGCGCACGCCGAGGCCCGGCACGACGAAGTCGTCCCAGCGCGCCTGGATCCGGGCCCTGGCGGCTTCACCCGTCACGGCGCCGCCGAGGACGGGGTAGTACCAGTCCATGGAGTAGCGCGACTTGTCGAGGAAGCGCTCGGGGTGGCTGCGGATGGCGTGGCCGAGCGCGCCCGCCGCCAGCTCCCAGTCGGGCTGCGGCTCCTCGCGCTCCTCGGCGATGGCGAGCGCGCAGCGCAGCGCCTGGTGGATCGAGGAGCTGCCGGTGAGCAGCGCGTCCTCGACGGCCGTGCCGTCGGCCTCGCGCTTCCAGCCGATCTGCCCGCCCGGCTGCTGGAGGGCGAGGACGAACTCGACGGCGGCGAAGACGACGGGCCACATCCGGTCGAGGAAGGCGTCGTCGCCGGTCGAGAGGTAGTGGTGCCAGACGCCGACGGCGACGTACGCGACGAAGTTGGACTCCCGGCCGCGGTCGGTGACGTCGTGCGGGTCGCCGTCCTGGTAGGCGGCGTACCAGGAGCCGTCGCCGCTCTGGTGGCGGGCCAGCCACTCGTAGGCGCGGGCCGCGGCGGCGTGTTCGCCGGCCGTGTCGAGGGCCATGGCGGCCTCGGTGTGGTCCCACGGGTCGAGGTGGTGGCCGCGGAACCAGGGGATCGCCCCGTCCTCGCGCTGGACGGCGAGGATCCCGGCGACGGTCCGGGCGGCCTGATCCGCGGTGAGGACACCGGGCAGCAGCAGGTGCTCGGCGATGCTTTCGGGAGAGGTCACTTGGCGACGTCCGCGGAGGTCCCGGCATCCGCCTTGGGCAGATGGGGCTTGGTCGAGTAGACGACGAAGCTCTTGCCGACGACCGGGTTGAGGAGCTGCTCGGCGACCCGGGTGAGCGCGGGCTTCTTCATGATGTCCCAGACCAGGAGCTTGTGGTAGGCGCGGACCGGCAGCGCCTTGTCGTTGTCCACGCCGAAGGCGCACTTCAGCCACCAGTACGGGGAGTGCAGGGCGTGCGCGTGGTGGGTGCCGTACGGCTTGAGGCCCGCCTGCCGGATCTTGCCGAGCAGCTCGTCTGCCTTGTAGATACGGATGTGGCCGCCCTCGACCTCGTGGTAGGCGTCGGACAGGGTCCAGCACACCTTCTCGGGGCCGTAGCGCGGGACGGTGATCGCGATGCGTCCGCCCGGCTTGAGGACGCGCACCATCTCGGCGAGCACGCCCTTGTCGTCCGGGATGTGCTCCATCACCTCGGAGATGATGACGACGTCGAAGGACTCGTCGGGGAAGGGCAGGTTGAGCGCGTCGCCCTCCATCGCGGTGGCGGTCGCGCCGACGGGGGCCTCGCCGGCCTCCTTCATCGCGGCGAACCAGGTGGCGACCTCGCGGATCTCCTCGCCGTTCTGGTCGAGGGCCACGACCTGGGCGCCGCGCCGGTAGCACTCGAAGGCGTGCCGGCCCGCACCGCAGCCCAGGTCGAGCACGCGGTCGCCGGGGGCGAGCGGGAAGCGGGTGAAGTCGACGGTCAGCACGAGTGCCTGCCTTCGCGGTCGGGGTGGTCCACGGATGGGGCCGCTGGGCGGCCGTGAGTCGTGCCCGCGCGGCGGGCACGGAGGTGTGCCGCGCGGCGGGCGGGGGGCTGCGCCGCTCCTCGGGCGCGCGGATGCGCCCGGGGGCGGCGCCGGAGTCCGGTCACCTGCGGGCCGTCCGGCCCTGCCGGGCGATCGCCTCGCGGTACAGCTCCGCGGTGCCCTGGGCGGCCCGCGCCCAGGTGAAGTTCTGCAGGACGCGACGGCGCCCGGCGGCGCCCAGGCGGGCCCTCAGCTCCGCGTCCCCGAGGACCCGGCGCAGGGCCTCGGCCAGCGCGTCCGGGTCGGCCGGGGGCACGGCGAGACAGGTCTCGCCGTCGCGGCCGGCGACTTCGGGGATCGCCCCGCCGGTGGTGGCGACGAGCGGGGTCCCGGTGGCCATGGCCTCGGCGGCCGGCAGCGAGAACCCCTCGTACAGCGACGGCACGCAGGAGACCTGGGCGGAGCGGACCAGGTCGACGAGTTCGGCGTCGGTGATGCCCTTGACGAACTCGACGGCGTCCTGGAGCCCGTGCCGCTCGATGGCCTGGGCGACCGGCCCGTCCTCGGCGCGCTTGCCGACGACGACGAGGTGCGCGGCGGGGTTGCCGGTACGGAGCTTGGCGAGCGCCTCGACGAGGTGGACGAGCCCCTTGAGCGGCACGTCCGCGCTGGAGGTGGTGACGATCCGGCCGGGGACCTCGGCGACGGACGGGTCCGGGGACCACAGGGCGGTGTCGGCGCCGATGTGGACGACCCGGATGCGGTCCTCGCGTACGCCGAGGTGCTCGACGATCTCCCGGCGGGAGGTTCCGGAGACGGTCAGCACGGACGGCAGCCGGCGGGCGACCCGCTTCTGCATGCGTGTGAAGCCGTACCAGCGGCGGACGGAGGCGCGCCGTTTCCAGTCGTCGGCGGCGTCGAGGTCGAGCTGCCGGTCGACGGTGATGGGGTGGTGGATCGTGGTGACGAGCGGGGCGCCGATCGCGTCCGGGCCGCCGAGGAGTCCGTATCCGAGGGTCTGGTTGTCGTGGACGACGTCGAAGTCGCCGCGGCGGGCGGCGAGCGTGCGCCGGGCCCGGAGCGAGAACGTGAGGGGCTCGGGGAAGCCGCCGGTCCACATGGTGGCGACCTCGAGGGCGTCGATCCAGTCCCGGTACTCGTCGCGCCGGGGCGTGCGGAAGGGGTCCGGCGACCGGTACAGGTCCAGGCTCGCCAGCTCGGTGAGGGTGAGCCCGGGCAGTCCCTCGTCGAGGACCGGGTACGGCTGGGAGCCGATGACCTCCACGGTGTGCCCGAGCCGGGCGAGTTCGCGGGAGAGGTGCCGGACGTAGACGCCCTGGCCTCCGCAGAACGGGTTGCCCTTGTACGTGAGGAGAGCGATCCGCAACGGACGGTCACCGTCGCCGGTGAGGCCCTGGCGGGGGCCTGACTCTATGGCCTCAGCGGTCACTCGCTGCCCCCTTCGAGCGTGCGTTTCGCGGGAGCGTAACCGCTCGCGCTAATCTAGAACAAGTTACAGACTTGATCGCTCTTGATCGTTCAAGGTGCACTGAATCTACCGGCAGGTAGCCCCGCTGTAAGAACCGGATCAGGTGATTCGCGCCACGGCGGGGCCCCCGCCATACTGTCGCTCCCCACCGCACGGAACGGGACTCCATGACCGCGGAAGACAGACCCGACTCGCCGCCCCTGACGGAACGCCAGGAGGCGCGCCGCCGGCGCATCCTGCACGCCAGCGCGCAGCTGGCCGGGCGGGGCGGTTTCGACGCCGTACAGATGCGTGAGGTCGCCGAGGCCGCCGGGGTGGCCCTGGGCACGCTGTACCGCTATTTCCCCTCCAAGATCCATCTGCTGGTCGCGACGATGCAGGACCAGCTCCAGCACATGCACACGACCCTGCGGAAGCGGCCGCCGGCCGGGGACAGCTCGGCGGAGCGGGTAGCGGAGACGCTGATGCGCGCCTTCCGGGCGCTCCAGCGGGAACCACAGCTCGCGGACGCGATGGTACGGGCCCTGACGTTCGCGGACCGGAGCGTGAGTCCCGAGGTGGACACGGTGTCGCGGCTCACGACGGCGATCATCCTGGACGCGATGGAGCTGGAGCACCCGACCCCGGAGCAGCTCTCGGCGGTCCGGGTGATCGAGCACACCTGGCACTCGGCGCTGATCACGTGGCTGTCCGGGCGGGCCTCGATCGCCCAGGTGAAGATCGACATCGAGACGGTCTGCCGGCTGATCGACCTGACCGCGCCGAGCGGCGCCGCCCCCGCGGGCGGCCCGGCCGCGCCCGCGGCCACGAAGGCGCGCGGGCGGGCCGGGACGGCGCGCTGAGGCCCTTCCCCCGGCGGCACGCCGAAGGGCCGCCAGGGAGGGACGCCTACTCCTCCGGAGGGAAGACCGGCTCTCCGCCGTCGAGCAGGGTGATCAGGATCGCCTCCACGGGGCAGCCCTCGGCCGCCGCGAGCACGCTCTCGTTCGCGTCCGCATCCGGCCGCGTGGGATGCGACTGACGGGCCGAGTCGAGCCGGAAGCCGTCCGGGGCGTGGTTCACGCACATGGCCGAGCCGATGCACACCCCCCGGTCGACCTCGACGTGCCAGCGGTCGCCCATCACGCCCCACCCGGCCCCTCGTACCCGGCCGGCAGATGGATCATCTTGTGCTCCAGGTACTCGCCGAAGCCCTCGGGACCGAACTCCCGCCCCAGGCCGGAGTTCTTGTAGCCGCCGAACGGGCCGAGCATGTCCAGGCTGAAGGTGTTCACGTTGAAGGTGCCGGTGCGCACCCGCCGGGCGAAGTCGATGCCGTGCTCGACGTCCCCGGTCCAGACGCTGCCGCTGAGCCCGTAGTCGGAGTCGTCGGCGATCCGGAGCGCCTCGCTCTCGTCCCCGTACGGGAGGAGGCAGACGACGGGTCCGAAGATCTCCTCTCGGGCGATCCGCATGGAGTTGTCGACGTCGCCGAAGAGCGTCGGCTCGACGTACCAGCCGCGCTCCCGGCCCGCGGGACGGCCGCCGCCCGCGAGGACCTTGGCGCCCTCCTCCTGGCCGATGCCGATGTAGTCGAGGGAGCGCCGCTGCTGGCGGCGGGCGACGAGCGGGCCGACCTGGGTCGCCGGGTCGAGCGGGTCGCCGACGACGAGGGCGCCGGCGGCCGCGGCGAGCGCCTCGGCGATCTCGTCGTAGCGGCTGCGCGGGGCGAGGATGCGGGTCTGGGCGACGCACGCCTGCCCGTTGTTCATCCAGGCGGCCGGGACGATCCCGGCGACGGCGGCCGCCACGTCCGCGTCCGGCAGGACGACGGCGGCGGACTTGCCGCCGAGTTCGAGGGTGACGCGGGTGAGGTTGCGGGAGGCGACCTCCATCACGCGCTTCCCGGCCGCGACCGACCCCGTGAAGGAGACCTTGTCGACGCCCGGGTGCCCGACCAGGTATTCGCTGACCTCCCGGTCGGCCGGCAGGATGCTCAGGACCCCCTCGGGCAGCCCGGCCTCCGCCGCGATCTCGCCCAGGATGTAGGAGTCGAGCGGACTTTCCGGCGACGGCTTCAGCACCACCGTGCAGCCGGCCAGCAGCGCCGGGCCCAGCTTCGCCGCCGCCGTGAACTGCGGGACGTTCCACGGCACGACGGCCGCGACCACCCCCACCGGTTCGCGCCGCACCATGATCGGCCCGAGGACTCCGTCACGCCGGGACTCGTACGTGAAGTCGCGGGCGACGGTGATCGCGGCGTCCCAGACCATCATCGCGCCGAGCGCCTGGGCCAGCACGCTCCAGGAGTACGGGGAGCCGTTCTGCGTACTGATCGAGCGGGCGATCTCCTCGTGCCGGACGGCGATGGCGTCCTTGATCCGGGTGACGACCCCGATCCGCTCCTCGAGCGTCGCCCGGGGCCAGGGTCCGTGGTCGAACGCCTCGCGGGCGGCGGCGACGGCCCGGTCGACATCGGCCCGGGAGGCGTGCGGCACGCGGCCGACGACCTCCTCGGTGTGGGGTGAGATCACCTCGATGACCTCACTGCCGAGGGGATCGGTCAACCGGCCGCCGACGTACAGCTTTCCGTGCTCCACAAGCTCGGTCATGACCGACTGCCTCCCGGAACCCGCGACGTTACCTGACTGTGTTTCAGAACTGATACCAGTTCTACTTATCATCGGCAATGCTCGAACGGATGCCGTGCCGTCGCGGAGAGATGAGGATCCATGACCCAGGTGACCGAGCACGGCGGAGGCGTCTGGTCCCTCCGCGTCCCCATCCCGGACAACCCGCTCGGCCACACCCTGGTCCATGTCGTCGACACGGACCGCGGCCCCGTCCTCATCGACACCGGCTGGGACGACCCGGCCTCCTGGGACGAACTCGCCGCCGGGCTCACCGCGCTCGGCACGTCCGTCCGCGACGTCCACGGCGTCGTCATCACCCACCACCACCCCGACCACCACGGCCTGTCCGGCCGGGTCCGCGAGGCCTCCGGCGCGTGGATCGCGATGCACGCCGCCGACACCGCCGTCGTCCGCCGCACCCGCGCGTCCGAGCCCGGGGTGTGGCTCGACTACCTCGCCCGCAAACTCGCCGCCGTCGGCGCCCCCGAGGAGCACACCGCCCCGCTTTTCGCCGCCCGGGGGAACGGCCGGATGCGGACCCTGCCCGGGCTGCGCTCGGCCCTGCCCGACCGCGAGATCGTCCCCGGAGAGCTCCTCGACCTCGCGGGGCGGCGCCTGCGCGCCGTCTGGACCCCCGGTCACACCCCCGGCCACGTCTGCCTGCATCTGGAGGAGGCCCACCCGGCCGGGCTGCCTGGGCACGGCCGGCTGTTCTCCGGCGACCACCTGCTGCCCGGGATCTCGCCGCACATCGGTCTCTACGAGGACCCGGACGACGACACCGTCACCGACCCGCTGGGCGACTACCTGGACTCGCTGGAGCGGATCGGCCGCCTCGGCGTCGCGGAGGTGCTCCCCGCCCATCAGTACGCCTTCGCCGACGCGGCCGGCCGGGTCCGCGAGCTCCTCGACCATCACGAGGAGCGGCTGACGGGCCTCCTCGCCCTGCTGGCCACCCCTCTCACCCCGTGGCAGCTCGCCGAACGGATGGAGTGGAACCGCCCCTGGGAACGGATCCCGTACGGCTCCCGGACCATCGCGGTCAGCGAGGCCGAGGCGCATCTGCGCCGACTGGTGAAACTGGGCCGCGCGGAACCGGCGGCCGGCACGGACCCGGTGGCGTACGTGGCGGTCTGACCGGGGTCCCGGTGCGGCGGTCTGACCGGGGGCCGGTCGGCCGTCCGCGGGTTCCACCGCACCCCTGGCGCAGCCGGCGGCCGGCCGGGGGCTGCGGAAGGCGGTCGCCCGTACGTCCCGATCGGGCACGCCGGCGCCTCGCGGTTCCGCCGCCGGCCCTCTCACGAGGCCGGTGGGCGGGCACTCCGGCGCCTCGCGGTTCCGCCGCCGGCCGCGCCCCGGGGTCGCGGGGTGTGAGGCACCTCGCACTCCCCGGCCGCCCGGGCTACGGGCCGGTAGAGTGTGCCCGTCGTCATCATGCCCGTACGGGGGGAAGCCGGTGGAAATCCGGCACTGACCCGCAACCGTGAGCCACCCCGCGTGGTGAGTCGGAATGCCCCGTCCGGGACGTGAACGCCGGCACCGTCGAGGAATACGGAGCCGAGCCTGGTGCCCTTGCGCGTGCCGGTGCCCGGCCGCAGGAGAGGCCAGCACGCATGACCACCGTCCGCCGCGGCGCCGCCGCGTTCGCAGCCGCCGCGCTGCTCTGCACCGGAACGGCTTCCGTCGCATCCGCCGCGCCCTCCCCCACCCCCACGCCGGTGATCCCCTCCGGCCTCTACGGCACCAAGGACCCGACGTACGACGGAGTCTGGCGCCAGTCGCTCGCCTTCATCGCCCAGCGCACGAACGGCATCCAGCCCGCCGAGCAGGCCGTGACCTGGCTCCAGCGGCAGCAGTGCGACAGCGGCGCCTTCTCCTCGTACCGCCCGGACCCCGCCAAGCCGTGCGCCCCGGCCACCATGCTGGACACCAACGCCACCGCCGTCGCCGTCCAGGCCCTCTTCGGCGTCAAGCGCGACAGCGCCGACCCCGAGGCGCTCGCCAAGGCCGCCAAGGCGGGCGCGGGCTGGCTGAAGGGCGTCCAGAACAAGGACGGCGGCTGGGGCTACAACCCCGGCAGCCCCAGCGACGCCAACTCGACCTCGATCGTGATCGGCGCCCTCGCCGCGCTCGGCGAGAAGCCGGGCGAGGTGACGTCCGCCGACGGCAGGACGCCGTACGACGCGCTGCTCGGCTTCGCCGTCCCCTGCGCCACCAAGGACGGGGCGGGCGCGTTCGCCTACCAGCCCGACAAGACCGGCACGCTCCTCGCGAACGCCGACGCCACCGCGGCCGCCACGCTCGCCGGGCTCGGCAAGGGCATCACCGCGCGCGGCGTGAAGCCCGCGCAGACGCCCACCTGTACCGACCTGCCCAAGCGGACGGTCGAGCGGGCCGCCCTCAACGGCGCCTCCTACCTGGCGGGCGCGCTGGCGAAGACCGGCCACCTGAACACGCCGCCCATGCCCGGCGCCGCCGAGTCGGCCCCGCTGCCGGACTACGGCAACACCGCCGACGCCGTCGTCGCCCTCGCGGCGACCGGCGCCACCGAGGAAGCGGCCGGGGCGCTGACCTGGCTGGAGAAGAACTCCGCCGCCTGGGCGCGGGAGAACGGCCCGGCCGCCTACGCCCAGCTGGTCTTCGCCGCCAACGCCATGGGTGTCGACCCGACCGCCTTCGGCTCCGCCGACCTCCTCGGCCTGCTCGCCGCCACCGGCCCGGCGCCGCAGTCCTCGCCGTCCGCCACGGCATCGGCGAGCGACGCGAAGGCCGAGGACGGCGAGGACTCCGGCTCGTTCGGCATCTGGTGGATCATCGGCATCGGCACCGTCGTCGGCGTCGGCATCGGCATCCTGCTGAGCGGCCGCAAGAAGTGAGGTCCTGGCGTCTCTCCGCGGCCGCGGCGGCCACCGCCGCGGTGGCCGCCGTCCTGACCGCGGCCGCCGCCGGCCCCGCCCAGGCCGCCGGATACCGGTACTGGTCCTTCTGGGAGGGCGAAGGCGCCGACCGGTGGACGTACGCGAGCCTGGGCCCGGCGACCGCCAGGCCCGGCGACGGGGAGGCGATCGGCTTCCGCTTCGCGGTCAGCCAGGACACGAAGGACGCCACCCGGCCCTCCGCGGCCCCCGACTTCGCGGCGGTCTGCTCCGGTACGCCGGAGAAGCGCGGCACCAAGCGGGTCGCGGTCGTCGTCGACTTCGGCGGCCCGTCGGACGCCCCGCCCGGCGAGACACCCCCGGTACCCGCCCTCACGGTCGGCTGCGCGCAGGTGCGCGAGGACGCGACGGGGGCGGAGGCGCTGGCGGCGGTGGCGAAGCCGCTGCGGTACGACAGCGCGGCGATGCTCTGCGGCATCGCCGGCTACCCCGCGAAGGGCTGCGGCGAGCAGGTGGCGCAGACCGAGCCGTCCGGGACCGCGAAGCCGGACGGGCGCGGCCCGACGGCCACGGCCGCCGGAGACGGCGGGGAGGACGGCGACGGCGGTCCCGCCCTCGGGATCGCCGCGGGCGGGGCGGCCGTGCTCGTCCTCGGCGGCGCGGCGGTCTGGAAGGCTCGCCGCCGCGCATGATCCGTGCCCCCGAGGCGAACCGGTCCAACGCCCTGCACGCGGGCGCCTGGTGGCTCTGGGCGCTCGGCCTCGCCGTGGCCGCCTCCCGCACCACCAATCCCCTGCTCCTCGGACTGATCGTCGCCGTCGCCGGCTATGTCGTCGCGGCGCGCCGCACCGACGCGCCCTGGGCCCGCTCGTACGGCGCCTTCGTGAAGCTCGGCCTGTTCGTGGTCTTCGTCCGGGTGGTGTTCTCGGTCGTCCTCGGCTCGCCGATCCCCGGCACCCACGAGCTGGTCACCTTGCCCGAACTGCCCCTGCCGGACTGGGCCCAGGGCGTACGGATCGGCGGCCGGGTCACCGCCGAACAGCTGGTCTTCGCGGTGTACGACGGGGCGAAGCTGGCGGCCCTGCTCATCTGCGTCGGCGCCGCGAACGCGCTCGCCAACCCGGCCCGGCTCCTCAAGTCGCTGCCCGGCGCGCTGTACGAGGCCGGGGTGGCCGTCGTCGTGGCGATGACGTTCGCGCCGAACATGGTCGCCGACGTGGTCCGGCTGCGGACGGCCCGACGGCTGCGCGGCCGCCCGACCGGCGGCTCGCGGGCGGTGCTCCAGATCGGGCTGCCCGTCCTCGAAGGCGCGCTGGAACGGTCGGTCGCCGTGGCGGCGTCGATGGACGCGCGCGGGTACGGGCGTACGGCGCGGGTCCCGGCGGCGGTGCGGCGGACGACGAACGTGCTGACGCTGGGCGGCCTGCTCGGGGTGTGCGCCGGTTCGTACGGCCTGCTGGCGGCGGAGGGCGCGGGGTACGGGCTGCCGCTCGTCGGTGTCGGTCTCGCCGCGGCCGCGGCCGGTCTGTGGCTGGGCGGACGGCGGACCGTACGGACCCGCTACCGGCCCGACCGCTGGGGGGCGCGCGCCTGGCTGGTCGCCGGTTCGGGAGCGGTGGTGGCGGCGCTGATGATCGTCGCCGACACCTACGCGCCCGACGCGCTGCGCCCCGGGGTCGTCCCGCTCGTGGCGCCGTACCTGCCGGTGTGGCCGGCGCTGTCGGTGCTGGTGGGTCTGGTTCCGGCGTTCGTCGCCCCGGTGCCCGCCTCCGTGTCCCCGCCCGACTCCGCGCCCGTTTCCGCGTCCCCGCCCGTCTCTGTGTCTGCGTCCGAGGAGTCCCGAGTTCCGTGATCCGCTTCGAGAACGTCTCGGTGACGTACGGGGACGCCGACGCTCCCACCCTCCGGAACCTGGACGTGACGGTCCCCGAGGGGGAGCTGGTGCTGCTCGTCGGCCCCTCCGGGGTCGGCAAGTCGACACTGCTCGGCGCGGTGTCGGGGCTCGTCCCGCACTTCACGGGCGGAACGCTCAGTGGCCGGGTCACCGTCGCGGGCCGCGACAGCCGGACCCACAAGCCGCGTGAGCTGGCGGACGTGGTCGGCACCGTCGGCCAGGACCCGCTCGCGCACTTCGTCACCGACACGGTCGAGGACGAGCTGGCGTACGGGATGGAGTCCCTGGGCCTGGCTCCGGCGGTGATGCGGCGCCGGGTGGAGGAGACGCTTGACCTGCTCGGGCTCGCGGAACTGCGCGACCGCCCGATCGCCACGCTCTCTGGCGGGCAGCGCCAGCGGGTGGCGATCGGCTCGGTGCTCACCCCGCACCCCCAGGTGCTGGTCCTGGACGAGCCGACCTCGGCACTGGACCCGGCGGCGGCCGAGGACGTGCTGGCGGTGCTCCAGCGTCTGGTCCACGACCTGGGGACGACGGTCCTCATGGCCGAGCACCGCCTGGAGCGGGTGGTGCAGTACGCCGACCGGGTCCTGCTGCTGCCGGAAGGGATCATGGGCCCGCCCGCCGAGATCATGGCCGTGTCCCCCGTCCACCCGCCGGTGGTGGCCCTGGGCCGCCTCGCGGGGTGGTCCCCCCTGCCGCTGACGGTCCGCGACGCGCGCCGCCGCGCGGCCGACCTGCGCACCCGCCTGGAGGGCCGCGCCCCCGAGACGCCCTGCGCACCGGCTGCCGCGCTCGCCCCGCCGGGAGCGACAGCGGCAGCGGCAGCGGCAGCGGCAGCGGCAGCGGCAGCGGCAGCGGACGAGCCTGTCGCGCGGGAGGCCGGTGAGACGACTGGCGGGCAGACGACCGCGGCGCGGGCGGCAGACGGGGCGGCTGGTGCGGTGGCGGCCGGGGAGGCGGCTGGTAACGCGGCGACCAGCGGAACGGCCGGTGCGCGAGCGACCGGCGACACAGCCGTCACGCCTACGGCCGGTGAGGCGACTGGTGCGCGAGCGATCCGCCGGATCCCGCCCCCGCGAGCAGCCGGGGCGGCCGCCGTTCCCGAGGCGGCCGGGGCCGCCCGGGGGTGGTGGGATGGAGTGTTCCCCCTCTCGCGGAGGCGTCGCGCGCGGGCGGCCGGCCCGGTCGGCCCTCACGGCAAGCGGCCCGGGGAGCTGCTCGTCGAGGCCGACGGGCTCGGCGTCCGCCGTGGCCGGGTCGAGGCCCTGCGCCGCGTCGACCTGCGCGTCACCGCCGGGGAGACCGTCGCGCTCATGGGGCGTAACGGCGCCGGCAAGTCCACCCTCCTCGGAAGCCTCGTGGGGATGGTCCCGCCGACGTCGGGCAGCGTGCGCGTCGGCGGTCTGGTCCCGCACAGGACGGAGCCCGGCGAGCTGATCCGCCGGGTCGGACTCGTACCGCAGGAGCCGCGTGACCTGCTGTACGCCGACACCGTCGCCGCCGAGTGCGCCGCCGCCGACGCGGACGCGGGCGCCCCGCCGGGGACCTGCCGCGAGCTGGTCTCCGGGCTGCTGCCGGGCGTGGCCGACGACACGCATCCCCGCGACCTGTCCGAGGGGCAGCGCCTGGCGCTCGCCCTGGCCGTGGTCCTCACCGGACGCCCCCCGCTGCTGCTGCTCGACGAGCCGACCCGCGGTCTCGACTACGCGGCCAAGGCCCGCCTGGTCGCCCACCTGCGGATGCTGGCCGCCGAGGGGCACGCCCTCGTCCTCGCCACGCACGACGTGGAGCTCGCCGCCGAGCTGGCGCACCGGGTGGTGATCCTGGCGGGCGGCGAGGTCGTCGCGGACGGCCCGACGGCCGAGGTCGTGGTCTCGTCCCCCGCCTTCTCCCCGCAGGTCGCGAAGATCCTCGCCCCCCAGCCGTGGCTCACGGTCGAGCAGGTCGCCCCGCACCTGAGGGAGGCCAGGTGAGCGCCCGGAGGGCGGCCCCCGCCCGCCCCCTGCGGCTCGGCCCCCGCGCGATCGCCGCGCTCGTCCTGATCTCCGTCGTGGGCGTCCTGGCGTTCGGCTGGCCGCTGCTCGCCGACTCCTCGGCTGCCGTGACCTCCCACTCCGCCGACGCCCCCTGGCTCTTCGCCGCCCTGCTGCCGCTCCTCGTCGCGGTCGTGGTCGCGACCATCGCCGACAGCGGGATGGACGCGAAGGCGGTCGCGATGCTGGGCGTCCTGGCCGCGGTCGGGGCGGCCCTGCGGCCGCTGGGCGCCGGTACGGCCGGTCTGGAGCCGATGTTCTTCCTGATGGTGCTGAGCGGCCGGGTCCTCGGGCCCGGCTTCGGCTTCGTCCTCGGCTCGGTGACGATGTTCGCGTCCGCCCTGCTCACGGGCGGTGTCGGCCCCTGGATGCCGTTCCAGATGCTGTCGATGGGCTGGTTCGCGATGGGCGCGGGCCTGCTGCCGGGCCCGGACCGCCTCCGGGGGCGCGGCGAGCTGCTGATGCTCTGCGCGTACGGGTTCGTGGCGGCGTTCGCGTACGGCACCGTCATGAACCTGTACGGCTGGCCGATCGTGGCGGGGCCTTCGGGAGCCTCCTTCGTCGCCGGGGATCCGGTGCACGAGAACCTGGCGAGGTTCGTCGTCTACGTCCTGGCCACCTCGCTCGGCTGGGACCTCGGCCGCGCCGCGCTGACCGTGGTCCTCACCCTCACGGTCGGCGGGACCCTCCTCAAGGCGCTCCGGCGGGCGACGAGACGCGCGAACTTCGAGGCCCAGGTCACGTTCGAGGCCCCTTCCGGGTCCCGCGAGCGTGAGGCGCCCCACAGGACCTACGTCACGTACGGCCCGGAATAGGAGACGGGCGCGATCGCCCGCCTCACCCCATACGCCCCTTTCGACCTGCGGAAACGTGCGGGTCGGTCGGCCCGGGACGTTCGCCGGACGTGCGATCGGGGGTAGTACAGGGGGTCGTTGCCGGCCCGAGCCGGCCCTGCTTGTCTGGTGGACGTCGCCAGGCAGCCGGCGCTCAGCGCAGCTCCTCGGACGAGCCGATTACCCCGGTTCCCGGTTTCCCGGGCTCTGGTTCCGGCTTGCCTGAAACGCCCGGCGCGGACCATGTCCCCGACGTGAGGTGTCTTCCGTTGTTCCGCTCCCTCTCCACTCGTGTCTCCGCCCGCAAGAAGACCGTCGCCGTCTCCGCAGCCGTGCTGCTGGGAGCCTCGGGAGCGGTGCTGGGCACGACGGCCACGGCCTCCGCTGCGTCTCCGCAGGAGATCGCCAAGCAGATCGTGCCCGCCTCGCAGTACCAGGCGTTCAGCAAGATCGTGTCGCACGAGTCCGGCTGGAACTACACCGCGACGAACTCCTCCAGCGGCGCCTACGGCCTGGTGCAGGCCCTGCCCGCCTCGAAGATGTCGTCCGCCGGCTCCGACTGGAAGACCAACCCGGCCACCCAGATCAAGTGGGGCCTCGACTACATGAACGACCGCTACGGCAGCCCGAACGCCGCCTGGGCGTTCTGGCAGGCCAACGGCTGGTACTGAGCCACCGCCGCCGCCACGACGGCGTCCCGCACGGCCCCGCCCTCCGCGAAGGAGGGGCGGGGCCTGCCGCGTCTGCCCGTGTCCGCTACAACCGCTGGATGATGGTGCCGGTCGCCAAGGCTCCGCCCGCGCACATCGTGACCAGCGCGAACTCCTTGTCCGTCCGCTCCAGCTCGTGCAGGGCGGTCGTGATGAGCCGCGCGCCGGTGGCCCCGACGGGGTGACCGAGCGCGATCGCTCCCCCGTTCACGTTCACCTTCTCCAGGTCCTGGTCGAACACCTGCGCCCAGCTCAGCACCACCGAGGCGAAGGCCTCGTTGATCTCGACGAGGTCGATGTCCTTGAGCGACATCCCGGCCTTCCCCAGCACGGCACGGGTGGCGTCGATCGGCCCGTCGAGGTGGAAGTGCGGGTCGGATCCGACGAGTGCCTGGGCGACGATCCGGGCCCGGGGCCGGAGCTTGAGGGCGCGGGCCATCCGCTTGGAGGCCCACATCAGCGCGCAGGCGCCGTCGGAGATCTGGGAGGAGTTCCCCGCGGTGTGGACGGCGGTCGGCATGACCGGCTTGAGCCCGGCGAGGGCCTCCGTGCTGGTGTCGCGCAGCCCCTCGTCGCGGTCGACGAGCCGCCACATGCCCTGCCCGGCCGCCTGCTCCTCCTCCGTGGTGGGGACCTGGACGGCGAAGGTCTCGCGCTTGAAGCGCTCCTCGGACCAGGCGATCGCCGCCCGCTCCTGGGACAGCAGCCCGAGCGCGTCGACCCGTTCACGGGTGAGCCCTCGCTTGCGGGCGATACGCTCGGCGGCCTCGAACTGGTTGGGCAGGTCGACGTGCCACTCGTCGGGCCAGGGCTTTCCCGGCCCGTGCTTGGATCCGGAGCCGAGGGGGACGCGGGACATGGCCTCCACGCCACAGCTGATGCCGATGTCGACGACCCCGGAGGAGATCATGTTGGCGACCATGTGGCTCGCCTGCTGCGAGGAGCCGCACTGACAGTCGACGGTGGTGGCGGCGGTCTCGTAGGGCAGCCCCATGGCGAGCCAGGCGTTGCGCGCCGGATTCATGGACTGCTCGCCGGCGTGGGTGACCGTACCTCCGACGATCTGCTCGACGCAGTCGGCGTGGATGCCGGTACGGCCCAGGAGTTCGCGGTAGGTCTCGCCCAGGAGGTAGGCGGGGTGCAGATTGGCGAGCGCGCCTCCGCGCTTGCCGATGGGGGTGCGTACGGCTTCGACGATGACGGGTTCCGCGGCCATGAGCTCGTCCTCTCCTCGCCCCGGCGGGGTGTCCCGGCACTCCGCCCCAGGGAACTAGTACGCGTTCTAGTTCTGAGTGCAGTCTTATGACTGCTACCGCCGGTACGCAAGGGCCGTGCACCTACCGGCTGCACCCTTTCTCCGCAACACTTCCCACCGTGGCCCTTGCCACTTGTAGAACTCGTTACTACCTTTCCGACAACTTCTGATGGACCGTCAGACGAACGCGTCTCAGACATGGAGTGTGTTGCCGATGCCCTGCCCTCACCTCCCCGAAGGGTTCGACGCCACCGATCCCGACCTGCTCCAGGCCCGCATCCCCTTCCCGGAGTTCGCCCGGCTGCGGCAGACCGCTCCGGTGTGGTGGTGCCCTCAGCCGAGGGGCGTCACGGGTTTCGACGACGAGGGCTACTGGGCCGTCACCCGCCACGCCGACGTCAAGTACGTCTCCACCCGGCCCGAGCTGTTCTCCTCCACCGAGAACACGGCCGTCATCCGCTTCAACGAGCACATCACCCGGGACCAGATCGAGGTCCAGAAGCTGATCATGCTCAATATGGACCCGCCGGAGCACACCCGGGTCCGCCAGATCGTCCAGCGCGGCTTCACCCCGCGCGCGATCCGGGCGCTGGAGGTGGCGCTGCGGACCCGCGCGCGGACGATCGTGGAGGAGGCGAAGCGCAACGCCGGCGCGGACGGCACCTTCGACTTCGTCACCCAGGTCGCCGTCGAACTCCCGCTCCAGGCGATCGCCGAACTCATCGGCGTCCCCCAGGAGGACCGCTCCCGGATCTTCGACTGGTCGAACAAGATGGTCGCCTACGACGACCCCGAGTACGCCATCACCGAGGAGATCGGCGCCGAGGCCGCCATGGAACTCATCGGATACGCGATGAACCTCGCCGCGGCCCGGAAGGAGTGTCCCGCCAAGGACATCGTGACGCAGCTCGTCGCCGCCGAGGGCCAGGGCAACCTCTCGTCGGACGAGTTCGGCTTCTTCGTCCTGCTGCTGGCCGTGGCCGGCAACGAGACCACCCGGAACGCCATCAGTCACGGCATGCACGCCTTCCTCACCCACCCCGACCAGTGGGAACTCTTCCGGCGTGAACGGCCGGCGACCGCCGCCGAGGAGATCGTGCGCTGGGCGACCCCGGTGGTCTCCTTCCAGCGCACGGCCACGCAGGACACCGAGCTGGGCGGGCAGAAGATCCGCAAGGGCGACCGGCTGGGGCTCTTCTACTCCTCCGCCAACAACGACCCGGACGTCTTCGACGACCCCGAGGCCTTCGACATCACCCGCGACCCCAACCCCCACCTCGGCTTCGGCGGCGGGGGCCCGCACTTCTGCCTCGGCAAGTCCCTCGCCATCAAGGAGATCGAGCTGATCTTCAACGCCCTGGCGGACGAGCTGCCCGACCTGACGCCGGCGGGCGAGCCGCGCCGGCTGCGGGCGGCCTGGCTGAACGGCATCAAGGAGCTGCGCGTCCGCGTGGCCGGCTGAGTCACGGCGCCGCGGGCCCGCGTGGCCCGCCGAGCCACGAAGCCGCGGGCCCGCGTGGCCGGCTGACGTGAGAGGCGGGGGTCCATCCCCCCTACGCCGGCCCCCGCCTCTCTCGAACCGGAGACCGGCCGGTCGCCGTCGCGGTTCGCGGGCCCGGTCCGGCCGGAGGGCGCCGTCGCCGGGCTCACCGGCGGGCGGGAGGTCTCTCTCACCGCACTGGACCAGGAGTTCCCCGAACCCGCGCGCATCGACGCGGACCACGTGCTGAGGGCGGTCGCCGGCACCCCCTACCGGCGGATCGTCCACAACACCGACCGGCTGCTCACCGTCGGCGGCGGCATCCCGGTGTGGCTCCTGACGGTCTGCGGCGTCCTGGCGGCGGGCATCGCGACGACGGTGGCGGTACGCGTACGACGCCGGGGCACCGGGGTACGTTCGACCGTATGACCCATGATCAATGGACCGCTGTCGACCACTACGTCACCGACCTGCTCCTGCCGGCCGACGAGGCGCTCGACGCCGCGCTCGCCGCCTCGACGGACGCGGGACTGCCCGAGATCGCCGTCGCCCCCAACCAGGGCAAGCTGCTCAACCTGCTCGCCACGGCGACGGGTGCGCGGTCGGTCCTGGAGATCGGCACCCTCGGCGGCTACAGCACGATCTGGCTGGCCCGCGCCCTGCCCGCCGACGGCAGGCTGATCACCCTGGAGTACGACCCCGCCCACGCCGAGGTGGCCCGCGCCAACGTCGCCCGCGCCGGCCTCGACAAGATCGTCGAGGTCCGCACCGGCGCCGCCCTGGACACCCTCCCCCGCCTGGAGGCGGAGGGCGCCGGCCCGTTCGACCTGGTCTTCGTCGACGCCGACAAGGTGAACAACCCGCACTACGTCTCCTGGGCGCTGAGGCTCTCCCGCCCCGGCACGCTGATCATCGTCGACAACGTGGTGCGGGGCGGCAAGGTCGCGCACGAGCGCCCGGACGACCCGGCGGTCACGGGCACCCGCGCCATGTTCGACCTGGTCGCGCGCGAGCCCCGCCTGGACGCCACGGCCCTCCAGACCGTGGGAACGAAGGGGTACGACGGCCTGCTGGTGGCGCGGGTGGTGAGCTGACACCTCGGGGGAAGCGCCGGGCGCTCCCACCCGCGCGAGCAGGGGTCCGGGGGCCGGAAGGGCAGGCCCCGCGAGCAGGGATCCGGGGGCCGGAAGGGCCGGCCGCCCCGCACGCGTCGGCCCCGGAGAGCTAGGCGCTCCCCCCGGCACGGGCCGGGGACCGGGGCGCGCTCGACTGCCGGCCGACGAAGAGCGGCACCTCCCCCGAGGCGTCGAGGACGACCACGCCGAAGGGACGGTCGAAGGCGATCTCCTCGATCACCTTCGGCCGGGGCGGAGCGCCACTGCGGGTCATCGCGACGGTGGTGACGGCGGCGGCCTCCACGCCCTGTTCGGCGACCTCCACGAGCGCTTCCTGGACGACCTTGGAGATGCAGAGCTCCTCGGGCGAGAGGCCGGAGAAGTCGGCGCCGGGCCGGACGGCCCGGGAGACGCCGAGGGCGGGCAGCTGCCCGTACACATCGGTCCGCGCGCGCAACGAGAAGCGAGGCAGGGCCAGTTCGACGCCGTCGGCCCGCAGCGCCTCGCGCCGCCCGGCCTCGGCCCAGGCGGCGGCCGGCGCCCCGGCGGGGTCGTCCCCCTCCGCCCCGAGGACGAACCGCACCCGCACGGCACTGCCCTCGGCCCCCGCGCGTCCTTCGTCTCCCCCAGCCGCCCCCGCCGGCCCGGCCGATCCGGCTCCCTGGCAGGGCAGTTCGACGACGGTCGCCCCGCCCACCCGCCACGCCCAGGTGGCGGGAATCCGCCGGTGCATGGTCGGTACGAGGGCGGAGTCGCCGTTCCGGTCCGTGAACGGCTTGTCCCGCGTCCCCGCGGCGGGGAACGCGCCGAGCCAGGACGCCTTCAGTGCGAGGGCGTTGACGAGTACCAGGTCCTCGGAGCCGTCGAGGGCGAGCGGCAGCCGGTCGATCCGTCCGCCCGTCGACTCCTCCACCCAGGAGTCGATCTCCCGCTGCGCGCCGCCGGCCCCGGCCAGCGGCCCGAACCCCACATCGGGCAGCCCCTGCCGGAAGCCGTCGAGCACCGGGACCCCGCTCCACACCCCGGTCGCGACGGCCACCCCCTCCGTCCGCCGCAGCCACCGCCCGCCGGCCGTCACGGCGCCGGCCGCCGCCTCCCCGTCGACCCCGAGCACGTTCCGCAGCTCCTCGGCGGTCCCGCCCCGCGCCCCGGAGGCCACCGCCCCGAGGGCCAGCCACAACCCGGCGGGCGAGCAGACGAAGTCCCCGTCGCCGAAGCAGGGCAGCCACCGCGCGGCGAGCGCCCGCACGGCTCCCGTGTGCGCCGCCAGTTCCGTACCGGTCATATCCTGCCCTTCATGAGCATCGTGAAGATCAATGAATGGGTCAAGCCACTCACATAAAACCTCGGACGAGCGCCCCTACGGCCCGCCAGCCTAGAAGCCGTTGGCTCATGCTCCACTACGCTCGCCGCACATGGTCGGGCGGGACCAGCCACTCCCGCCCGCCGTGCTCGGACCACAGGAATGCCATAGGGCGCTTCCGGCGCTCCCTGGGCAGCTCGGCGGGGTCCTCGTAGTCCCGGATCACGTCACGCAGGATGCCCACCCTTCCGGCGCTGCCCTCCACCCGCCGGCCGATGTCGTCCGGGCCGATCACTTCGGGCACTTCACGTGCTGGTAGACGGCCTTGTCGGGCTTGGACGGCTCGCGCAGCGTTCCCCGGCGACAACGTTCGAGCGACGCGATCGGCTTGTTGCATGCAGGGCAAACCTCGCAGGAAGGGGCGTAGGTCGTGTACTCCCACTGCCGTGCGTCCGTTTCGCGCTCCTGAGCCTTGCCGGGCATGTCGTCGTCCCCTCGGTCTGTCTGCGTTCCTTGCCGAGGACGCTAGGAAGACGCCCGACGGAAGCTCCACGAAATTGCATGAGTTTGCATGCCAAATCACCTGTCTCATTAGCGCGTTGACGCCCCCTACGCAGGTCGGCATGGTTCATGCAAGCCCACGCAATCACCTGGACCAGGGAGTCAGCCATGGCCGTAGAGTTCGTAGGCATCGACCCGAACACCGACCGCGATCACTGCCCGACGGTGTGGGCGGACACGGAAGCTCAGGAGATCTTGTTGCAAGGCTGGAAGCCGGACAGCGAGACTCGGGCCCAATGCGAGGCGAGCAGCCCCGCGAACGGACCGGTTCCCGACAGCGAGGCGATCGTCAGGCTTCCGGCCCGCATGATTCCGATGATCCGGGAGGCGTGCGATGCCGTCGAGCGTGCCCAGCTTCGCTGAGCTGTTGGGCCGGTGCGAGCGGTCCGCCGTGCACCTGGAGATGCGTGACTCATACGCGCCCACTGACAGGTTCGAAGCGTGGAAGCGGGGCGAGCGCATCGACTGGGACGACCGCGCGTCCTGGTGGCACCCGTACGACCAGTTGATCACGGATACCGTGGCGCGAGGAGTGTCGATCCGGCGCGCCCGGATCGTGTCCGAGCCCGTGACGGAGTACATCCGGTGGGAGCACTACGTCACCCAGGCCAACGTCACGGCTGGCGAGGACGTCCGTTGGTTGCCGCGCCGCCGGGCCACGGACATCGCCCTCCCTGGCAATGACTTCTGGCTCTTCGACGGCGAACTCCTGCGCGTGCATCACTTCTCCGGCGACGGCGCGGTGGTCGAAGACGAGATCACCGATGACACGGCGACGGTGAAGCTCTGCGCCTCGGCCTTCGAGGCCGTCTGGGACCGGGCCGTCCCGCACCACCTGTACGCGATCTGAGGACAGCCAGCTCCATGCCCCCACACCCCTCATCGAGCGTCCAGCAAGCCCGTGAAGCACTCGCGGGCCGGCTGCGCGAGCTGCGCAGGGACGCCGGAATCAGCGGGCGGGAGCTGGCCGTCAGGCTCCGCTGGTCGGACTCGAAGGTGTCGCGCATCGGCAACGCCAAGACGCCCCCATCCGACGCCGACCTCCGAGCATGGTGCCGGGCGTGCGGAGCCGACGACCAGGCACCGGACCTCATCGCAGCGAACAGACAATCCGCGGACGCCCACATCCAATGGAAACGCCTCCAGCGTGGCGGCCTACGGCACGTGCAGGAATCCACGGAGAGCCTGTACCGGCGCACGCACCTCTTCCGCGTCTACGTCTCCGACGTGATCCCCGGCTTCCTCCAGACACCCGGGTACGCGACCGCGCTCCTGTCGTCCATCGCGGACTTCCGGGGAACACCGGACGACGTGACAGAGGCAGTCAAGGTCCGCATGAGACGGAATGCGGTACTGAACAACGCGGCGCACCGGTTCTCGTTCGTCCTGGAGGAATCGGTCCTGCGCTACCGGCTGTGTACCGTCGAGACGATGGCGGCACAGCTCGGTCACCTCCTGGCGGTCATGGACCTCCACAACGTGGCCGTGGGCATCGTCCCGTTCTCGTCGCAGCGGGCTGTTTGGCCCATGCCGACCTTCACCATCTTCGACGACACGAGGGTGCACGCGGACACCCTGGATGCCGCGTCCACACTGACGCAGCCAAGCCAAGTCGATCTGTACGCACGAGCCTTCGACCGACTGTCGCAAGGATCGGCACGGGGAGCCGCCGCACGCACGCTCGTGACGTCCGCCTTGTCGTCGCTCGACTGACCGTCCGGATTGCTGCGGAAACGCCAAAAGGCCCCTGCGCCCTCTCCGGCCAAGGAGAGAGACACAGGGGCCGTATGGCGGCATCAGCCATTCAGTACGCCGGTAAGGCGTGCGGCTGCCTTACCGCCGAAGAGCGCGATGCCACAGTAGAAGTCGATGCGAATTCGGTAGACCGGCTTGTCGTGGGACTCGCCCAGTTCGGTGACCTGAACGCCACCGTTGGTGAGTCCAGAGACACCAGCGTCCGCCTCGGTCGCACCGAAACGAACTGCGTAGATGTCACCGGTCTCCGCACCACCAGTCCCGGTCGACAGGGGCAGAACGTCCGTACCGTCGAGACGCTGGCCGGCATCCAGCAGCGGGATGCCGTTCCACATGACCGTGGGCTTACCGGCTATGTCCACGGTCAGCAGTTCACTGCCGCCGAGCCGCCGGAAACCGGATGCGATCTTGGCGCGCAGCGCGGCGTTCATATAGAGCGCGCCGTTCTTTCCGTCGATGCCACGCACCTGATTCGTCAGAGTGTCGAGCAGATAGAAGAAGTCATGACCGTGGGCAACGGCGCCCTTCCCTCCGGCGTCGATGACCTGGCGCCCGATCAGCCGCTTGCGAAGACCGTCGAACCCCTTCGGGTTGACCTCGACGTCGCCGTTGAAGAACTGGTCGGCGAAGTGAATCGAGGCGACCTTGACCTTCATATGGGGTCTGAATCGCACGCTGATCGTTGAGGTTCCCCCGCGTCTGGACGATGAACTTGTCCACGTCGGCGTCACCTCCCAGGATGGCCAGAGTCTCGACGCGCTGGTTCAGCGTGCCGGTGCTCTCCGGATACGCCTCGTTGATCGCACGGAAGGCCACGCCGGGAAGGCTGGACTCCTCGTTGTACTTGAACGCGCTTCCCTCCACCTGAACAAGGGGAAGCCGGTCGAGAATCGGCGACTCTTGAACAAACGTCTCGATTACGCCGCGCTGAAGCTGGTCAAGGGTGATCTTGGCCGATTCGGCAAGAGTGAGAGTCAAGGAAATTCCTTCCATAGTTGATTAATTGATCAGCGCATGGCTCTCCACCGAAACGCTCTGATGAGCCATGCGAGTTTTTTGCCTCCCTGCCGTGCTTTCACGGCTCGGGGAGGGGGTCACCCCCTGGTCGGGGGCTCGGGCAAGCGAGGACGGACACGCTCGGCAGCCCATCCGCCGGGCTGATGCCGCGCGGTCTCGCGGTTGTGGCACGACGTGCGCAGCGGACGCAGCCGATGCCACGCGTCCGGATCGGTCACGCCACGCGCCACCAGCGAGCGACGCGACTCCGGGAAGTGGTCAGCCACCGTCGCCGGCTTCGTGCACAGCACGCACCACGGGTGGGCGTAGAGGTAGCGGCGCCGGATGTTCGGCCACCGTCGCCCGTACGCGCTCGTCCCCGGTGTTTCCCGTAGCGCGTTCGCCTCACGCTCGTGTGCGGCACAGCGGCCACCACGGGCGGTCAGCTCGGGGCACCCGGGTACCGAGCAAGGGGGACGGGGTCGTCGAGGCATGAGGGACCTCCAATTTGCGGCGCGGACATGTCCAGAACGTCAAATTGACAGGCGCGGCTTTATACACATATGGCGTGTGACAAGCGGGGGTGGGTTAGTGCTTCACTGAAGACATGAACCCGAAGACCGAGACGCGTCCCGCGCTCGAACTCCGTGTTGGCGGGCTGCACTTGATTGTGCAGCGCGTACCCGGTTGGCTCGTCGCCCTGATCACCACCGCCGGCGGGGCAGCGGGAACGTGGTGGGCACAGCACTAGGCCACACGCACCGACACGTCCGTTCCTCACTCGATCAGGTGACGGCGTCGGCGTGCATGGTGAGCGGAAGTCTCGAAGCCCTACGCTGCCAGCCATGGCAGAGATCACTTATGACCAGGCATACAAGAAGGTCCACGACATCCTCAGTGGGCAGTACTCGTCGCAGCCCATCCACCCCGGCACCAGTCTCGATGAGCTGGGGGTCGATGAGCTCGCACTCACGGAGGTTGCGGGCAAGCTGGGGGAAGCGTTCGGCGTAGACATCGAGGTGTCTCCCGAGAGCATCCGCACCGTTGAGGACTTGGCCCGCGCGGTGGCGAACGCCCCCGCCAACGCCTAGGCCGCGCCCCCGAACTCCGTGCTCGTCTTGAGCTGGTGACACCCCCGGCACAGCACCTGAACGTTGCCGTCCGTGTCGGCCCCTCCCATCGAGAGGGGCCGCACATGGTCCACGTCCACGTCTGCCGCGGGGAAGTCGTCTAGGCACCAGTCACACCACGCGTGCCCCTTCCGCTCGATGATCCGGCGAAGTCGTGCAGCAGCATCGTTCCGGGCCGCACGTCGTCGGCTCCGTGCGCGGCGGGTGCGGACAGTCGGACGTCCCTCGTACGCCCCGTGGTGGGTCTCGCAGCGGCCCCGATGGGTCGCCGGCTCCGTGCAGTCGATACAGTGCATGGCGCCCCTCTATGTCGTCGGGCATCCTGATGCCCATTAGCACTGGGCCCGTGGGCCCCGTCACGTTGCTCATCAGGTCACCCGTTGTCGGCCTGGTCGTCGTTCTCTGCGTGCCCACCCCCGGACTCGAACCGGGAACCTTCGCGGTCTAAGCGCGACGCCTCTTGCCATTGGGCTAGGCGGGCTCCGATGGAGTGAGGGACCGTTTCCCCACCCCGGGGCATTCGTTCAGCAAGTCATGAAGAAGATCGTTACTGCCGCAGCACTCGCCCTCTCGGGGATCGCTCTCGCCGCTCCCGCCCACGCCGCAGATGACCCGGACCTCTCCGGTGCCATCGGTGCGGCCGACAATTGGAATTGGGCCGTCGGTCTCACCCCTGTGGCCCCGACCGTGGACCAGGCAGCCGCAGGTATCTCCGCACTTACCCCGCCTCTCGGCAGCCCCGTGCTCCCGCAGCCGTAACCAGTGCCCACCCCGGGACTCGAACCCGGAACTCTGCGGCCGATATCCCCGAGCCGGGACCGGTACCGCGCACCTCTACCGATTGGGTCAGGTGGGCTTGGTCGTCCTCGCCGGCGGAGCCGGTCCGGACACGGTGGGGGACCGCACGCGCTTACAACCCCTTTCGGCGACTCGCGGACGAGCCGGTTACTCATGGGCGATGCGGTCCCCCGCGCTCTGCCTCACGACCCCTGCGGCCACCCCCGTAACGGCGGGGTGCGTGGTGCACGGGCAGAGCTGATGTGAGGGCGGGCACTCGGTCCGCCGAGATCCCCCTTGGGTGGGTGCGCGGTAGTCCCGCCCTCACTGTGTTGTGGGGACCAGCAGATTCCCGGCACCCGCCGTGCGGCGTGCTCGGTGGCTCCGTGCGGTCCCTCACTGTGTTGTGGGGACCAACGGATTCCCGCGCCGTCTGTCCGGCTGCGAGCCGTGCCGCTCGGTCCCTCACTGTGGTGTGGGGACCACCGGATTCCCGAGGGCCGAGCATGACGGGATGGCGTTTCGGCGGACGGTTTGGTTTTCTCCTTATTTTTTCTTGTGCATACGAAAAAACACTCTGAACCGTCATACCGTCATGGCTCCGCCCGCTGGTCGGCCCCGCTGGGGGCAGCAAGGCGGTGGGGCTCTGAAACGCCGAACGGCCCGCCACCGGAAATCCCCGGCAACGGGCCGATACAAGATCTGTCAGGCGGTTCAGTCGCCCGCAGGGTCCGGCGACTCAGCCCACCGCACGATCACGCGGTCCCGAGTGTTCGCGTTCCGGCCCCTGCCGACGGACTTGGCGATCCTCACGGAGTCGATGAAGAGCGCCAGGAACTCCCGCTTCTTCTCCAGGTCCCACGCCGCCCATGTCGATCCCTCACCGATGGGATCTCCGTCCACGCTCGTCCACTCGTTGGGGATCTGGATGCTTCGGCTGCCGGTCGCCTCCAGTTCCGCCAGCCGTTCGGCCGTCCGCTCCTCATGGGCAGCCAACCGCGCCATGGACTCCCTGAACATCTGCGCACCGGTCTCGTCGGCGTAGACGCCGGCCAGCCGGTCCCCGTGGAGGATGCGGCGCGACTCCCTTACGTGCTCCAACTCGGCTCGGACCGCCGCGCGTTCCGCGTCTCGCTGGGACGTGTCCTGTTGGCGGGCGAAGCGCCGTGACGCCTCGGCCAGCCACTCAAGGTCTTCCGGGTCATCGGGGTCCACGGCCATGAGACGTGCCCACACCCGGCCAGCGGTCTCGCTGTCCGCCGCGTCCTGGCCGATGACGAGACCGCCGTGGCCCGCGACGACTCCCCCGGCCCGGTTGCACTTGTAGTAGAGCTTCCCGGCTCGTCGGTCGGTCACCATCACGGAACCGCAGACGTCGCAGAACAGCAGTCCGTGCCCGGCCAGCAGGGTCGGGACGCGTCGGCCCGCTCGTACGACCACCTGCGTCCGACCGTCCAGCACGTCCTGGAGCTTCCACCACTCATCCGCTGGGATCAGCCCTTCGTGTGACTGGACGGGCTGTCCTTCGTCGTCTCGCAGGATGACGCGCTTCCCCGTCTTGCCGGGGACGGGGTTGCCGTCGGCGTCCTTGGTCGCCTGCACCCGTCCCTGCCACTCGATCGCGTACCCCGCAAGGCGCGGGTCCCGCAGGATGCGCAGGACAGTGGACGACACCCACGCGGGGCGTTCGACAGCTTCCGAGACTCCGCGCGCACGGCGTGAAGCAAGGCGCTTGGCTCCCGACTCCCCCAGGGATACCGCCTTCGTGGGCACGCCGTCCTCGTTCAGTCGCTTGGCGATCTGCGAGGCGGAGATGCCTTCCGCCGCCCACTTGGCCATGTCGCGGACGTGCGGGGCTTCCACCGGGTCCGGGACGAGTCGGACGACGGACAGCTTGCCGCTGGTCGCCCTCTCCGCCGTGAAGCCGTACGGAGCGACGCCAGAGACATGGCTACCGGCCCGCCGCAGCGTGTCCTTGGTGGCGGAGACGTAGGCCGACTTCATGTCGGACTCCTGCTGTGCCAGGCCCGCGATGATGGCGAGGATGCCGACACCCACCGGCGTGGACGTGTCGAGGTACGGCTCTTCGACACTGACCAGCCGGACGCCGTGCGTCTCCAGCTCCTCGATGATGCGCATCGCTTCCAGCGCGCCCCGACGCGTCAGGCGGGACAGCGAGAAGACGACCACGGCGTCCACGTGCCCGCCGCGCACGGCCGTCATCATCTCTTCGAACCCCGGGCGGTGGATGCTCGGGTCCCACCCCGACTTGCCCACGTCCTCGAAGTGGCCCGCGTCGCTCCACCCCTTCGACGCGATCAGCGAGGCACACCGTTCGCGCTGCGCCACGGGCGACGCCTGCGAGTCGTCCTCACGCCGCTTTGACTGGCGGATGTACGAGACTGCACGGACGTGATCAAGGCTCGGCGCAGCGCCCGGCCTGTGCTTCCTGAGAGGTGTCATGTGCCTAGTGTGGTAAAGATCAACGTCCTGACCGTGCCGGCCGAGCAGCGCGAGGTGCTGGAGCAGCGCTTCGCCGCGCGGGCCGGGGCCGTGGAGGGGTCGGACGGATTCGAGTGGTTCGAGCTGCTGCGCCCCCTGGAGGGTACGGACCAGTACCTCGTCTACACCCGTTGGCGCAGTGAGGAGGACTTCCAGAACTGGATGAACGGTTCCATGAAGGCCGCCCACCAGGGCGCCCCGGGGGGCGAGGGCGGCGCGGAGCGGCCGAGGCCGGCGGCGACCGGGTCCACCCTGTGGTCGTTCGAGGTCGTCCAGCAGGCCTCCCCCAAGTAACCCCGGGGCCGGCCCGGCGGGACGCGAACGGTCGGGCGAGTGCGGCGGGGTCCCGCGCCCCCGGCGTTCGTCGCTCCCGGCGCCGAGCCGATACGGAGAGGCGCCCGTGGCCGTGCGCGCCCCACAATGGCGCGCATGAGCTGGAGCTTCTCCCCCGAGCGCGTCGACACCCCGGCCGCCACCGCCCTGCGCCGCGACTACTACGCCGAGGTCGCGAGCCGCTACTGGAAGCGGCCCGCGACCGAGGCGGAGATCGACGAGGGCCTGACCGGCGACGGCGTGGAGTCGCTGACTCCGCCGACCGGCCGGTTCCTCGTCGGCGCGTTCCGCGGCGAGCCGGCGGCCTGCGGCGGCGTCCTGATGCTCGACGACGAGCGGGCCGAGCTGACCCGCGTCTACATCCGGCCCGCCTTCCGGGGCAACGGCGGCGCGAGCCTCCTGATGGACGGCCTGGAGGACGCCGCTCGGGCGCTCGGCGCGCGCCGGATGGTCCTCAACACCCGCCTCGACCTGATCGAGGCCCGCACCCTCTACGTCCGCCACGGGTACGCGGAGATACCGGCGTACTGCGAAGGCCCGTACATGGACGTCTGGTACGGCAAGGCCCTGGCACCCACGGCCTGACGGCGGCGACAGGCCGTGGGCCATGGCCGCAGGCGACGGCGACGTCAGCACACGCCGGCGACGCGAGCCGGGCGCCGGCAGCGAGCGGCGCACTCCAGGATCCCGGCGACGGCCACGGCAGGCTCATGGCGGCGGCGAGCGGCCCGCTCCGAGGCACCCGGCGACGGCGACGTCAGGCGTGGTGGTCGCGAGGCGGCTCCGGCGACTGGGGACGTTCCGCGTCCGAGCCGCTCAGCTCGGCCGTCAGTTCCTCCACCAGCTTCACCAGATCCGTGGGCCGATCCGGCCCCCACCAGTCCCCGAGCAGCTCCGCCAGCGACTCCTCGCGCGCCGTGGCCAGCCTGGCGGTGGTCGCGACCCCCTCGTCGGTGAGGATCAACTGCACCCCCTCCCGGCGGGCGAGCCGCCGCTCCTCGACCTGCCGGGCCGCCTCGGTGATGGCCCGCAGCGGTACGGGGGTGGTCTCGGCGAGCCGGGCCGGTTCGACGGTGCCGTGACGGCGGATGCGCAGCAGCAGCCAGCTCGCGGCGGGCAGCAGATCGAGCCCGGCCTTCGCGGTGATCTTCACGTAGATCGCCTTGCGCCCCTCCCGGGAGCCGAGCACCGACAACGCGCGGGCGCACTCGTCGTACGAGGAGCGCTCCACCGGGTTGGAGGCGAGCGTCTGACTCGTGTCGGGGGCGGTGACCGAGCCGCGCAGCTTGTCCTCCTTGAGGAACCAGGCGACCACGAAGGCGATGAGGACGACGGGGGCGGCGTAGACGAACACGTCGGTGATCGAGGTGGCGTACGCGTGCAGGACCTCCGGGCGCAGCCCGGGCGGGAGGGCGGCAATGGTGCGCGGGTCGGCGGCCAGCTGCCCCGGATCGACGCCGGGCGGCACGTCCTGGCCGGCGAGGGCGTCGCCGAGCTTGTGGGTGAGCCGGTTGGTGAAGAGGGTGCCGAAGACGGCGACGCCGAAGGAGGCCCCGATGGAGCGGAAGAAGGTGGCGCCGGAGGTGGCGACGCCCAGGTCCTCGTAGGAGACGGCGTTCTGGACGACGAGCACCAGGACCTGCATGACCAGGCCGAGTCCGGCGCCGAAGACGAAGAACGTGAGGCTCATCTCCCAGGTGGAGCTGGTCTCGGTCAGCCGGTGCAGGAGGAGCAGCCCGACGGCGGTGACGGCGGTCCCGGCGAGGGGGAAGACCTTCCAGCGGCCGGTGCGGGAGACGATCTGGCCGGAGGCGGTCGACGTCAGGAGCATGCCGAGGACCATCGGCAGCATGTGCACCCCGGACATCGTCGGTGTGACGCCCTGGACGACCTGGAGGAAGGTCGGCAGGTACGTCATCGCGCCGAACATCGCGAAGCCGATGATGAAGCTGATCACCGAGACGAGGGTGAAGGTCCTGATCCGGAACAGCTTCAGGGGCAGGACGGGCTCGACGGCGCGCTTCTCGACCCGCACGAAGCAGACGAGGAGTACGGCTCCGAGGACCGCGAGGCCGATGATCTGCGGGGATCCCCATTCCCAGGTGGTGCCGCCGAGGGAGGCGACCAGGACCAGGCAGGTCGCCACGGAGGCGATGAGGAGGGTGCCGAGGTAGTCGATCGTGTGCCGGGTGCCCCGGGCCGGGATGTGCAGCACGGCGGCGATCACGAAGAGGGCGACGATGCCGATCGGCACGTTGATGTAGAAGACCCATCGCCAGGACAGGTGCTCGGTGAACAGCCCGCCGAGCAGCGGGCCGAGGACGCTCGTGGCGCCGAACACGGCACCGAACAGGCCCTGGTACTTCCCGCGTTCCCGTGGTGAGACGAGGTCTCCGACGATGGCCATGGACAGGACCATGAGGCCGCCGCCGCCGAGTCCCTGGACGGCGCGGAAGGCGATGAGCTGCGGCATGTTCTGGGCGATGCCGCAGAGGACGGAGCCCAGCAGGAAGATGACGATCGCGGCCTGGAAGAGCTTCTTGCGGCCGTACTGGTCGCCGAGCTTGCCCCACAGGGGGGTGGCCGCCGTCGACGCCAGCATGTAGGCGGTGACGACCCACGACAGGTGCTCCATGCCGCCGAGTTCGCTGACGATCGTCGGCAGGGCCGTGGAGACGATGGTCTGGTCGAGCGCGGCGAGCAGCATGCCGAGCAGCAGCGCGCCGATCGCGACGATGACGGTCCGGTGGCTCTGCCCCTCCCCGGGCTCGGGGCCCCCGCCGACGTCCGGCGTGCGTACTTCCTGGGCCATGGGCACTCTCCTCGGGTCTCCTCCGCGGATTGCGTACCCCCCATCCTGATCGTTATGTCCCGTTATGGCCCGCCGAAGGGAACGGCTGTTCCTGTACCGCGAGGGGCGGCCTGCATAATCGCTCGCATCGGAATGGGGAGGGGACCCACTGTGAGCGGACACGTCTGTCCAGACTGTGGCGTACAGAGACCGGGCTGCGCCTGTGTCCGGGCGGAGATAGCGGCGGCGGAGGATTTCGACCCGCTGCGGATTCGGCCGTACGTGACGCTGGAACCGCCGACGGAGGCGTACGGAGGGGCTCCCGTACCGCCACTTGAGGTACCGGGGCCGGGCGGCGCGGGACCGGTGTCGTCGGGGGGAGACGAGCCGCCGGGGCCGAGGCCGCCGCGAGCACAGCCGCAACCGCACCCGCACCCGCAGCCGGACTCACCGTCACCGGCGCCACTGTCGGCGCCCGAGTCGACGCCGTCGGGGGCGTCGGGGCCGTCGTCGGTGGAGGAGACGGCGCCTCTGCCCGTGACGGGACCGGCTCCCACACCCGCACCCTTCACGGCCGCGCCCTTCACGGCCGGCGCGCCTCGGGCCGGCGCCCCCTCCGAGACGATGCCGCTGCTCCTGCGCGGAGTCGTCGGCGACCCGGACTTCACCGGGAGCCACCCACGCGAGCTTGGGGAGGAACGGCCCGCCACCCGCCGACGCGGCGCGCTCGTGGCGCTGGCGGCGGCCGTAGCCGTGGCGGTGATCGGCACGGCGGCCCTCGCTGCGGGGCTGCTCGACGGCGGACAGGAGACCGACGACCGGGCGGCGGTGCCCACGGTCACCACGAGCCCGTCCGAGAACGTCGCCGTCTCGGAGTCCCCGACCCCCTCACCCTCGGCGTCGGCCTCCGCCACCTCCTCACCCTCGGCCACCCCCTCCGCCTCCGCCTCGCCGTCCGCCCGTACGGCGAGCCCCTCCGCCTCGCCCTCGGGCGGCCCGGCGACCTCCTCCTCGCCGGCCGGCCCGCCGTCGCCGTCCGCGAGCCGGAGCCCCTCCGCCCCGGCCGTGGCCCCGACGCAGACCGCCGAGGAACCGACCCTGCGCCCCGGGGACTACGGCAGCGAGGTCAAGGAGCTGCAGCGACGGCTGCGCCAGGTGTGGGCGTACGACGGCCGGGCGGACGGCCGGTACGACGACGACGTCGAGGAGGCGGTCGCGCGCTACCAGTCGTACAAGTACATCCGCGAGGATCCGCCGGGCGTCTACGGTCCGCACACGCGCCGTGCGCTGGAGGCGGAGACCGACGGGTGAGGTCCGCCATCCGGGACGAGTTTGGCGTGACGGCCCCCCGTTTTGTATCGTGGAGGAACAAAGTGGCCCCGCTCGCACTCCCTGACCGGTGAGCGGGTCCACTTCGTTCTCCTCCCACCCCTTTTGGAGACCGTTCATGGCCGCCGTCACCCCGGCAACGCTCACCGCCCGCGCCCTCCTCCTCGACATGGACGGCACGCTCGTCAACTCCGACGCCGTCGTGGAGCGCTGCTGGCGCCGCTGGGCCGTCCGCCACGGTCTCGACCCCGAGCAGGCGCTCAAGGTCGTCCACGGCCGCCAGGGGTACGCGACCATGGCCGTCCTCCTCCCCGACCGGCCCATGGAGGAGAACCACGCGGACAACCGGGTGATGCTGGCCGAGGAGACCGCCGACCTGGACGGTGTCGTGCCGGTCCCGGGCGCCCCCGCCTTCATGGACGTCATCGCCTCCCTGCCGCACGCCCTGGTGACCTCGGCCGACGCCGCCCTCGCCCGGGCGCGGATGGGCGCGGCGGCGCTGCGGATGCCGGACGTGCGCGTCACCGCGGAGTGCGTCGGCGCCAGCAAGCCGGACCCGGAGGGCTTCCTCAAGGGCGCGGCCGAGCTGGGCTTCGACCCGGCGGACTGCGTCGTCTTCGAGGACTCCGAGGCCGGTATCCAGGCGGGCCGGGCGGCGGGCATGCGGGTCGTGGGCGTGGGGCCGCGCGCGGCGGCCTTCGCCCCGGACGTACACGTCGAGGACCTGACGGCCCTGCGGGTCACTCCGGCGGCGGACGGCACGATCGAGCTGACGGTCCTGGCGTAACGCCCTGGCCGGGGCGGGAGTCCCGGCGCCCGGCCGCGGTCGGGCCTCGATGCCCCGCCCCCCCGGAGTCCTACGCCCGGGGGGCGACGTCCCGACGTCCCGCCCCGCCGGAGTCCGGACGCCCGACCTCGTCGGCCTCCCCCGCACCGCCACCGCACGGCATCCCCGCGCCACCGTGTCACCGCGGCGCCCCCGCCTCGGCCCCGCGCCCGACCCGCTCGGCGCCCCGGCGGCCGACGCACCTCAAGAACCCCCGCGTCACCGTGTCACCGCGGCGCCCGCGCCAGCCTCCCCCGCGCGACGAGTTCCAGCACCACCGCGACCGCCACCGCCTGGACCACCATCAGGGCGACCAGGACGAACAGCTGCACCGCTCCCGCCTCCCACGGTGACGCGCCGCCGAGGAGCATGCCGACGAACGCGCCCGGCAGGGTCACCAAACCCACCGTCCTGGTCTGGTCGAGCCCCGGCAGCAGCGCGTCCGAGGCCGCCTTCCTCGCCACCTCCAGGCGGGCTTCGCGCAGGAGGAGGCCCAGAGCCAGGCCGGCCTCCACCTCGCTCCGCCGCGTCTCCAGTTCGTCCAGCGCGCGCCGCCCTCCGAGCACCGTGGCCGTCAGCGCCCCGCCGATGAGGATCCCGGTCACCGGGATGAGCGCGATGCCCCGCACCGGCACGAGTCCGGTCGCCACCAGCGCCGCCACGACGGGCACGACGCCCGCCGCGATCGGAGCGCCGGTCCACCACCAGCCGCGCCCCGGCGCGGGAACGATCCGCCGGCCGGACGTCCACACCGCGACCGCGAACATCAGCAGCAGGAAACCCAGCAGCAGCGGCACGTGGCGCATCACCCAGCCGATCACCAGCGAGACGGCCACCAGCTGGACGGCCGCCCGCGCTCCGGCGATCAGGCTGTCCCGCGCCCGCCCCAGCCGCGCGACGGCGACCACCCCCGCGGCCGCGGCGAGCAGAAGGGCGAGAACCACCCCGAAGGTGACATTGACGTCCAGAAGCACGCGGCAACCCTAGGCGGAGAAAAGGAATCTGTCGCTCCGTCACACCCTTCCCACCTCTTGATGTGACGTGCTCATGTCGTCACCCTGTTACCTGGCGCACCCCCTACCGAAACCCGGCGCCCCCACGATGACCGGGCCGCCCGGCGCCCGCCGGACGGACGGCACGGCCAAGGTCCCCCAACCCAAGGGAGTTCACATGCTCGCCGCCAGTGTCTACGCGCGTCGATCCGTCCGTCGCGCGGGCGCCCTCACCGCCACCGCCGCCCTCACCGCCACCGGCCTCCTCGCGGCCGCCCCCGCCGCCCAGGCCGCGCCGCCCACTCCGGTCAGCGCCGCCACCGCCCGTACGTACCTCGCCTCGCTCACGGTGAAGGCGGAAGGTTCCTCCACCGGCTACAGCCGGGATCTCTTCCCCCACTGGAGCACCCAGTCGGGCGCCTGCAACACCCGCGAGGTCGTCCTCAAGCGTGACGGCGTCAACGTCGTCCAGGACTCGAGCTGCGCCGCCGTCAGCGGCACCTGGTACTCCGCGTACGACGGCGCCACCTGGACCGCCGCGTCCGACCTCGACATCGACCACGTCGTGGCGCTCTCCGAGGCCTGGCGCTCGGGCGCCAACTCCTGGACCACCACCCAGCGCCAGGCGTTCGCCAACGACCTCACCCGTCCGCAGCTCATCGCCGTCACGGACAACGTCAACCAGGCCAAGGGCGACCTGGACCCGGCGGAGTGGATGCCGTCGCTCACCGGGTACCGCTGTACGTACGCCCGCATGTGGGTCCACGTGAAGTACCACTGGAAGCTGAGCGTCGACTCCGCGGAGAAGAGCACCCTCCAGTCCGTCCTCAACGGCTGCTGACCATCCCCGGCGGCCGCTGACGACGCGCGGGGAAAGCTTCCTGCTCCCTCCGTCGTTCCGTACCGTACGGCGGAACGACGGAGGGGAATCAACGATGGACGTCGGACTCGGGCCCGGGCCCGGACTCGGATTCGGACTCGGACTCAACGAGGCGCCAGGACCCGGCGCGGCGCTCAGGCTCGGACCCGTGCTGCGGTACGTCGACGGCGTGACGGGCGACAGCGCGACGGTGTGGGTCGAGGCGGACCGCCCCAGCGCGGCGGAGATCCGGTGCGCGGACGGGGCCGGCGGCCGTGCGCGTACGTTCCAGATCGCCGGTCACCACTACGCCCTCATCCCGGTGACCGGCCTGACACCGGGCAAGGCGACACCGTACGAGGTGCTGCTGGACGGCCGACGCGTCTGGCCGCTGCCCGACTCGCCCTTCCCGCGGAGCACCATCCGCACCTTCGCTCCGGGACGGGAGGAGGAGCTGCGGGTCGCCTTCGGCTCCTGCCGCTGGGCGGCGAAGCCCGCGAGCGGCCACGACCCCGTAGGCCCGGACGCCCTCGACACCCTGGCGACCGCCCTCGCCGCGGCGGCGGCGGACAGCACCGGCACGGCGGATGCCGCCGGAACGGCCGAGACCACCGGACCGGACGAGGGCTCCGGTGCCGCCGTCGAGCGCCCCGACGTGCTGGTACTCCTGGGCGACCAGGTGTACGCCGACGAGACCTCCGAGGCCACCCGCCGCCGCCTCGCCTCGCGCCGTGATCCGCGCGACGCGCCGGGCTCCGAGGTCGGGGACTACGAGGAGTACACCTGGCTCTACGACGAGTCGTGGCGCGAGCCCGAGGTCCGCTGGCTGCTGTCCACCGTGCCCAGCTGCATGATCTTCGACGATCACGACGTCATCGACGACTGGAACACCAGCGCGGCCTGGCTGGCGGGGATGCGGGCCACGCCCTGGTGGCGCGAGCGGATCCTGAGCGGGCTGATGTCGTACTGGGTGTACCAGCATCTCGGCAATCTCTCCCCCGCCGAGCTGGCGGCGGATCCCCTGTACGCCGAGGTGTGCGCCGTGCCCGACGGTACGGAGCGGCTGCGGCGGTTCGCGGCCGAGGCGGACGGCGATCCGGCGTGCGTGCGCTGGAGCTACCGGCGGGACTTCGGCCGGACCCGGCTGCTGATGGTCGACACCAGGGCGGCCCGCGTCCTGAAGGAGGACGCCCGGGCGATGCTCGACCCGGCCGAGGCGGGCTGGGTACGCGAGCAGGCGCTCGCCGACCGGGGCTCGTACGACCACCTCCTCATCGGTACCTCCCTTCCCTGGCTGCTGCCGCCGCTCGTCCACGACGCCGAGGCCTGGAACGCGGCGCTGTGCCGGGGCGAACGGGGCGGACCCCGCGGCCGCTGGGCACGCCTCGGGGAGCGGGTGCGCCGGGGAGCCGACCTGGAGCACTGGGCGGCGTTCCCCGCGTCCTTCGAGTCGCTGACGAGGCTGATCGCGGAGGCGGCCGGCGGCCCCGGGGCCCCCGCGACCGTGTGCGTGCTGTCCGGAGACGTGCACCACGCGTACGTGGCGGAGCCCAGGTGGGCGGACGGGAGAGTCCCCGGTGAGACTCCGGTGGCGCACGTGGCGCAACTGACCTGCTCGCCGCTGCACAACGCGGTCCCCGCCTCCATCCGGCTCGGCTTCCGCTTCGGCTGGAGCCGGCTGGGCCGGGCCCTGGGGCGGGCGCTCGCCCGGCACGGCCGGGTGGGCCGGCCGGTGGTCGGCTGGCGCAAGACCGGGGGTCCGTGGTTCGGGAACCAGCTGATGACACTGACGCTCCGCGGCCGCCGGGCCCACCTGACCTTGCGTCAAGCGCGCGAGGCGGAACGACTGGTGACGGTCGACGAGCGGGTCCTCCACGAGGGCGGCGGCGCGGACCGGCGGGACGTGGGGCGTCGGCGCGACGACGCCGGGTGAGGCTCGCCACAGATGCGGACCGGTCGAATGTTGAACTTGCAAGTATTACTGAGGGGTGCCTAACCTGACGGCCTCATCGGTTCCGCCCCCCGCGTTCCGTTCCCCGCGAACGGACCCGACCGAAGGAGTCCGTCCCCATGCCCCGTCCCGTCAACCGCCTGCACCAGGCCCAGCCGTACGCGCTCGGGCTGTTCCGCATCGTCGTCGGCCTGCTCTTCGCCAGCCACGGCGCCGCCTCGCTCTTCGGCGTCCTCGGCGGCGCGATGGGCGGCGGCACCGTCGAGGCCGGCGCCTGGCCGGGCTGGTACGCGGCCGCGATCCAGCTCGTCGCCGGTGTCCTGGTCCTGGCCGGAGTGGGCACGCGCAGCGCCGCGTTCGTCGCCTCCGGCTCGATGGCGTACGCGTACTTCACCGTCCACCAGCCCGAGGCGCTCTTCCCGCTGCAGAACAGCGGCGAGGGCGCGGCGCTCTTCTGCTGGGCCTTCCTGCTGCTGGTCTTCACCGGCCCCGGCGCCCTGGCCCTCGACCGGCTGTTCGGCGCGCGGGGTGCCGAGCCGGCCCGCCCCGAGGAGAAGCGCGCACCGGCGGCGGCATGACCCCGTCCGCTCGCTCACGGGGGCCGGAAGCCGCGACGGCGGTTTCCGGCCCCCGTGGCGTACGAAGGTCCGTCACCCCTCCTCCACCGCGCCCCCACCCCGTCCCCCACCGCTCCGGCGGCCCCGCGTACGCTCTGACCCTGTGAACGTGTTCGACAGCATGGGGTCACTGCGGTCGCTGACCGCGGGCCCGTGGATCTACGCGGCGGTGGTGACGTCGGTACTTCTCGACGTCTTCCTGCCCGTGCTGCCGAGCGGGATCCTGGTGATCACGGCCGCCACGGCGGCCGCGACGGCCACGGCCGCGTCCCCGGACGTCCCTTCCGTACTGCCGCTGCTCCTCTGCGCGGCCACGGCCTCCGTCCTCGGCGACTTCGCGGCGTACCGCCTGGCCTGGCGGGGCGGGGCCCGGCTCGACCGGGCCATCGCCCGCTCGCGACGGCTGACCCTGGCGCAGGAACGTCTCGGCGCGACGCTGGCGCGGGGCGGCGGACTGCTCGTCGTGATCGCGCGGTTCGCCCCGGCCGGCCGGTCGGTGGTCTCCCTCGGAGCGGGCGCGGCGAAGCGCCGGATCGAGGAGTTCCTGCCGTGGTCGGCGCTGGCGGGGGTGGCCTGGGCGGGCTACAGCGTGGGCCTGGGCTGGCTGGGCGGGCAGTGGCTGGGCGCGACCTGGTTCAGCGCGGGGGTCTCGGTCCTCGCGCTCTTCCTCGCGGGAACGCTGGCGGCCTACGTCATACGGCGTCCGGCTGCGGCTCCCGCTCCTGCTTCTTGACCGGGCCCTTCGCGCCCTGGCTTCCGCGCTCACGCCGCCCGTCGCGCCTGGCGGGCCGATGCCCGTCGTGCCCGTCGTGTCCGTCGTGTTCGGCATGCGTCCGGTGCTGCTCACCCTGCCCGTCGGTCCCGGCGTGCGTCTCTCGGGCCGGTCTGTGGCCGCCCCGGACCTCCAGCCCGTCGAGGAGCCGTGCGGTGGCCTGGGCGATCTCCTCCACGGCCCGGTCGAACACCTCCCGGTTGTGCGCGGCGGGCGCGCGGAAGCCGGAGACCTTGCGGACGTACTGCAGGGCGGCGGCGTGGATGTCGTCCTCGGTGGCCTCTTCGGGCAGGACGGGCGGTCGGAGGGTCTTGATGCTGCGGCACATGCCTCCAGTGTGACGCGCCCCACTGACAACGGTCGGCGACGGCTCGACCACCGACTGACAACGGTAGGCGACGGCTCGACCACCGCCCGGACCGGCTCGGCGACGAGCGAGGGCCCGCGCGGCGACCGCGCGGCCGGCCTTCCGTGAACGCTCAGCCTCCGAGGGCGCGCCTGCTCCTGGCGTTGATCTCCGCGGCCCGGGCCCGCAGCTCCCTCAGGGGTGTCGCGGGCTGCACGTCCGCGGGCTCCGCCTCCCAGGCGCGGCCGCCGTCGACGGGCCGGATCAGGCACCGTCCCGCGACGCTGTCCAGATAGAACCCGACCCGCCCGGTGGCGGCGTCGCGTACGAGGTCACCGGCCTCGGGCAGTGGCAAGGGCTGCACGAATCGCCTCCGTCCCGGAATCCTGTCCGTCCCAGCTCTCTAGAGATACACCCCAGAGAAGCCGTGCGCCCCTTCCCTGTCAACGTATCTCTAGAGATGTCCCCCGATGGATGGATCGGCCGCTCACGTCGGCCCGCAGGCGTGCACCACCGCTCGGGAGTGCGCCGTAGGGTGTCCCGCAGACGAAGGGAGAGGCCCACCCATGACTGACCGGAACAGCGGTCGTCGGCCCAAGTACCAACGGATCGCCGACGAGTTGAGGACCGCCATCCAGTCAGGCGCCTTCGCCCCCGGCGACCGGCTCCCCGGCGAGAACGACCTCATGACGACCTACGAGGTCGCCCGTATGACCGCCCGGCAGGCCCTCTCCGTCCTGCGCAACGAGGGACTCGCCGAGGCCCGCAAGGGCGCCGGCGTCTTCGTCCGGACCTTCCGCCCGCTGCGCCGCCGCGGCATCCCCCGCCTCGCACGCGAGCACTGGAGCACGGGCCGCTCGGTCTGGTCGGCGGACATCGAGGACCGGGCGCTGGAGGTGGACCAGATCGAGGTGGACGAGGCCACGGCGGGCTCCAGGGTGGCGGCGGCGCTGGAGCTCCCGCCGGACGCGCCGGTGTGCGTGCGCAGCCGCCGCTTCGTCCTGGACGACAAGCCGGTGCTGCTCTCGGTGTCGTACCTCCCGGCCGCCCTCACCCAGGGCACCCCGATCACCACCCCGGACACCGGCCCCGGCGGCACCTACGCCCGGCTCGCCGAGCTGGGCCACCAGCCGGTCCGCTTCCGCGAGGAGATCCGCTGCCGGATGCCCACGGCCGACGAGTCGGCGCGGCTGGCACTCGGCTTCGGCACGCCGGTCATCCTCATCAGCCGTACGGCGTTCACGGACAAGGGCGTCGCGGTCGAACTCAACGAGATGACGCTGGACTCGGCGTCGTACGTCCTGGAGTACGACTTCGACGCGTGACGGCGAGGACGCTGCCGGGCGCCGCGTACCCCACGCCCCCGCGGAAGCGCTCTGCCGCTCACCGCACCGCCTGTTCCGGCGCCGTCCCCGGGCCCGCATGGGTGACCACCCGTCGTTCCGCCCCGGCCTCGGCCGCGGACCGGCCGGCCTGCGCCGCGGAGTGGTGACCGCTCCCCTCGCCGTCGGCCTCGCAGACGAACAGCCCGCAGTCACGGGCGATCTCGACGAGCGCGGGGCACGGCTCGCAGTCGCCGGAGTACGCGAGGCTCCGTCCCTCCCCGTCCTCGACGCGCAGCGCGAAGGCGGGCAACCCGTGCTCGACGGCCCCGCTCCGCAGCACTGGACCGCCGACGCGCGCCTCGTGTCCGTCGTACAGTTCCTCCACCGCGAAGGCGGACTCGACGGGACTGCGCACCGCCCCGTCGGTGAGGAATCCGGCCGGCCGGTCGGTGGTCCCCGGCGGCCCGTAGAGGGGCAGGGCGACTCCCGCCGGATGCCGGCGTCGAGGAGCCCGTAGTACGCGGTGAGCAGGCCGGCGCGGTCGGCGTGCAGATGCGAGATCCAGACGGCGTCGGCCTCCCCGAGCCCGACGTACCGCTGCTGTTCCCCGAGCGCCCCGCTCCCGGCGTCCACCCACACCCGTGCGCCGCCGCCTTCGACGAAGGTAGCCGGAACAGGGGTTTCCGGCACGCGGGTACGGCGGGGCGGATCCGAGCACGGTGATGGGCGGGGTGTCCGTGGCCATCCGCCGAGTCCACCGCGGCGCTCGGGCCGGGCACCCGGCCGCCGCCCCGACGCCTCCCGCGCCGCGCGAGTGACCCCGTGCGCCGTCCCCCACGCGGCTGCGGCCCCCGCACGGCGGGTAGATCCCGGCGAGGAGGAGGTGGGGGACATGGTCACGGTTCGCCCCGAGGACTACGGCGCCGCCCCCGGCAAGGACGCGACGGACGCCTTCAGGAAGCTGTTCGCCGACGTCGACAAGCGGCTCGTCCGCGATGCCGGCGGCGGGGTGCCGGTCGCGACGACCGACATCCTCCTGGCGGGCGTGTACACGGTGTCGGGCAGCATCATGCGCCCCGTCGCGGGCCGCGCACAGGGCCTGACGGTGCGGGGCATCGGCAAACGGGCGTCGGAGATCGTCATGACCGGGCCGGAGCCGCTGCTGGTCAACAAGGACCGGTGGATGGGCGTGCGCTGGTACGACGTCAGCTTCCGTTCGACCAACCCGAAGGCGTCGTACCTGTACTCGTCGTCGACGGGCGCCTGCCAGGACTGGGGATGGACGAACTGCGAGTGGCGCGGCACCTGGCAACGGGGCATAGGCCTGGACGGGCCCCAGGCCAGCAACACGAACTCCGAGATGTTCTGGACGAACTGCCACGTCAACGGCGCCTACGCCGACGCCTTCCTCCGCATCGGCATGACCCCGAGCCGGCCGCAGCAGGACCAGTTCCTCAACTACTGGTTCACCGGCTGCAAGATCGAGTACGACCACGGCGACTTCGTCCGCGCCGACAAGGGCGGTTTCATCAGCGTCGAGAGCGGTTCCTTCGTCATCAAGGGCCGGCGCCCCGACGGCGGCACCTCCCGCTTCTTCCACTTCCCGACCGCCGGCCACCACGACTCGGTGCAGCACCTCAACGTCCGCGCCGTCCGCTTCGAGCTGCGGCACGCGACGTCCAAGGTCATCGAGTCGAGGTGGGCCGGCCAGACGGTCTTCGACGGCTGCTCCGACACGGCGCTGGGCTTCCAGCCGCACTCGCCCTCGCTCGTCGCTCACGAGTACACGAACCCGGGCGTGGTCACCTACCGGAACTGCGACCTGGTGGGGAAGCACGCCTACCACCACACGGCGGCCAACCCCCGGCAGCGCGTGGTCTACGAAGCGTGTACCCGCCGGAACAACCGCACCCGTGCCGCCTTCCTCACCCTCGACGGCCCCCACGCCCCGAAGGCCCCGCCCGTCGTCCACGTCAACGACGCGGACGGCATCAGGTAGCCGGGGCGGGCGCGGGCGGCAGCCGGGTCAGACGCGGGACGGCAGGTCGCGCACCGCGTCCAGCGCCACCCGCCACGGGTAAGCCGCCGGGTCGCCCTGACCGGGGTGATGGGGCAGGAATCCGTCCTCCCCGTACAGCACCGTCACGCCGGCGCCGCGCAGCGTCGCCACCGACCGCTCGAACTGCGGATGCTGAACGTACGCCGCGTTGACGCACGGCATCGCCACCATCGGGATCCGCTTGCCGATCCCCTCCGCCATCACCCCCACAACGTACGTGTCGGTGATCCCCAGCGCCCACCGATTGAACGTGCCGAACGTCAGCGGCGCGGCCAGCACGGCATCCGGCTGCGGCCAGACCTCCGGCTCGCCGGGCAACCTGTAGTCCCAGCGCACCGGATGCCCGGTGAGCGCCGCGAGCCCGTCGAGGGAGGGCCCGAGCCACCGGGCGGCGGTGGGTGTCAGCCCGAGACACACATCCCAGCCGTCGGCCTGTGCGTCCTCGACCACACGGGCGATGTCGAACACGGGTGGCGCGGCGCTGCTGAACAGGTACAGGGTCCGAGTGCTCATACGCCTATCCGATCACACTCCGATCCGCCGGCGCCGGACGATGTGCGGCCGGTGCGCGGGAGGCGCGGGCATCTCGGGATGGTCCTGACGAGTGAGGAGGAAAGCTTTCACCGAAGACCCGTCGACTGGCCTCGCGCGAAGGGCGGTAAAGGTCGGGGAGACCTTTCCTTACCGCCCCCGGGAACGAGCCCCACCATGCGTCTTCGCCACACCCTCGCGTCCGCTTGCGGCGCCCTCGCCCTGACCGCCGTGCTCGCCACGCCCGCCCACGCGGCCACCGGCGACTTCGGCTACAGGTACCTCGGCCTGAACGGCGATGCCCGGACGATCACGCTCCACGACCCGGAGAGCGACGTCTGCATCACCCTCCCCGAGGCCGCGGACCACGACGCCTCCGCCCCCGCCTTCGCCCCGCACAACGACACCGACGCCTTCGCCCTGGTCTTCACCGAGCCCGACTGCACCGGCGACGCCTGGACCCTCCGCCCCCACGGCAACCCGGCCACGGACCGCCTGAAGCTGCGCTCGGTCGTCTTCCTGGACAGCTGACCGCCCCCCGCCGAGCGCCCTCGCACCGGTCCGCGCGTCCCTCCCCCAAGGCGCCGTTCGGATCACCCTGCACGGCCCTTCAGGTGACGGCCGCGCGCCGCGCGCGCCGCACGGTCGATGCGGGAGGTACGACGTCACAGCAGAACAAGGACCCTTCCCCCTCCACGAGGAGCTCGGTGATGTACGCAGCAGTCCGGCGGTACGAAGGGGTGACGGATCCGGCCGAGGCGGGACGCCGCGTGAAGGAGGGGTTCGTGCCGCTCATGCGGCAGGTTCCCGGGTTCGTGGCGTACTACTGGGTCGACGCCGGCGACGGGGTCATGGTCTCGACCAGCGTCTTCGAGGACCGGGCCGGCGCCGAGGAATCGATCGCGAGGGCGGCGGACTTCGTGCGGGACAACCTGGCGTCCCTGCTCCCCCACCCTCCCCAGGTCATGGCCGGGGAGGTCCTGGCCGGCTCGTGAAGAGGCGGCGGCCCCGGTGACCCGCGCCCTGGCCGTGTCACCTGTCGAGGGATCTTTCGTCGCTCTGCGCACGTCTCCGGTCACGTAGAGCTAGGGTCGCGGTCGTTGCCGCAACCCCGCGGCGGACCGAGACAGGGGCACCCACATGGCCATCATCGTCACCTTCGACTTCCCTGACGCCGGGCAGGAGCTCTACGACACCGTCATCGCACGCGTGACCGACGGACAGGGCTTCACCCGGTTCGCCGACCTCCCGAACCCGGGCCTCATCTCCCACGCGGCGGGCCCGGTCGACGGAGGCTTCCGCGTCACCGAGGTCTGGGAGAGCCCGGAGGCCCTCGAAACCCACGCGAAGGCCTTCGGCCCGATCCTCGCGGACCTCGGCCACGCCGACGTACAGCCGACGATCATCCCGGCGCACAACGTCGTCGTCCGGTAGGGCCGCCCCGGCGCGCCGGTACGTCACTTCCCCCGCACCCCAGGCCCAGGCACCCGATCCGGCACCGGCTGCCTGGGCCTTCGCCCCGCTGTGCGCACCCCCGACCGCGAGGCGCGGAGCGCCCACCGCCGATGACCGCCTCGGCATCCGGTACGACCACGCAGATCCGCACCCCTCGACTGTCGGACCGGCCTGACATCCTGCGCCCGCGAGAATGACATAGGCGGACCTCTGGGCACTGACAGCCGCCCTGAACGGCGAAGCCACCGACGAGACCTGCCACCGCCTCGCCGAGGGGCTGAGCCGCCGCCCCGTCTCCGACATCGCCGGCTTCGCGGAACGTCACGCCGAGGCGCTCCACCGCCTGGATCAGGAGTAGTTCGGCACTCTGCCGGGGACCTGACGTCCGAAAGGGGCAGCCCGTTCCCGCGGTCGTCCGACGGGTTCCTGTACCCCCGGTGCGCGGTCGTCGCCGCCGAAAGTCCGGGGCTCCCCCGACCGAGTCCCTGCCGGCCATCACGGAGACGGGGTGCTCGGGGTCATTGAGCTCGTGACCTGCACGGCCGCGGTACGGCCGCGCCGAACGGCCAACCACGGGACAGGACGTTGTCAGTGCCGACGCCTAAGCTCTCCAACGCGCGGTCGGCTTCCGGGGGTTCCAGCTCTGAAGGGAATGGCTGCATCCCCGACCTGTCCGGGGGCGGCCCGGAGATGCGTCCGGGGCCTAACCGACGGTCGGGCTTCGTCGATGGCCAAGAGATCACCTGCCAGCGCCGACCGCGCACTGTCTACACGCACGCCGTCCAGGACACCCAGCGCGAAGCACTCGGACCGGCTGCTCATGAGCCGCCCCGGTCCTGATCGACCGCCCCCACTGCTGTCAGAAGTAAACGTCAAAGGCCCCTCGCCATGATCGGCGAGGGGCCTTTGTGCTGGTGGGCGCGGACGGTTTCGAACCGCCGACATCTGCTTTGTAAGAGCAGCGCTCTACCCCTGAGCTACGCACCCGTGGAATGAGGCAACAGCGTACATGGCCCACGGGTGGGTCCCGCAAACCCGTGATGGCCCGGGGGGTAGCCCCACCCCCGGGGCGGTGGGTCGCCGGATCGCGGGGGTGGGGTGGGGGTTCGTACCGTGGGGGGACAGTCAGCGCGTTACCTGGGGGATGGTTCGTCATGGTCGCTCGTCGCCGTATCCGTACGCTCCTCGCCGTCGGCGGGGCCGTCGTCATCGCTCTCGGGGTCACCGGTTGTGGCGACGCGGATGTCGAGGGGGCGCCCGTGGAGGCGAAGAGGTTCGCGTTCTCCGGGGGGACGCTGACGATCGACGCCGACGACACCGAGCTGGAGCTCGTGCCCGCCGACATCGAGGACGTGCGGGTCAGCCGGCAGGTCGACGGGTGGGTGTTCATGGGGTCCGGGCCCGAGCCGGTGTGGCGGATGGAGGGTGGGCGGCTGACGCTGCGGGTCGAGTGCGACGCGCTCGCCAGTGACTGCGACTCCGTGCACCGCGTCCAGGTGCCCCGTGGAGTGGCCCTCGTCGTGGAGGACGACAACGGGAAGGTGACGGCCGACGGGTTCGACACCCCCGTGACGGTGCGGGCCGACAACGGCGCCGTCCTGGTACGCGACGCCTCCGGCGCGCTCGATCTGTCCAGTGGCAACGGCGAGGTCGTCGTCGAGGGCGACACCACCTCGCAGCGGATCGTCGCCCGTTCCGACAACGGGGCCGTACGGCTCGCGCTCCGCGCGGTGCCGAGCAGCGTGGAGGCCGGCAGCGACAACGGGGAGATCGACATCACCCTGCCGCGGGGGACATACGACGTCGACGCGCGCAGCGACAACGGCGAGGTCCGTGTCGACGTCCCGACCGCGAAGGGATCCGGGCACGTCGTGACCGCGCGCAGTGACAACGGAGAAGTCGTGGTGCGGAGCGCGAACTAAAGGCCTCGTGTGTTCGTCACTACCTGGTGGGAGAATGAACCGGACCGGGCAGCGCGGCGATCACAGCACGGGAGAGGTACGTGGCGGCGACTCACGCGAGGGGCGGGGCGGCCGGTTCGGCGTCTCCGCGGATCCCCGGCGGCCTGGGGTTCGCGTTCGCGCTTCCGCTTCTCGGGCTCGCCCTTCTTCCCGCCGCCTTCGCCGGTGGTGGCACCCGGCGCTGGTTCGGCGGGCGGGGCGAGAGCCAGCGCGCCGAGGCGCAGGCCGCCAAGGACGCCGCCGCGGCCGCGTTCTACGAGCTGGACACCGCCCAGCGCGACCTGCGGATCTCCATCGAGACGATCAGTGCCGTCGACGACTCCCCCGCAGCCCGCCGCGCCGTCGACGGCTTCGCCGATCTCGGGCGGCGGATCGACGAGGTCAGTCACGCGTACATCGCCGCCGTCGACGCCCACGATCTCGACCGGGACGAGCTGGACTCGGCCACCGCCGTGCGGGCCATGACCGAGCTGACGCGGGCCAGGGACGAGCTCGTCGGGGTCAAGGGAGAGCTGGACCGGTTCGAGCAGGGGCTCGGGCCGCTGCTCGACAAGGCGGAGACCCAGCTCGCCCGGCTCGCTCCCGCCGTCGAGCGGGCCCGGCAGGCGCTGCGCGCCGCGAGCGACGCTCTCGACGCGGCGCGGGAGGCGGGTCTGCGCGCCGACGACCTCGCGGCGCGGCTCGCCGCGCTGGGCCCCGATCTCACGAAGCTGAACGAAGGCGCCGGCCGCCACGGCGTCCCCGCGACCCTCCAGCGCGCCGACAGCCTCCTGCGGGACGCGGAGGCCGTGCGCTCCGAGGCCGAGCGGCTGCCCGAGCGCGCCGCCGAGACCGACAAGCGCCTGGTCTCCCTGCGGACGCGCGCGCAGGCGCTGACCACCCGGGCCGGCGCTGTCGAGCCCGTCCTCTCCGAGCTCCGTCGGCGTTTCTCCGCCGCCTGCTGGCAGGACCTGCAGTACGTCCCCGACCAGGCCGCCGAGAGCGTCCGGCAGGCCGAGGAGCGGCTGAAGGAGGCCGCCGCGGCCCGTGCCGAGCAGCGCTGGCCCGACGCGACGAGTCTGCTGGCCACCGCCCGTGCCCTGCTCGACCACACCGACGAGGCCGTCTCCGCCGCCGGCGACCGGCTGCGCCGTCTCGACGCCGTCGCCCAGGACCCGCAGCACGAGATCGACCGCGCCCGCTTCGCCGTGCGGGACGCGCAGCGGCTCGCCATGGCCGGCCGCACCACTCCCGACCCCCGGCACGCCCGGCCTCTCGACGACGGCGTCGCCCGTCTCGACCGGGCGGTCGCCGCCCTCGACAGCGGCCGCCACCCCGACTACTGGCACTTCCTCACCGAGCTGGAGGCCGTCCGCGCCACCGCCGCGCGGGTCGTCGAGCTCATCCGGGAGGAACGGGGCGGGGGCGGCAGCGGCGGCCGTTAGCCTGTCCGTATGCCTCGTTACGAATACCGCTGCCGGACCTGCGGCGACACCTTCGAACTCAGCCGCCCCATGGCCGAGTCCTCCGCCCCCGCCGCCTGCCCCGAGGGGCACGACGACACCGTCAAGCTGCTCTCCGCCGTCGCCGTGGGTGGTACGGCGACCGGTGGTGGCCCCGCGCCGGCCTCCGGTGGCGGTGGCGGGTGCTGCGGTGGCGGCTGCTGCGGCTGACCCGTCCGCCGGCGGGGCTGCGGCGGCCCCGCCGGCGGTCCTCCGTCTCCGGCCGGGGACCGCGGCCGGAGACGGGCCGCCGGCTCAGCTGCCGAGGTAGCGCAGCACAGCCAGGACCCTGCGGCTGTAGCCCTCTCCCCGGCCCGTCAGCTCCAGCTTGTCGAAGATCGCGTTGATGTGTTTCTCCACCGCGCTCTGCGAGACGTGCAGCCGGGCGGCGATCGCCGCGTTCGTGTGCCCCTGCGCCATCGCCGCCAGGACCTCCCCCTCCCGGGGTGTCAGCCGGGACAGCGGATCCGTGTGGGAGGAGCGGACCAGAAGGCGGCGGACGACCTCGGGGTCGAACGCGGTGCGGCCCTCCCCCACGCGTCCCAGTGCCTCCAGGAACTCGTCGACCTGCGCCACCCGGTCCTTGAGCAGATAGCCGACGGCTCCCGGCCCCTCGGGCTCGCCGGTCAGCAGCTCGGTCGCGTACCGCCGCTCCACGTACTGCGAGAGGACGAGCACTCCGATCCGAGGCCACGTCCGGCGGATCTCCAGGGCGGCGCGCAGCCCCTCGTCGGTGTGCGTGGGCGGCATCCGGACGTCCGCGACGACCACGTCCGGCGGGTCGCCCGCCACCGCGGCGAGCAGTTCGACGGCGTTGCCGACGGCGGCCGTCACCTCGTGGCCCTCCTCGGCCAGGAGCCGTACGAGCCCCTCCCTCAGCAGGGTCGAGTCCTCGGCGAGCATCACCCGCACGGCAGCTCCGCCCGTACGACCGTCGGCCCGCCCACCGGGCTGTCCACCGCGAGCCGTCCGTCCAGTGCGGCCGCCCGGCTCGCGAGGCCGGTCAGACCGCTGCCGGCGGCGTCAGCGCCGCCCGTCCCGTCGTCGCGCACGCGCACGTCCAACACTCCGTTCTCCAGGGTCACCCGAACGTCCATGCGACTCGCTCCCGCATGCTTGACCACGTTGGTGGCCGCTTCCGAGACGACGAAGTACGCGACCGTCTCCACCGCCCTCGGCAGGGGCCCGGGCGCGTCGTAGACGAGCCCGACCGGCAGCGGGCCGCGCTCGGCGAGCGCCTCCAGGGCGGCCCGCAGGCCCGCCTCGTCCAGGACCGTCGGGTAGACCCGCCAGGCCACCTCGCGGAGGTCGGCCAATGCCCGCCGGCTCTCCTCGTGGGCCTGGAGCAGCAGTTCGGCGGCCTGTGCGGGGTCCTTGCTGCGGCGGGCCCGTCCGAGGAGCATGCCGAGGGCGACGAGCCGCTGCTGTACGCCGTCGTGGAGGTCGCGCTCGATACGGCGGCGCTCGTCGTGGACGACGTCCATGACCTCGGCCCGGCTGGCGGCGAGCTGGGCGATCCTGGCCTCCAGCGCGTCGGCGTGGCGGGGCCCGAGGAAGTGGTGGGCCAGCCGGGCTTCCAGCGAGGCCACCCCCGTGGCGCCCTGGTCGGCGAGGAAGAGCAGGAACAGCCCGCCGAGGCCGGCGAGGGCGACGAGGCCCGGGTAGTCGATGTCGGTGATCAGCCAGCCGAAGAGGCCGAAGGTGCCGAGGCCGAGGCCGTACGCGGCGCAGGCCAGCACGACCCCGCCGAGGAGGCCGAGGGGCCAGCGGGCGGCCAGGTGGCGCAGGGCCGCGCCGTCCGGCCGGGAGCCGGGCAGGCGCGCGCCGAGGAGCCGGTCGAGCCGCCACCGCTCCAGATGGGCCAGGGGGCGGGCGGCGGCGGTCAGCCGCCGCTGGGCGGCGGCGCGCCCTCGCGGCCAGGCGAGCACCGGCAGCAGGACGAGCCCGCCGGCGACGGCGCCGAGCAGCCCGGCGACCGCGGTGCCGGCCCCGAGGGCGAGGCCGACGGCCGTCAGGAGCCGGTGCGTGAGATGTCCCCCCAGGTTCCCCATGACCGGCCACGCTAGCCGGAGCCGGCGGCCTCCCGCACTGCGGAAAACCGCACCGTCGGCGGCGCGGAGGCCGGGGAGGCCGGGGAGGCCGGGGAGGCCTCACGCCCGGCCGGAGACCCGCGCTCCACTCCCGGGAACCTCGTGTCCGGCCGGAGACCCGCGCTCCGCACGGGAAGCCTCAGGCCGGGCCGTTGACCCTCCCCTCCCCGACGAGGGACCCCACGACCGGCTCGCGACGCTGACGCCGCTCCGGACAGACCTCAGACCCGGCCGGTGATGCCCAGTCTGTGCCGGGAAACCTCAGGCCGGGTCGGGCAGGGCGGTCGGCCCCCCGGCGGCGGGCGCTCCGCCGAGGGGGAGGGCCGCCGCGTCGAGGGGGGAGGGTGTCGCGCGGTGGGTGCGGATCGTGGACAGGAAGCGGCGCAGGATCTCCTCGCCCGCCGCGACGCCCCGTTCGGCGAGGACGTCGAGGTGTGGCGCGGTCCAGCCGCTGTCGGCGAGTTCGCCGTGGCCGGGGCGCCAGGCGCGGTCGGCGGCGAGCAGCAGGTCGGCGTCGAGGAGGGAGTCCCCGGCGGCCAGGGTGAGACCGGCCCCGGTGCGGCGGGCGACCTCGCGCATCGCCGCGCTCTTGGTGAGCGGCTTCGGTACGGCGTACACCTTGCGGCCCTGGAGGGAGACGGTCCAGCCACGGTCGTCGGCCCAGTCGCCGAACCGCTTCAGCCACTCCTCCGGCAGCCGCTCGCGCTCCACGACGAGGTATGCGAAGAGGTCCTCGGCGACCCGGTGCTTGCGCACCCAGGACAGGTCGGTGGTGGCGGTGAAGTAAGCGCGGATCTCGGCGAGCGGAGCGCACTCGTCGGCGAGCCGCCGCAGGACGCCGTCGTGCCAGTCGCGGTCGGTGACGCCGTCCACCAGGAGGTGCCCGCCGTTGGCGCAGATGGCGTACTTCGGTGCGGGGCCGGGCAGTTGGATGCGCTGGTACTGCTTGCGGGTCCGGGTCGTGGTGGGGACGAAGACGGATTCCGCGGACACCTCCGCCAGCAGCACGGCCGCGTCCTCGGTGAGGTACGACAGCGGCTTGGACTCGTGGACCTCGATGCTGAGCAGCCGGGGCGCCTGTGCGTCGGGCATGCCGAGGGCGAGGGCGGCGGCGGAGTAGATCAGCGTACGGTCGAGGTCGCTGGCGACCATCACGGTGTCGGTACTCACTGGGAGACCACCGCCTTCCCGTCGGCGCCCGTGGCGCCGCGCGTGTACTGGGGGTGGATGAGGCCGACGCAGGTGTACGGGAGGCCGTCGACCTCCTCGACGGGCACCCCGCGCTGTTCGGCGAGGAGGCGTACGTGGGCGAGGTCGGCGCCCGCGCCGCGCTGGGCGAGGATCTTCCAGGGAACGCGGCGCAGCAGGACCCGGGTGGTCTCGCCGACGCCCGGCTTGACCAGGTTGACGTCGTGGATGCCGTACTCCTCGCTGATCCGCTCGACGGCCGCCCAGCCCTCCCAGGTGGGGGTCCGGTCGGCGGCGAGCAGTTCCTTGACGTCGGTGTCGACGGCGTCGACGACCTCGTCGAAGCGGGCGGCGACGGCGTCGAGGAAGTCGCGGGACACGTCGGCGCCGGCCAGCTCGCGGTAGAACTTCCCGCCGTGGAAGTCGTCGGGGCCGACCAGGTCGGCGCGCAGGACCGTGCGCGATATCAGGCCGGAGACGGTGGAGTTGAGGCAGGCGGAGGGGATGAGGAAGTCCTCGCGGGTGCCGTAGGTGCGGACGCAGGAGCCGGGGTCGGCGAGGACGGCGATCTCCGGGTCGAAACCGGGGAAGTCCTCGAGCGCCTCGGCGAGTTCGCGGGTGATGGCGCCCTTGCCGGTCCAGCCGTCGACGAAGACGACGTCGGCGGGGTCGTGGTGGGCGGCGAGCCAGCGCAGGGCGTTGGCGTCGATGCCGCGCCCGCGCACGATGGAGACGGCGTAGTGCGGGAGGTCGAGGCCGTGGCGGGCCTGTGCCCAGCGGCGCATCAGGACGCCGACGGGGGTCCCGGCGCGGGCGAGGGAGACGAGCACGGGCGTGCCGCTGCCCCGGCCGGACCGTTCGGCGAGGACGGTCTCGGTGACGGCGCCGACGGCGCGGGCGATGCGGGCCGCGGAGGTCTCCAGGGCGGCGTGGAACAGCTCCTGGTACTGCGCGCTGGGCTGGTATTCGACCGGCAGCGACTCGGCGTAGTGGGCGCCGCCGCTCTGGATGGCCTCCTCGCGCTCCTCGGTCGGGGCCTCCAGTTCGACGTCCGAGAGGTCCTGGAGCAGCCAGCCGACCTCCTCCGGCGCGTACGAGGAGAAGGCGGGGCCGCGGAGGGGCTCGGGCAGCATGGACGCCCTTTCGGGGGAAGCGGTGGGCTGGTAGGTCGGTACGACGGCGAGCACCACGTGCGGGATGTGCGCGGCGAGCTGCGCCAGAAGGCCGTCCGGGGCGTGCAGCTCGGGGGTGTCGGCGGCGGAGTCGACCACGGCGACGACGGCGTCGAAGCCGGCGCCCGCGACGTTGTAGGCGTAGCGCGGGCCGGGTCCGTCGGCGGGCGCGTCGTGGGCGGGGAAGACGAGGCGGGTGCGTATGGCGTAGCCGGGGTCGTCGACGGCCAGGACGGGCGAGCGGGTGGTGGTGGAGTACGCGACGTCGTGTCCGGCGCGCTCCAGCGCGACGGCCAGGCGCAGCGGCGCGTACATCAGCTCCTCGAAGCCGAGGACGAGGACACGACGGCCGGAGGCGGGTCGGGGCGCGGGGCCGTCGGCGGACGGGCCGGCGGCGGAAGGGCCGGCGGAGGAGGACCCGGAGGAGCCGCGGCCGGGCGCCTCGTCGAGGGCGGTGGCCAGGCGGTCCGCCATGGCCGGCAGGGCGTCCGTCAGCGCCAGGGCGTGCGAGACGGTGAAGCCGTGGCGGCCTCCGTCCGGGACGCCGTCGGGCCAGCCGAGCTCGACCCGTACGGGGCGGCTGCCGGCGGGCGGCAGGGGGGCGGGGGCCGGCGCGGTCTCGTACTGCGCCACCAGGGCCTGGCCCTTCTCCAGGACGCCGTCCGGGAGCCGTACCGTGCCCGCCGCGCCGGCCACGAGGTCGACGCGGGCGCCGATCTCCCGCGCGAAGGCCTCCAGGCGGCCGTGATCGGCGGGCGAGCGCATGTCGACGAGGGCGACGACCACGTACCGGTCGCGGGGGTAGCGCTCGTGCAGGTCCCGGATGGTGTTGAGGACGGTGTTGCCGGTGGAGAACTCGTCGTCGACGAGGACGAGGGGCCCCTCGCCCGCCAGCAGCTTCGGGTCCTCCGGGAGCAGCAGGTGCGAGGTGGCGTGCGAGTGGGACTCCTCGAAGCCGCCGGCCCGTGCCACGCCCTCCACCGGGCGCCGGGTGGAGTGCAGGTAGGGCGCGGACCCGAGGCCGTCGGCGACCGCGTGGCCGAGGGCGGTCGCCGTCTCGGCGTAGCCGACGACGACGGCCCGCCCGGCCTCCTCGCCGCCCAGCAGGTCGCGTACGCGCTCGCCGAGGGCGAAGCCGGAGCCGTACACGACCGTGGGGCGCTGGGGTATGTGCTTGCCCAGCACGTGGGAGACGAGCAGGTGCGCCCTCTTGGGGTTGCGGCGCAGTGCGAGGCCCAACAGGCCCGGGAGCTTCTCGTCGCCGACCAGTTCGACACCGAGTCGCTCGGCGACCCATGTTCCCGACCACACCACGTCGTCAATCACCCTTCGTCAGCCGGCCAGTCCGGCGGTCAGCAGATCCACGAAGCCGACGTCCTCGCGTGCGACGCCGAAGACCTCGGCGCGCAGGAGGGTGCGTTCGGCCCACGCGCGATGCGGCTTCACTTCGTTCATCTTGTTCGTGTACGCGGAGCGCATCACTCCGCCCCCGCCCCGCTCGGGGCGCAGGATGTCCTGGGCGTCGCTGAACTCCTCGTGGCTGACGACGGAGAGCGCGTGCACGGGCACCACGTGGGTGGGGTGGATGCAGGTCTTGCCGAGCAGGCCGTTGGCCCGGTCGAGTTCGATCTCGCGCAGCAGCCCGTCGAGGTCGTGCTCGATGAGGGCCGTACGCAGGTCCTCCGCGCTGCCCTCCAGGAAGGGGCTGCGGCGCAGCTGCGGCTTGAACATGCGTTCGCCGAGCCGGAAGTACTCCCAGACGGGTCCGGTGATGGTGAAGCCGCTGCCGTCGGAGCGGCCGAGGACGTTGACGACGTCGGCGATGACGTGGGCGACGAGCTGGACGTCGTACGCCGTCATGTCGGGCGAGCGGCGCAGTCCGTACGCGGAGCAGAAGTCGGTGACGCCGAGCCGGAGGGCGAGGACCCGGTCGCGGTGCTTGTCGACGATCGAGGCGATGCCGGCGAGGGTCGCGGCCCGGGTCTCGAGGTGGAGCAGCTCGGGGGACTCCAGGACCGGCATGGCGAAAAGTCGCCGTCCGCAGGCCGTCTCGGCGGCGGTGAGGGCCTCCAGGAAGGCGCGGCCGCGGCACTCGTCGAACTTGGGCAGTACGAAGCCGGAGAGCAGGCGGACGTTCTCGCCGAGGCGCGCGACCAGGTCGGTGATCTGGCGGGGCTCGCGGACCCGGATGAAGAGCAGCGGCACTTCCGCGGCCGCGCCTTCGGGGTCCTCGCCCGCGCCGGGGGCGCGGGGGTCCGCGCCGGCTCTCCCGAGCGCGTCCGGGCCGGTGCCCGCACCGGCCCTCGCGAGCACGTCCGCGCTGGTGGCCGCGGGTGCGCCGCCCGAGGCGAGGTCGGCGAACTGGCGGACCAGGTTCGTCTCGGCGGCCTCCACGTCGGCGTCGGCGATGGAATCCTCCAGGCACAGCACCATGGAGACGACCCCGCGGGCGGCCTGTTTGCGCACGTCGTCGGCGAGCCGGGGCCGGGTGGCCGGGCTGTAGAGCGTGGCTCCCAAGGCCACCGCGAGCACGCTCGCGGGCGAGTCGGCCGTGAACTCGGCCGGCTCCTGGTGGAACAGCCCGGCCCGCGAAGCGGACGGGATGTGCCCGAAATGACGCATGTAACTCCCCCGACTGCCTTTGCGGGCCCTGATGACATGTGGCCGGTAATAGTACGTAGGTGCGGGTGTCCGTAGTTCCCTTCCCGTATGAAATCCAGGTAACTCGTCCGCATCCGATCGGTCTCGCCCGGCTCGCCGTGCCCCCCGCGTTGTCCGGGAGTCGGCCCAGCAGGCAGGATGGCCGTCATGACGCACGCGATGCTGAAGGGCTCGAACGTCCCTCTCGACACCGCGGCCGTACGGGCCGTGCTCCGCTGGACCCCGGGCCCCGGGGTCCCCGACGTGGACGCCTCGGCCCTGCTGCTCGGCACCGACGGGCGCGTGCGCTCCGACGAGGACTTCGTCTTCTACAACCAGCCGCGCCACCCCTCGGGCCTGGTGCGGCGGCTGCCGAAGAAGCGGGTGGCCGAAGGCCTGACCGACACGGTCGAGGCCGATCTCGGCCGACTCGACCCGTCCGTCGACCAGGTGGTGATCGCGGCCTCCTCGGACGGTGACACCTTCCGGAGCGTCCGTGACCTGCGGATCCTGCTGTACGACGCGGGCGCGCCGGACCGGGACCCGCTGGCCGTGTTCGACGTGACGGCGGAGACCGGCGAGGAGACGGCGATCATCTGCGGCGAGCTGTACCGGCGCGGGGACGCCTGGAAGTTCCGTGCCGTGGGACAGGGCTACCCGACCGGGCTCGTCGGTCTCGCCACCGACTTCGGCATCTCGGTGGACGAGGCCGCGGACGAGGCGGGCCAGGGCGGGGCCACGGACGGCCAGGGCGCGCGGGACACCCCCGCCGCCCCTGACCTGGACCTCGGACCGGACCCGGACCTGGACCTCGACCTGGACGCGACGGTGGTCCACCCTCCCGTGACGGCTCCTGCTCCGCCGGCCGGGCCCCCCGTCGTACCGCCGCAGCCGACCACTCCCCCGGCCTACGGCTATCCGCAGCCCGCGTACGGCTACCCGCAGCCATATCCCTCGCCCCAGCCGTCCTCGGCGCAGCCGGGCTACGGCTACCCCCAGCCCGCCGCGGCGGCCGCGCCCGCTCCGGACCCGAACTTCCGGCTGCCTCCGATGGGCCCGCAGTTCGTCCGCCCCTGAGTACGTACGGGGGCGCGTTCGTGAGCGCGCCCACGGGCGGGCGCCCGAGCGTGTCGGGGTCACCTCAGGTCTTCGTCTTGTAGCCGCGCCCCCACTGCAGGCCCCACCCGTACAGCCGGTCGAGCTCCGCCTGGAAGCCGTAGACGAACTTCACCTCGCGGCGGACGATCAGTTCGTCCTTCACCTTCTCGACGGTGAAGACGGCGCAGGAGCGGGCCTGCGGAGCGCGCTCCTCCAGCTCGATCTCGATCCGCGGGCCGTTGCTCGGGTAGAGCGTCACCTTGGCGTGGGTGCGGTCGAAGGCCGGCGTCTGGTCGTAGATGTACACGAAGAACAGCAGGCGCTTGATCGTGTCCTTGTGGTCGAGATTGACGAAGATCGTCTCGCCCGACGATCCGCCGAACCGGTCGTCACCGCTCAGGTTCACGTAGGGCGGGGCGTTCAGGGCGCCGAAGAAGCCGCCGAGCGGCTGCACCACGCCCTTGCTGCCGTCCGTCAGCTCGTACATGCATCCCAGGTCCAGGTCGACGTTGACGACTCCCTGGGTGTGCGCCTGGACGACCTCCGGCTTGAAGAGCTGGGAGGGGTGGCGCAGCAGCCGGCCGCTCTGCCGGGAGCGGCCCTGTATGTCCGAGGTGCGCATCCGCCAGGAGAGGTTGACGCGCAGATTGCCGGTCGCGGCTCCCTGTTTGGTGAGCGAGACCGACGGTCGCCGTTTGGTCAGGTCGATCGAGTTGGTCGAGGCGCTGCCCGAGTCGAACTGCGCCGTCCTGCCTGGAAACAGGCCGTCCCAGAAGGCCATGCCTCCCCACCCCCCACGCGTTGCCGAGATGTCCGCCCGCGCGTGCCCGCGCGCGCGTGTCCGTCCGTACGGGGTCGCCCGCACGCCGAGGGGCGGCCGGGTGCACCGGCCGCCCCTCGGTGAAGCGTTCCTCGATGACGGGGGTGTCACACCCCGGATGACACCTCGGTCTTGCCCGAGGAGTCAGCTTTTCCCCCGGCTGCCGCGAGTGCCCTGTTGCGGCGGACGGAGGACCAGAAGGACCAGCCGATGAGGGCGACACCGATGAGGCCGGTGACCACCTCGGGGATCTGGTAGCGGATGGAGATCATGAGGATCACGGCGAGCGCGCCGATGGCGTAGTGCGCGCCGTGCTCCAGGTAGACGTAGTCGTCGAGGGTGCCCTGGCGGACGAGGTAGACCGTCAGCGAACGGACGTACATGGCGCCGACGCCGAGACCGAGCGCCATCAGGACGATGTCGTTGGTGATGGCGAAGGCGCCGATGACACCGTCGAAGGAGAACGACGCGTCGAGGACCTCGAGGTAGAGGAACATGAAGAAGGCCGCCTTGCCGGCGAGCTGCACGACGCCGACCTTCTTGCCGCTGCGCTTGGCCTCTTCCTCGGCCTCGTGCTCGCGCTCCTCTTCCTCCTCCAGCTTGTTCTCGAAGTACCCCGAGAGACCGCCGACGACGAGGTACGTGATGAGGCCGAAGACGCCGGACAGCAGGACGGTCGCCGCCTTGTCGACGTGCGTGCCGCCGTGCTGGTGGGCCTGGGTCGCGAAGGTCATGGCGCTGATCGCCAGGACGATCAGGGCGATGCAGACCGACAGCATGTCGACCTTGCCGAGCTTGGCGAGCGGGCGCTCCAGCCAGCCGAGCCACTTGATGTCACGGTCCTCGAAGATGAAGTCGAGGAAGATCATCAGCAGGAACATGCCGCCGAAGGCCGCGATCGACGGGTGGGCGTCGGTGACGAGCTGCTCATAGCGCTCGGCGTCGTTGAGGGCGAGATCGACGGCCTCGATGGGGCCGATCTTGGCGCTGATCGCGACGATCACGACGGGGAAGACCAGCCGCATGCCGAAGACGGCGATGAGCACGCCGATGGTGAGGAAGATCTTCTGCCAGAAGGCATTCATCTTCTTCAGGATCCCGGCGTTGACCACCGCGTTGTCGAAGGAAAGCGAGATCTCGAGGATGCACAGGATCGCGACGATCCCGAACGCTTCCCACCCCCCGTAGAGCACCGCTGCGACCAGTCCGAGCGCCGTGATGGCGAACGACCAGCCGAAGGTTTTCAGTACCACTGTCTACCCCATCGTGTAAGTACGCGGCTTTACGAAACGTTGACCCCGAAGTCTAGAGCGATGCCCCGGAGTCCGGACGCGTACCCCTGCCCCACCGCCCGGAACTTCCATTCACCCCCGTACCGGTACAGCTCTCCGAAGATCATCGCGGTCTCGGTGGAGGCGTCCTCGGAGAGGTCGTAACGGGCCAGTTCCTGGCCGTCCGCCTGGTTCACCACACGGATGAAGGCGTTGCTGACCTGGCCGAAGGTCTGGCCGCGGTTGTCGGCCTCGTGGATGGAGACGGGGAAGATGATCTTGTCGCAGTGGGCCGGGACCTTGACCAGGTCGACGATGAGCGACTCGTCGTCGCCGTCACCCTCGCCGGTGAGGTTGTCCCCGGTGTGTTCGACGGAGCCCTCGGGGCTCGTGAGGTTGTTGTAGAAGACGAAGTACTCGTCGCCGAGCACCCGTCCCGACTGGCACAGCAGGGCGCTGGCGTCGAGGTCGAAGGCGGCTCCGGTGGTGGAGCGCGCGTCCCAGCCGAGGCCGACCAGCACCTGGGTGAGATTGGGTGCGGCCTTGGAGAGGGAGACGTTGCCTCCCTTGGCGAGCGTGACGCCCATGATGTGGTTCCTCCCCGGTGAGTACCGCTGCTGCTGCCGGTGCTGTCGACCGCCGTGGCGCCGTCGCCCGCTCCGGTGGTGCTTGTGATGCCTGTGACGCCTGTGGTGCTGATGAGGCTGGTGGTGAGGCACGTCCGGCGCCGCACGAGAGGTGCGGCGCCGGACGGATCAGTGTCGCGTGACTCAGACGTTGACGCCGAAGTCCTGCGCGATGCCGCGCAGACCCGAGGCATACCCCTGACCGACCGCGCGGAACTTCCACTCCGCGCCGTTGCGGTACAGCTCGCCGAAGACCATGGCGGTCTCGGTCGACGCGTCCTCGGACAGGTCGTACCGCGCGATCTCGGCGCCGCCGGCCTGGTTCACGACGCGGATGAACGCGTTGCGGACCTGGCCGAAGGACTGCTGGCGGTTCTCGGCGTCGTAGATCGACACCGGGAAGACGACCTTGGCGACGTCGGCGGGCACGGTGGCCAGGTTGACCTTGACCTGCTCGTCGTCGCCCTCGCCCTCGCCGGTGAGGTTGTCACCGGTGTGCTCGACCGAGCCGTCGGCGCTCTTCAGGTTGTTGAAGAACACGAAGTCCTGGTCGTTGCGGACCTTGCCCTCCGCGCTGACCAGAATGGCGCTGGCGTCGAGGTCGAAGTCCGTCCCGGTGGTGGTGCGGACGTCCCAGCCCAGACCGACGATGACGGCGGTCAGGCCAGGGGCCTCCTTGGTCAGCGAGACGTTGCCGCCCTTGCTGAGGCTGACTCCCACGAGTCCCTCCATTGGTTTCCAGGGGCAGCGCCCCCGTCGTGCGTTGGCATCGGATCAACGACTGGATCCTAGTGACGGGTTCCCGGCCGAGACAGACGATTGACCCCGATGTTCACAGAGTGTCGAGCGCCTTGAGGTAGTCGTTGAGGTCGCGGGCGTCCGGGAGGGCGTTGACGACGCTCCAGCGGACGACCCCCTCCTTGTCGATGATGAAGGTGCCGCGCACGGCGCAGCCCTTCTCCTCGTCGAAGACGCCGTAGGCGCGCGAGGCCTCGCCGTGCTTCCAGAAGTCGGAGAGCAGGGGGTAGTCGAGGCCCTCCTGGTCGGCGAAGACGCGCAGCGTGTGGATGGAGTCGTTGGAGACGGCGAGGAGCTGCGTGTCGTCGTTGACGAACTTCGGCAGGTTGTCGCGCAGCTCGCACAGTTCGCCGGTGCAGACTCCGGTGAAGGCGAACGGGTAGAAGAGCAGCACCACGTTCTTCTCCCCCGTGAAGTCGGAGAGCCTCACGGTGCGGCCGTGGTTGTCCTTGAGCTCGAACTCCGGGGCCTTGGTGCCGACCTCGATCGCCATGCGTACGCGTCCTTCCGCTGGACCTTGTGTGGACCTCATTGGACCGAACAGGTGAGAACAGCTTAGGACGGCCCTTCGAGGGGCCACGCACAGAGCCCCCGCCGACGGGGGTCGGCGGGGGCTCCTGCTGCTTGTGGTCAGCGCTTGGGTGCCACCAGTCGGCTGCCCGACCAGTCCTTGGCGACGCTGATGCTCTTGGTCTGGGAGAAGCCGGCGGTCTGCGCGGCATCGCTGATGTCGCTCGGCTCGACGTAGCCGTCTCGGCCCGTCTTCGGAGTCAGGAGCCAAACGACCCCGCCGTCCTCCAGCAGGCCGATGGCATCGACCAGGGAGTCCGTCAGGTCTCCGTCCTCGTCGCGGAACCAGAGCACGACGGCGTCGGCGACGTCGTCGTAGTCCTCGTCAGCGAGGTCCGACCCGATGATGGACTCGATGCCTTCGCGGAGATCGAAGTCGACGTCGTCGTCGTAACCGATCTCCTGGACCACCTGTCCGGGCTCGAACCCCAGCCTCGCTGCCGGGTTGGTCCGCTCCTCCGCGTGGTCCGCGGTCGCGCTCACGGCTTGCCTCCTGATCATGTATCGGAAAATGCTTCGGCCACGCGCGTACGCGCGGCGCTGGCCGTAGTCCACACGGGCTGGGCGGATCGCGCAAGTACCCGGCCGCCGAGACCGCCGAAACGGTGACGTTTGGGGCCGTCTCGCCGAAACCTCCGAGCCGAAACCACTCCGCTCCGTAATAGAGGACACACGCTTCGTACCGGTTTATGGTCTTCCGCGGTTTCAGTCTGCCGAACGTGCGGACGAAACGCATGCGCGGGATGGGCGTAAGGTTGCGATTTGACCCGACCAGGCGCCCCTCGGGGGTTACCCCGCGGTAGAGATGACGTTTGACACTGACGGGGTACACGATGGACACCCCTGCCTCCTGTGGGCTCCACCGAACAGCGAAGGAACAGCGTGGCTTCCGGATCCGATCGCAATCCGATCATCATTGGCGGCCTTCCCAGCCAGGTCCCGGACTTCGATCCGGAGGAGACCCAGGAATGGCTCGATTCCCTCGATGCCGCAGTCGACGAGCGGGGCCGTGAGCGGGCCCGCTACCTCATGCTCCGCCTGATCGAGCGAGCCCGCGAGAAGCGCGTGGCCGTGCCCGAGATGCGCAGCACGGACTACGTCAACACCATCGCCACCCGCGACGAGCCGTTCTTCCCGGGCAACGAGGAGATCGAGCGCAAGGTCCTCAACGCGACCCGCTGGAACGCGGCCGTGATGGTCTCGCGCGCCCAGCGGCCGGGCATCGGGGTCGGCGGCCACATCGCGACGTTCGCCTCCTCCGCCTCGCTCTACGACGTCGGCTTCAACCACTTCTTCCGGGGCAAGGACGAGGGCGACGGCGGCGACCAGATCTTCTTCCAGGGGCACGCCTCCCCCGGCATCTACGCCCGCGCCTATCTGCTCGACCGGCTGAGCGAGGCGCAGCTCGACGCGTTCCGCCAGGAGAAGTCGAAGGCCCCGAACGGACTGTCGTCCTACCCGCACCCGCGTCTGATGCCGGACTTCTGGGAGTTCCCGACCGTCTCGATGGGCCTCGGCCCCCTCGGCGCGATCTACCAGGCCCGGATGAACCGCTACATGGAGGCGCGCGGCATCGCCGACACCTCCAAGTCGCACGTCTGGGCCTTCCTCGGCGACGGCGAGATGGACGAGCCGGAGTCCCTGGGCCAGCTGTCCATCGCCGCCCGCGAGGGCCTGGACAACCTGACCTTCGTCGTCAACTGCAACCTGCAGCGGCTCGACGGCCCGGTGCGCGGCAACGGCAAGATCATCCAGGAGCTGGAGTCGCAGTTCCGCGGCGCCGGCTGGAACGTCATCAAGCTGGTCTGGGACCGCTCCTGGGACCCGCTGCTCGCCCAGGACCGGGACGGCATCCTGGTCAACAAGCTGAACTCGACGCCGGACGGCCAGTTCCAGACGTACGCGACCGAGACCGGCGCCTACATCCGCGACCACTTCTTCGGCGACGACCAGCGACTCCGCTCGATGGTCGAGAACATGACCGACCAGCAGATCCTGCACCTGGGCCGCGGCGGTCACGACCACAAGAAGATCTTCGCCGCCTTCGCGGCGGCCAAGGCGCACAAGGGCCAGCCGACCGTGGTCCTGGCGCAGACCGTCAAGGGCTGGACGCTGGGCCCGAACTTCGAGGGCCGCAACGCGACCCACCAGATGAAGAAGCTGACGGTCGACGACCTCAAGCGCTTCCGCGACCGGCTGCACATCCCGATCACGGACCAGCAGCTGGAGGGCGGCGCGCCGCCGTACTACCACCCCGGGCGGAAGTCCGAGGAGATCCAGTACATGCACGACCGCCGCAAGGCGCTCGGCGGCTACGTGCCGACCCGTGTCGTGCGCGCGCAGCCGCTGAACCTTCCCGAGGACAAGACGTACGCCGCGGTGAAGAAGGGCTCCGGCCAGCAGTCGATCGCGACCACGATGGCGTTCGTCCGGCTGCTCAAGGACCTCATGCGGGACAAGGAGATCGGCAAGCGGTTCGTGCTGATCGCCCCGGACGAGTACCGCACCTTCGGCATGGACTCGTTCTTCCCGAGCGCCAAGATCTACAACCCGCTGGGGCAGCAGTACGAGGCCGTGGACCGCGAGCTGCTGCTCGCGTACAAGGAGTCGCCGACGGGCCAGATGCTGCACGACGGCATCTCCGAGGCCGGCTGCACGGCCTCGCTGATCGCGGCGGGTTCGGCCTACGCCACCCATGGCGAGCCGCTGATCCCGGTCTACGTCTTCTACTCGATGTTCGGCTTCCAGCGGACCGGTGACCAGTTCTGGCAGATGGCCGACCAGCTGGCCCGCGGCTTCGTGCTGGGCGCCACCGCCGGCCGGACGACGCTGACCGGTGAGGGCCTCCAGCACGCGGACGGCCACTCCCAGCTGCTCGCCTCGACCAACCCCGGCTGCGTCTCCTACGACCCGGCCTTCGGCTTCGAGATCGCGCACATCGTCCAGGACGGCCTGAAGAGGATGTACGGGCCCGACGCCGAGGACGTCTTCTACTACCTGACCGTCTACAACGAGCCGATCCAGCACCCCGCGGAGCCCGAGAACGTGGACGCCGAGGGCATCCTCAAGGGCATCTACCGCTTCAAGGCGGGCGAGGCCGGCGAGCTGCCGGCGCAGATCATGGCCTCGGGTGTCGCGGTGCCGTGGGCGATCGAGGCGCAGCGGATCCTCGCCGAGGAGTGGAACGTCAAGGCGGACGTCTGGTCGGCGACGTCGTGGAACGAGCTGCGCCGGGAAGCCGTGGAGGTGGACCGGCACAACCTCCTGCACCCCGAGGAGGAGCAGCGCGTCCCGTACGTGACGCGGAAGCTGTCCGGCTCGCAGGGGCCGTTCGTGGCCGTCTCCGACTGGATGCGTTCGGTTCCGGACCAGATCGCCCGCTGGGTGCCCGGCACCTACACGTCGCTCGGCGCGGACGGCTTCGGCTTCGCCGATACGCGGGGTGCCGCCCGGCGCTTCTTCCACATCGACGCCCAGTCGATCGTGCTGGCCGTCCTCACCGAGCTGGCCCGCGAGGGCAAGGTCGACCGGTCGGTCCTGAAGCAGGCCGTCGACCGCTATCAGCTGCTCGACGTCGCGGCGGCCGACCCGGGCGCCGCCGGCGGCGACGCCTGACGCGCGCCTTCGGGTGAGGGGCGGTGGGACCGGCGGTCCCGCCGCCCTTCGGCGTTCCCTACGATGCCTGCCATGAAGGAACCCACCCCACAGCTGCGCTGGGAAGCGCGCACCCGGACTCCGCTGCTGGGGCTCGCCGTGGCCTTCGGTGTCGCCTACGCCGTGCCGATCGTGACGCCCGACGCCGACCCGTGGGTGCACCGGCTGTGCGGGCACGTCGAGTGGGCCGTCTGGGTCGCGTTCGCCGTGGACTACGTCGTGCGGTTCGCCCTGGCACCGGCCAAGTGGCTGTTCGTATGCCGCCACCCCCTCGATCTGCTGGCGGTCCTCCTGCCGCTGGTGCAGCCGCTGCGGCTGCTGCGGTTGGTCTCCACTCTCCTCCTCGTGGGCCGGCGGGCCCGGATGGCGCCGCAGATCACGCTCACCGTCTATGTGGCGGGCGCGGTGGTCGGGCTGATGATGTTCGGCTCCCTGGCCGTGCTGCATGTCGAGCGCACGGCCCCCGACGGGAACATCAAGACGCTGGGCGACGCGGTGTGGTGGTCGTTCACGACGATGACGACCGTCGGCTACGGCGACCACGCTCCGACCACCGGTCTGGGGCGCGTCCTGGCGGTGGGTCTGATGCTGTCGGGGATCGCCCTGCTGGGTGTGGTCACCGCCAACATCGCCGCCTGGTTCATCTCCCGTTTCGACCGGGACGACGCCGCCGAGCGGCGGCAGACGGAGCTGCTCGAAGCCCTGACGCACGAGGTGAAGGAGCTGCGGGCGGAGGTGGCCCGCCTCGCCGCGTCCGGCGTCGAGCCGACGCCCCGCGCCGAACCGACGCCGCTGCACGCGACCGTCCTCGTGCCCGAGCCCGCCGCCATGCCCGAGCCCGCCGCCATGCCCGCCGTGCCCGAGCCCGCCGCCATGCCCGCCGTGCCCGAGCCCGGCCCCGTGGCGGCCCCCGCTCCCCGGCCCGGGGCGGCCGGGTCGGCTAGCGCTCCCAGATCTTGAAGGCTCTGACCTGGTAGGGGACCTGCGGCACCCAGACCCCGCGGCCCGGATAGGTCTCGAACTCCCCGGTCTCCGCGCACTCGGCCGACTGGTAGACCGTCACGGGCCGTCCCGTGCGGTTGGCGAGGGCCTGGGCCGTGGCGCCGGCGGGCAGCGGGACGCAGCTCTCGATGTCGGTGTCGGACAGCTCGTGGGCCAGCGCCCTGCCCTTGAAGTCGGCCTTGGGCCAGAGGCACAGCTGGCCAGGAGCGCAGGGGCCGAGCCGGGGCCCCGGAGCGACCGCGCCGCGGGCCGGGCCCGCACCCGCCGCGGCCGTGCCCACCGAGGCCGCCGCCACCGTCCCCGTCGTCGTGGTGGTCCCGGCGGTGGCGGCGGGCACGGCCCCGGCGGCGAGCAGGCAGGCTGCCAGGGCGGCGGTCGTCAGAACGGTCTTCGTACGCATGTCGGTGAACCCCCCGTTTGTCGTCACTCTCTGTAGTCGAAACTGTGGACCATCGCACCCTCCGTCCGGAAGGGGGGTTCCCCTCGGTTCACCCGGATAGGTGACAGCCCCGCCGGACGGATCCGGCGGGGCTGCTCGGTCACCGCGCGGGACGCGGTCGTTCACTCATCGGTCGGCCCGGCGGCCGCAGGGGTCAGATGTGGGCCGCGCCCGCGCCCGCCTCGGCGTTCTCGCCGCGCTTGGTCAGGGTGGCGACCAGCGCCGCGACGACGGCGACGACGCCGGCGACGGTGAAGGCCAGTCCCATGCCCTCCATGAAGGTGTCGTGGATGACACCGCCGATCGTCTCGAACAGGTCGGGAGTCACCCCCGGCGCCTTGGCCAGCTCCGGCGGGACCATGCCGAACTCGGCGGCCTGCTCCAGCTTCGGGTCGGCCGGGACGGGGATGCCCGCCTCCTTCCAGTTCTCCTCGAACGCGCTGGAGACCTTGGAGGACATGACCGCGCCGAGCACGGCCGTACCGAGCGCGCCGCCGACCTGCATGGCGGCCTGCTGGAGACCGCCGGCCACGCCGGACAGCTCCAGCGGGGCGTTGCCGACGATGACCTCGGTCGCGCCGACCATGACCGGGGCGAGGCCCAGGCCGAGGAGGGCGAACCAGAGGGACATGGCGAACGTGCCCGTCCCCTCGGTGAGGGTGATCATGCCGAACATCGCGGCGGCCGTGCAGACCATGCCGCCGACCAGCGGGATCCGCGGGCCGAACTTGGTGATCAGCGCGCCGGCCAGCGGCGAGGAGACGATCATCATCGCGGTCAGCGGCAGCAGGTGCAGACCGCTGTCGACGGGGCTGAGGCCCTTGACGCCCTGGAGGTAGAAGGTCACGAAGAAGAGGCCGCCCATGAAGGCGAAGGCCATCAGGACCATCAGGACCACACCGGCCGACAGCGGGACGGAGCGGAACATCGCCAGCGGGATGAGCGGCTCCTTGACCTTGGTCTCCCAGAGGGCGAAGAGCGCGAAGAGCAGCACGGCGCCGCCCAGGAAGCCCCAGGTGTTGCCGCTCGCCCAGCCCCAGGACTCACCGGCCTTGATGATGCCCCAGATGAGGGAGCCCATCGCCGCGGAGAGCAGCAGGATGCCGACGATGTCGAAGGAGCGCGGGGCGTTCGCCGCACGGTGGTCGCGGAGGATCACCAGACCGAAGGCGAGCGCGAGGACGCCGACCGGCACGTTGATGAAGAAGACGGACTGCCAGCTGACGTGCTCGACGAGCAGTCCGCCGACGATCGGGCCGCCGGCGGTGGAGGCGCCGATGACCATGCCCCAGATGCCGATGGCCATGTTCAGCTTCTCGGCGGGGAAGGTGGCGCGGAGCAGGCCGAGCGCGGCCGGCATCAGCAGGGCGCCGAAGAGGCCCTGCAGGACGCGGAAGGCGATCACGAGCGCGATCGAGTCGGACAGGCCGATCGCGCCGGAAGCGGCGGCGAAGCCCGCGATGCCGATGAGGAAGGTCTGGCGGTGGCCGAAACGGTCACCGAGCTTTCCGGCCGTGATCAGGGCGACGGCGAGCGCGAGCAGGTATCCGTTGGTGATCCACTGGACGTCGGCGAGCGACGCGCCGAGGTCCTTCTGGATGGCGGGGTTGGCGATGGCGACGATCGTGCCGTCGAGCGCCACCATCATCACGCCGATGGCGACGGCGAACAGGGTCAGCCAGGGGTGGCCTCGCAGTCCCTTCGCCGGGGCCGGCGAAGGCTCCCCGGCGCCCCCCTGACCCTGCGGGGCCTTTTCCACGGTGGTCTGACTAGTCATACGGAGGAGGATAATGTCAGCCACTGACAATTGACAAAGCGATTCACGCGTCGGTAACTGTCACGTAGCTCACAGGTACCCTGAGCTGCACACAGCGTCGAAAAGTGGCGGAAAGAGGACCAGGCGGTGACGGTTTCCGGGCTGCGGGAGCGGAAGAAGCAGCGCACGCGCGACGCGCTGCTCCGGGTGGCCCTCGAGCTGTTCACGACGCAGGGGTACGAGCAGACCACCGTCGACGAGATCGTGGACACCGTGGAGGTCTCCCAGCGCACCTTCTTCCGCTACTTCGCCTCCAAGGAGGAGGTGGCCTTCGCCGTCCAGCAGATGGTGGAGGAGCGGTTCGTCCGGGCGCTGGCCGAGCGGCCGGACGACGAGGGCCCGCTCGACGCGATGCGCAACGCCGTGCTCGCCTCCTGGGACACCATCGGGGAGGCGATCATGGAGGTCGTGCCCGTGGAGCTGTACCTGCGGACCTTCCAGATGATCGAGTCGACACCCGCGCTGCTCGCCACCCATCTGCGCCGCTCCACGGAGATGGAGGACGCCATCGCCCGGCTGATCGCCGAGCGGGAGGGCCTGGACGTGGACGAGGACCCGCGGCCGCGCATCGCGGTGGCGGCGTTCAGCGGGGTCATGCGGGTGACGGGACAGCTGTGGGGCCGGAGCACGGACCCGACGCTGGAGGCGATCCGTGCCCTGACCGAGCGGTACCTGGACCACCTGGGTCCGGCGCTCGAGCCGCACTGGCGCGACTGACGCGACCGACACGACCGAGGGCGACCGGCGCGACGGACGGCGGCCGTGCCACGTGACGCCGGCTCGCGCCCGTCGCGCCGACCGCCCTCACCCGACGCGGGCTCGTCGGCGCAGGGCAACCGGGCGCGCCCGGGACCGGTGTGTCCGCACACGGCACACGGCGTGCGTCAGGCGTACGGACGCACGCACGGCGTACCGCCGCACACGCGGAGCGTTACCACACATCCGGCCGTCGATGTGATCCCCGTCACCGACGGCGCGGCGCCGTGGCCGTGTCTCCTAGGGTGGGCCGCGGTGACTTCCTTCGATTCCTCCCCCACCCTCTCCGTGTGGCGCATGCTGCTCGCGCTGGCCGTCGTGTTCGTCCTCCTGGCGACCACCGGCTGGACGACCCTCCGTGATCAACGCGGGCCGGCGCAGCCTCGGGACAGCGCGCTCGCCGCGTGGGCGCGCGACCGGATCGGCCCGCGGGCCCTGCCCGACCCGGCCTCCCCCGCCCGTACGATCGCCGCGTTCTTCGCCTCGATCGGGCCGGCCCAGAGCGTCCGGCTCGCCGACGCCCACCCCTATGTCGTCGGCAACCTCAACGGCACTCCCGTGACGCTCCGCTACCGTGCCAACCGGCTCGCCCTCGCCCGCGCGCACAGCGCCGAGCAGGAGAGGGTCAAAGACGCCCGGCTTACCGCGGCGGGGCGCCACGAGACCCTGCGGCGCGTGCACCGGTTCGCCTCCCTCATGCGGCCCGGCCGGCAGATCCTGTCCTTCGACCCGACCGGCTCCGGCCGCACGGCCGAAGTGCTCGGCGATCTGGACCGGGCCCAGCGGGTCTCGGTGATCGTGCCCGGGGTCGACACCAATCTCCTCACCTTCCAGAAGACGCACGGCAAGTACTCGGCCCCCGCCGGGATGGCCGAGTCGTTGTACGCCGCAGAACGCCGGGCCGCGCCCCACACCCGTACCGCCGTCATCGCCTGGGCCGACTACACCGCACCCGTCGGGGTCGGCATCGACGCGGCCATCGGACGGCTCGCGGAGACCGGGGCCGTACGTCTGGTGGACATGACCTCCGCCCTGCCCGGCACCTCGCGCGTCAGCCTCTTCTGCCACAGCTACGGCTCCGTGCTGTGCGGGGTCGCCGCGCCCCGGCTGCCCTCCCGGGTGACGGACGTGGCCGTGGCCGGCAGCCCCGGCATGCGGGTGCACCGTGCGGCCGAGCTGGCCACCCGGGCCCGGGTGTGGGCCATGCGGGACACGGACGACTGGATCCAGGACGTGCCGCACCTCGAGTTCGGCGGAGTCGGCCACGGGGCGGACCCGGTGGCGCCGGAGTTCGGGGCGCGGCTGCTCTCGGCGGCCGGTGCCGTCGGCCACGCGGGCTATTTCGAGCCGGGCACCGCCAGCCTCGACAACTTCGCCGCGATAGGGGTCGGTTCGTACCACGCACTGACCTGCGCGAGCGCCGACAGCGCTTGCCTCAGTGGAATCTCCGGTGCCGAAGGGGCCTGACGCGCGTAGAGCGCGTCCGGACCGGCCCTTCACCGAGGGGCGACGCGTGGGCGCCCGGCACATACGATGAGGCACATGGGTGATGTGCTGGCCGGAATTCATGCCACCTGGGAGTTCGAGAGCGACGCCGTCGTCATCCGCTTCGAACGGGGGATCCGCACACCGAAACTGTTCCAGGCGCTGCGCGAACGACGCATCCCGCACGAGGCGTTGGCGTCCATGACGCTGTCCCCGGGCAAGCGGGGCACCGTCGTGCTGCACGCGGTGCCGCGACCGGGCGCCGATCCGCTGATGGAGGCGGCTGCGGGACAGCTGAAGGAGGGGCGCGACCCCTACCGGCTGGTGCTGCCGGCCGAGCGCGAGACCTTGGCGGAGTACTACGCGGACGAGCTGCGACCTCTGCTGCCGCGGGACGCGGGGTCGACGGACGGCTTCCTGGTGGCGGCGCCGGAGGGACCGCAGTCCTTCAAGGCCTTCGACGGGAGGGCCGGCTTCGACGGCACCTCGGAAGTGACGTTCCGCTGGTTCGGCACGGGCGCGTCCTCCGAGAAGTGGAAAGCCGGGGACCAGACGTTCTCGGTATCGGATCTCGGCGGGGTCGAGTGGCGCTCGCCGGACGTCTTCGACGGCTACCTGCGGCTGCTGCCCCGGGGCGGCGAGCCGGTGCACGCGCAGGTGGACCGGGACCCCGCGGCGGTCGTCTTCGGCCTCGGGTACGGCCTGGTCCACGAGTCCCTGCCGTTCGCCGCGTCGGTCCTCGCGGCGATCCGGGGCGCGGGACGGGTGGCGGCGCCACTGGGGGCGGAACGGTTCGACCCGGCGGGGGTGGCGGAGCGGATCCGGCACCTCGGGGAGCTGCACCGGGCGGGGCTGGTCACGGACGAGGAGTTCACGGCGAAGAAGACGGAGCTGCTGGCGCAGCTGTGAGGGGGCGGGGCCCGGACCGTATCGCGCCGGAGCGGGGCGGAGCGGGCGGGTACCGAGGCGGGCGTGCCGGTACGGAGACCCGGCCCCCGAAGGCCAGGGGGCCTGGCGGGCCTGGCCAGCGGGCCTGGCGGGCCTAGGCCGAGCGCGGGGCCGGCTGGTCGGGGTGCTCCGGGCGGGCTGGTCCGGGCAGGCTGGTCCGGGCCGGGCTGGTCCCGGTGGTCCGGGCGGGCTCGTCGGGCCGGGCGGGTCATACCTCGGTAGGGGCGGTGGACGACTCCTCGGTATGACGCCCCGCGGCGACGAGCCTGCCTAACCTGAGCGGGCCATGAGTACCGAGATCCCCGCCCCAGAGACCCCCCGGGACCCCGAGCGCCCCGAGACCCCGGCACCGGCCTCCGCCCCCGCCGCCGGGTTCCCCGCTCGCGCCGCGCGGCTCACCGCTCCCGCCCGGAGCGTGATGCAGGCCTTCGGAGTCGCCCTGGCGACGCCGACACGGCCCGGCGCCCCCCTCCTCGCCCACGCCCGGAAACGCTGGCTGAGGCTCCTCCCCTACGGAGTGGCCCTGGCCTTCGTCGCCTCGCTGCTCCCCGTCACCATCACGGTCCTCGTCCAGGACTACCAGGTCAACGGCGCCCTCGCCGGCGCCCTCGCCACCGCCCAGACCGCCCCGCTGCTGCTCGCCGTGACCCGCCCCCTCCAGGCGTGGTGGATCATCGGCATCGCCGACGTCGCCGGCGCGCTGGTCCTGCTCGGCGCCGACGGGGTCGACGGGCGGGCCTGGCCGTGGACCCCGATGGCCGTCGTCGGCTACCTCGCCCTGATGATCGCGCTCGGACTGCGCGAGTCGCGTCGCGCGCTGCTCGGAGTGTGGCTGGTGACCGGCGCCGTCGGCTTCGCTTTCGAGCTGATCTCGCAGCGGCGCGGCGACGGTACCCACGTCCTCCTCTTCGTCCTGAGCGGTGTCGTCCTGCTCGTCACGGCGACGTTGCGTGAGCGCGGTGACGCCGAGCGCCGCACCGCAGAGGAACGGGCGCGCACCACGGTTCTGGAGGAACGGGCCCGGATCGCACGGGAGCTGCACGACGTCGTCGCCCACCACATGTCGGTGATCACGGTCCAGGCGGACTCGGCGCCGTACCGCATCCCCGGCCTGCCCGACGCGGCGCGGGAGGAGTTCACCTCCATCGCGGCGAGCGCGAGGGAGTCGCTCGCCGAGATGCGGCGCCTCCTCGTGGTGCTCCGCAACGAGGGCGCGGAGGGCGAACGGGCCCCGCAGCCGGGCCTGGACCGGGTGCAGCAGCTGATCGAGGCGACGGTACGGGCGGGGCTGCCGGCCGAGTTGTCGCTGGCGGCGGACCTCGGGGACCTCGGCGTCCCGCAGGCGGTGGACCTGTCCGCGTACCGGATCGTGCAGGAGGCGCTCGCGAACGTCGTACGGCACGCGCCGGGGGCCCGGACCCGGGTCTCGGTGAGCGCGAAGGACGGCTGGCTGAGCGTCCTGGTCGTCAACGGCCCAGGGGCCGGGCGCACCGCGCCGCTGGAGGGCGGCCCGGGGACGGGCCACGGGCTGGTGGGCATGCGGGAACGCGTACGGTTGACCGGCGGCACGCTGGACACCGGGCCGCTGCCGGACGGCGGCTTCCGGGTCGCGGCCCGGCTCCCGCTGCGTACGAAGGACGGACTTCCGTGACCCCCATCCGCGTGATCATCGTCGACGACCAGGCCATGGTGCGCGCGGGGTTCGCCGCGCTGCTCGCGGCGCAGGCCGACATCGACGTGGTGGGCGAGGCTCCGGACGGGCGGGCGGGGGTGGAGGTCGCCCGGTCGACGCGTCCGGACGTGGTGCTGATGGACGTGCGGATGCCGGAGATGGACGGACTGGCGGCGGCGCGGGAGATCCTGTCGCCGCCGGCGGGGGTGGTGCACCGTCCGAAGGTCCTGATGCTGACGACGTTCGACGTGGACGACTACGTCTACGAGGCGCTGCGCGCGGGGGCCTCGGGCTTCCTGCTGAAGGACGCGCCGCCGGCCGACCTGATCGCGGCGGTACGGGTGGTGGCGGGGGGCGAGGCGCTGCTGGCGCCGTCGGTGACGCGCCGTCTGATCGCCGACTTCGCCGCGTCGCGGCCGGCGCCGCGGGGGGACCGGGCGGCCCTGCGGCTCAACGGGCTGACGCCGCGGGAGACGGAGGTGCTGGGGCTGATCGCCCGGGGCCTGTCGAACCAGGAGATCGCGGACCGGCTGGTGCTCGCGGAGCAGACGGTGAAGACGCACATCGGCCGGGTGCTGGCGAAGCTGGACCTGCGGGACCGGGCGCAGGCGGTGATCTTCGCGTACGAGTCGGGGCTGGTGGCGCCGGGAGACGGGGGCCGCTGAACCACGCGGCCGGGTGCCCCGCCCCGGCCCTTCGCGGCACGTCGGCGCGCGGCGCGACCGCGGGGTGACGCACCAGCGGCCCGCACCGGCCCTCCCGCCTCCTCCCCTCGCGGGTTTTCCCCCGGGGGAAAGCCCCACCCGCGCAGGGGGGCCGACGCCTCGTCCACCCCCTACCCCGGTGCCAGGGCGGAGTTGGCGCTCCGGGGTGACGTGGTGTCACCCACCTTCTTCCTACCTTCCTCTCGCCACGCACGAGAGACCGGAAGAGGGAGGGCAGCCATATGCGCCGCTACAAGAGGACCCTGGTGGCCGTCGCGCTCACCATCACGGTGGTGGCCGGGACGGCGGGGTGGGCGTCCGCCGGGGCGCAGCAGGCCGTGACCGGGGGTCCGGTCGGGGTGGAGGCGTGGCGGGCGGCCGGCCTGCCCGATCCGGAGGGGATGACGGCCGCGCGGGCCGCCGCGTTCTTCGCGGGGCTGAGTCCCGCCCGGCAGCGGGAGCTCGCCGCCTCGCACCCCTCCGTCGTGGGGAACCTCGACGGCGCCCCCCTCGCCCTGCGGTACGAGGCCAACGCCCGCACCGCGGGCCCCCGCTACGCCGGGCAGCAGGTCCTCGCCTACGACCCCCGGGGGCGGGGGCAGGTCGCCGTCGTGCGGGGGGACCTGCGCACCGCCGCGCACGTCGCCGTCGTCGTGCCGGGATCCGACGTCGACGCCGGGAACCTCGCTCCCCTCACCGACATGGCCGGCGCCCTCCACCGCGCCACCGGCGGCGACACGGCCGTCATCGCCTGGGCCGGTTACACCACCCCCGTCGGCGTCGGTCTGGACGCCGCCACCGGCGACCTCGCCGAGGCCGGGGCCGTGCGGCTCACCCGGCTCGCCGACGGGCTCGACGCGGTCGGCGCCGCCGAGCCGGCCGTCTTCTGCCACAGCTACGGCTCCGTCGTCTGCGGCCTCGCCGCCCCTGGACTGAAGGCCAAGGACCTCGTCGTCCTCGGTTCCCCCGGCATGCGCGCCGACAACGTCTCCGAGCTGCGGACCGACGCCCGGGTCTGGGCCGCCAAGGACCCCTCCGACTGGATCGACAAGGTCCCCTACGTGCGGTTCGCGGGGCTCGGCCACGGCGCGGACCCCGCCGACCCCGCCTTCGGCGCCCGTCGCGTCCCCGCCGAGGACGCGCACGGTCACGGCGGTTACTTCGCCCCCGGGACCCGCTCGCTCCGTACCTTCGCCGCCATCGCCCAGGGGGACGTCTCATGAACAGGCTCGCCCAGCGCATCGAGCACCGGACCCCCGCCCACCGCGACCGCGCCGTCGACGGCCTGCGCGCCCTCGCGCTGCTCGCCGTGCCGACCGGGCACTGGCTCCTCGGCGGTTTCACCCTGTCCTCGGACGGGGCCCTGCACAACGCCAGCCCGCTGTCCGCGTTCGGCGCGCTCGCGCCCGTCAGCTGGATCCTCCAGATGCTGGGGATCTTCTTCCTGGTCGGCGGCTACGCCTCGGCCCTGTCGTACCGGAAGCGGAAGGGCTCCACCGGCGACTGGCTCCGGCAGCGCCTCGCCCGGCTCGGGCGTCCCGTCCTCGGCGTCACCGCCGTCTGGGCCGTCCTGCTCCCCCTGCTCCACTACGGGTTCGGCGTGCCCGGTGACACCCTGCGGACGGCGTCCACACTGGTCGTCCAGCCCTTGTGGTTCGTCGGGGTCTACACCGTCGTCACCGCCCTCACCCCGCTGTGCCTCCGCGCCGCCCGGCGCATGGGCGCCTGGGCCGCCGTCCCGCTGCTCGGCTCCGTCGCCGTGGTCGACTTCCTGCGCTACGGACCGTACGCCGAGGCCGTGCCGTCCTGGCTCGGCGTCCTCACCATCCTTCCCGGCTGGCTCTTCGCCTACCAGCTCGGCGTCTCCTGGGCCGAGGGCCGGCTCGCCCGGCGTCACGCGTGGGGGCTGCTCGTCGGCGGCGCGGCGCTCTTCGCCGCCCTGCTGCTCGCCTTCGGCTATCCCGCCTCCATGGTCGGCGTCCCCGGCGAAGCCCGCACCAACTCCCACCCGCCGTCCCTGCTCGTCCTCGCCCTCGCCGCCACCCAGAGCGGCGCGGCGATCCTGCTGCGGGACCGGATCGGGAAACTGCTGACGCGGCCCGCTCTGTGGGCGCCGGTCGTCGTGGTCAACCTGTCGGCGATGACGATCCTGTGCTGGCACCAGACGGCGATGCTCGCCGCCGCGATCCCCGCCTCGTACGCGGGCGAGGTCGCCGGGCTCGTGGGGGCGCCGGACAGTGTCGGCTGGATCCTCGCCCGGCTGGCCTGGATGCCGCTCTTCGCCGCTCTGCTCGTCCTGGTCGGGCGGTACGCGCGCGGCTTCGAGTCCCCGTGGGAACGGACCGGCACGGCCCGCCGCGCGGCGGCCGGGCTCCTCGCGGCCGGCTTCGCGGCCTTCGCCCTCGGCCTGGCCTGACCGGGACCCGGCGGGTCAGGCGCCCCGGGGGCGGGGCCGGGTCGGGCCCGCGCCCGCGCCCCGGCTCCCGCTCCCACGCCGCCACCGGCTCCGCACCCGCCGCTCTCCTGCCCTCCGTGGCTCCGCGCCAGGACCGACAGCGGGCCCGGCGCGGGACCGCGCCGTCGCCGTCCCTACTCCCGGGCCGCCGCCGTGGAGCTCATATCCGGGTACCGGTCACCCGCCACCCTCGCCGCGATCGGCTCCAGTTCCGCGAGTTCCGCCTCCGTCAGCGTGATGCGGGTGGCCGCCGCGTTCTCCTCCAGTCGGGCGCGCTTGCGGGTGCCCGGGATCGGCACGACGGTCAGGCCGTGCACCGAGGCCCGCTGCTGCACCCACGCCAGCGCGATCTGCGCCGCCGTCGCCCCGTGCGCCGCCGCGATCTTCAGGACCGGCTCCAGGAGGGCCGCGTTGCGCTCCGCGTTCTCGCCCGAGAACCGGGGCTGGTACTTGCGGTAGTCGCCCTCCGACAGGTCCTTGGACGCGTCCACGAACGCCCCGGTGAGGAAGCCCCGGCCGAGCGGGGAGTAGGGGACGAGCGCCACGCCCAGCTCCGCCGCCGCGCCGACCGCGCTGCGCTCCACGTCCCGGGAGAAGAGGGACCACTCCGACTGGAGGGCGGCGATCGGGTGCACGGCGTGCGCCTCGCGCAGCTCCGCGCCGGTGACCTCGCTCAGCCCGAGGTGCCGCACCTTGCCCTCGCGTACCAGCTCCGCCATCGCGCCGACCGAGTCGGCGAGCGGGACGGCCGGGTCCCGCCGGTGCATGTAGTAGAGGTCGATGGTCTCGACGCCGAGACGGCGCAGGCTGGCCTCGGCCGACTTCCTGATGTACGCCGGGTCGTTGTTGATCCCCCGGTAGTGCGGGTCGTCGGCGCGGCGCTCGATGGCGAACTTGGTGGCGAGGACGATCTCGTCGCGGTGCGCGGCGACGAACGGCGCCAGGAACTCCTCGTTGGCGCCCTGCCCGTACACGTCCGCCGTGTCGATCAGGGTGACGCCGGCCTCCAGGGCCGCGTCGAGGGTGTCGCGTGCTGCGGCCTCGTCCGTGTCGCCGTAGAACTCGCTGATGCCCATGGCACCGAAGCCCTGGACACCGGTCTCGGGTCCGTCCGTGCCCAGCCGGACCGTGGAAATCCTGCTCATCGGGTCATGCCTCCCCGTAGTGACTGATCTTGATGTCCAGAACGGCGAGGGTGTCCTGGAGCTCCGCGATCCGGGACAGCACGTCCCGTCGGGTGGTCTCCAGCAGCTCGCGCCGCTCGGCGAAGGTGTGATCGCCCTCCCGGACCAGCTCCGCGTATCGGACCATGGAGGCCACCGGCATCCCGGTCAGCCGGAGCTTGCCGACGAAGGTGAGCCAGCGCAGGTCGCGGTTGGTGAAGCGGCGCTGACCGGTGTGCGAACGGTCGACGTGCGGCATCAGCCCGATCCGCTCGTACCAGCGGAGGGTGTGGGCCGACAGCCCGGTCCAGGAGGCCACCTCGCTGATGGTGTAGCGGTCCTGGCCCTCGGGCCGGGGAAACGCGGGGTCCTGCGAGGTCGTGCGGGCGATCACGCTCATGGCCCCCACGCTAGAACCTTGGAGTGCACTCCAAGCAAGTAGGCTCGGCTGCATGCAGAGCCTGGCGTTGACCGAGAACTGGCCCGTCCCCACCGCTGCCGCCGCCGTCGTCCGCGCGGACGGCACCCTGGCCGGGGCGCACGGTCCCACCGGCCGGCGGTTCCCGCTCGCCTCCGTGACCAAGCCGCTCGCGGCGTACGCCGTCCTCGTCGCGTACGAGGAGGGTGCGATCGACCTCGACGAGCCGGCCGGGCCCGAGGGTGCGACCGTGCGGCATCTGCTGGCCCACACCTCCGGTCTTGCCTTCGACGAGCCGCGGACCATGGCGGCGCCGGGTGCGCGCCGGATCTACTCCAACACGGGATTCGAGGTGCTCGGCGACCACGTCGCCAAGGCCACGGACATCCCGTTCGCCGAGTATCTGCACCAGGCGGTCCTGGAGCCGCTCGGCATGGCGTCGACGACGCTGGACGGTTCGCCCGCCAAGGACGGCGTGTCGACGGTCGACGACCTGGTGCGGTTCGCGGCGGAGGTGCAGGCGCCCCGGCTCCTCGACGCCCGCACGGTGCTGGACGCGATGACGGTGACGCACCCCGGCCTGACGGGCATCCTGCCCGGGTACGGGCATCAGCGGCCCAACGACTGGGGCCTCGGCTTCGAGATCCGCGACGGGAAGTCGCCGCACTGGACGGGGGCCTCGTCCTCTCCGCGTACGTTCGGGCACTTCGGTCAGTCGGGCACGTTCCTGTGGATCGACCCGGACGCGCGGGTCGCGTGCGTGGCGCTGACGGACCGGGCCTTCGGTCCGTGGGCGGTGGAGGCGTGGCCTGCGTTCACCGACGCGGTGCTGGCCGAGCTGCGCGCGGCCTGACGTCGTACGGCTGCCCGCGACCGGTGCGCCCGGCACGGCCGCCAGGCGGATCACGACCGACCGGCAGACCGGCACGGCCGACCCACCCCACGACCGGCAGACCGGCACGACCGTCAGGCTCCTGACCGACGGACCGACCGACCGCCTCGGCTCAGCCTTCGCAGGTCCGCGCGGGCAGGCTGCCGTCGGGGCCGGTGACGGTCACGTCGGCCCGGCCGCCCGCGTCGAGGGCGAACGCGGCCGTGCACACCAGTTGGTCGAGCGCCCCGGCCGGCAGGCCGGTGACGGCGAAGGAGGCCCGCAGCCGGTAGGGCGCGCGGCCTTCCCGCGCGGTGCCGGAGGTGACCGGCTCGACGCGCAGGGAGGCGTCGCCGCGGGGCAGGGCGGTGGTGAGCCCTGCCCGGGTCTCCTCGGGGCCGGGGCCGGCGAGGAGGGCGGCCAGGATCTTGTCGGCGACCATCCTGGTGCCGCCCGGGTCCTTCCGGGAGGCCTCGTAGTCCGGGCCGAAGTCGTGGAACGGGACCGCCGGGCCCCCCGATTCGCCCTGGGGGAGATCGCCGTTCTCGTCGGGCCGCACGAGCGCGCGGGCCACCGGCATCAGCCGGCCGTCGGGGCCGCGGAAGTAGAGCACCGCCCGGCTCTCGGGAAGGGGTTGGACGGCGACCGTCGCCGCACCGCCCGCCTCCACGACCTCGCTCCCCCGGACTCCGCAGGCGGCGAGCGGCACGGCGAGGAGGGCCGTCAGCGCGGCGGCGGTCCGGCGGGTCACAGTGGCATCCTGACCGTGAAGACGGCCCCGCCCCCGGGATGGTCGGCGGCCTCCACGGTGCCCCCGTGGAGCCGTACGTTCTCCAGGGTGATCGCGAGGCCGAGCCCGCTGCCCGCCGAGCGGGTGCGCGCCGGGTCGGCCTTGTAGAAGCGGTCGAAGACGTGCGGCAGGACGTCCGGGTGGATGCCCGGCCCCCGGTCGGCGACCTCCGTCACGAACCGGTCCCCCTCCGCGTACACCCGGACCGTGACCGGCGTCCCGCCGTGCCGCAGCGCGTTGCCGACGAGGTTGGCGACGACGACGTCGAAGCGGCGCGGATCGAGCCGGACCCTGATCCCCCCGTCGAGGTACGGGACGACGGCCTCCGGGTCGGTCCAGTGCCGGTTCTGCAGCGTCTTGCGGACGCAGTCCGCCGCGTCGACCTCGTCCGTGTGGAGTTCGGCGGCGCGCGCGTCGAACCGCGAGATCTCCATCAGGTCCTCGACGAGAACGGCGAGCCGGCCGGTCTCGGCGCTGATCAGCCGTACGGCGCGGGCGGTGTCGCTGTCGAGGGTCCCCGCGTCGGCGTCCTCGTCGAGGACCTCGGTGACGGCGAGCATCCCGGCCAGCGGCGTGCGCAGCTCGTGGGAGACGTCGGAGGCGAAGCGGCGGGCGCGCGCCTCGGCGCGGCGGAGTTCGGCGACGGAGCGTTCGAGCTCCGCCGCGGACTCGTTGAAGGTGCGGGCCAGGTCGGCGAGTTCGTCGCTGCCCTTGGCGTGGATCCGGGTGTCGAGCCGGCCGCGACCCATGCTGTGGGCGGCGCGACGCAGTTCGCGGACGGGGCGCAGGACGCCGCGGGCGGCCAGGAGGGCGGGGATGAGGGCGACGGCGAGGGCGGGGAGGGCTCCGTCGCGTGCGGCGGTGACGAGGGCCTGGATGTTGGCCTCCTCCTCGTCGAGGTCCATGACGGCGTAGACGACGAGGCCGGTGGGCTGGGCCTCGCCCTTCGTGGCGTCGGTCCGGAAGACGGCGGGCACGGCGATGGTCAGGTACGGCCTGCCGTTCTTGACGACACGCTGGAAGCTGCCGTGCGCGGTGGCGTCCCGGGAGTGGGCGCGGGCCCGCAGTTCGGGGGTGATGACGGAGGAGACGGGGCGGTCGGCGGAGGAGACGCGGACGCTGCCGTACTCGGCGTAGACGTGCCAGGCGCGCGGTTTGCCCTGGCGGGCGATGGTCTGGAGGGAGTCGCGGAGGTCGGCGGCCTCGACGGGCAGGGTGACGTAGAGCGCGTCGACCTGCTCGCGGAAGGCGGATACGGCGGTGTCCTGGGTCTGTTCGAGGATCGCGTCGCGAGCGGCGTGGTAGGTGAGCGCGGCGGTGGTGCCGCAGCCCGCGGCGGCGACGAGGAGGAAGGCGATGACGAGGCGGGTGCGGAGCCCGAAGGGGTGGGGGCGGCGGCCGCGGGCCTTGCGCCGCGGGCGGGGCCGGGGCGCGGCGGCGAGGGCCTCGTCCGCCGCCTCGTCGGGCAGCGGCTCCCCGCTCACGCAGGCCTTCACAGCGGTCCGAAGCGGTAGCCGAAGCCGCGCAGGGTCTGGATGTAGCGGGGGGTGCCGGGGGTGTCCTCGATCTTGTTGCGCAGCCGGCGGACGCAGGCGTCGACCAGGCGGGCGTCGCCGTGGTAGCTGTGCTCCCAAACGTGTTCGAGGAGCTGCTGGCGGCTGAAGACCTGTTCGGGGGCGGCGGTCAGGTGGAGGAGCAGCTTCAGCTCGGACGGGGCGAGGGCGACGCGTTCGCCGTTCTTGGCGACGGTGAGTCCCGCGCGGTCGACGGCGAGTCCGCCGTGGAACTCGACGGCGGCGCGGCCGGCGCCGGGCTCCTCGATCCGCCGCAGGACCGCTCGTATGCGGGCCTCGATGACCTCGGTACGGGCGGGCTTGACGATGTAGTCGTCGGCGCCGGCCTCCAGCCCGATGACCACGTCGAAGTCGTCGCCGCGGGCGGTGAGCATGATGATCGGCAACTGGCTGTTCTCCCGCACCCGGCGGCAGACCTGGACGCCGTTCATGCCGGGGAGCATGAGGTCGAGCAGGAGCAGATCGGGCCGGAACTCGCCGAGCGCGGCGAGTCCCGCCTCCCCGGTGGCGGCGGTCCGCACCTCGTGGCCCCGGCGGCGCAGGCCGAGTTCGACCCCTTCGCGGACGGAGGGGTCGTCTTCTATGAGGAGCACGCGAGGCATGACGTCGAGTATCCCAAGGGGTCGTGGGCGGAGCGGACGACGGGGGCGGACGGACCGGGAGGCGGGGGGCCGGTGCGGGTGGGGCGGGGGCGTCGGTGGGGCGGACGACGGGGTCACGGGCGCCGAGGCGGTCGGCACGGGCCGAGGCGGGTGGGGCGGGTGCCGGCTCCGGCCCGGAGTGCCGGGGCGATCGGGGCCCGTGGGGCGGGAGCGCCAGGTGGGCGGCTCCGCCCGGGGGGCTCAGCCCGGGGGCGGCTCAGCCCTCGGTGCCCGGGTCCGCCCGGAGTGCCGGGTGCGGCGGGGCGGGCTGCCCGGTGCGGCGAGTACGCCGGGGAGTACCGGGACCGCCCGGAAGTACCCGGTCCGCCCGGCTGCCGGTGCGTCAAGTGCGGCGGGTGAGACCGCGCACGCGGCTCGCCGCGCCGGTCAGCAGGGCCTGGACCTCGGCGAGCCGCAGGGGGCGGGCCAGCAGGGCGAAGACGGCGAGGATCGCGAGGGCGCCGGCGCAGGCCGCCACCGGCGCCCCGGCGGGCGCGGCCGCGTCGGCGACGAACAGTCCGAGCCCGGCCGCCGGCACCGCGGCGAGCAGCAGCCGCCCGAGCGCTCCCCTCGCCCCGCCCGCGGGTCCCGGACGGGACGAGCTTGCCGCGACGGCCTCCGCGGGCACGGCTCCCGGCGCCGGCCGGAGCCGACGGTGGAGGACGCGGGCCGTGAGGGCCCAGCCCGCCCAGAGCGCCACGGAGTAGGCGCCCGCCATGCCCGCCACCGCCCAGGAGGCCGGGAGGGCGGCGTACGCGGCCCAGGAGAGGCCCGCGTTGAGCCCCGCGATCGCCAGGTTCAGCAGGAACGGGGTGCGGGTGTCGCGCAGGGCGTAGAAGGCGCGGGTGCAGACGTACTGGCCCGACAGCGCGACGAGACCGGTGGCGAAGGCCATCAGGATCCAGGACATCCGCCGGACGTCCTGTGCGTCGGTCCTGCCGTACTCGAAGACCAGGCCCATCGCCGGCACCGCCAGCGCGAACAGCGCGCACGCCGCCGGTACGACCACCGCCGAACTCGTCCGCAGGGCGTACGAGACGTCCCGGCGGACCCCCGCCAGATCGCCGTCGGCCGCCGCGCCGCTCATCCGGGGCAGCAGGGCGGTCATCAGCGAGACGGTCACGATGCCGTGCGGCACGGCCCACAGCAGATAGGCGTTGTTGTACGCGGCGAAGCCGACGCCCCCGTCGATCCCCTGCTCCGCCGCCCGCAGCCCCGCGGCCGTGGCGAGACGGGTGGTCACCCAGTACGCCCCCTGGTTGGTGAGGACCAGCAGGACCAGCCAGCCGGCCGACCGCAGCGGTGCGGTGAGTCCGCTGCCGCGCCAGTCGAGGCGCGGGCGCCAGCGGAAGCCGGCCGACCGCAGGGAGGGGAGGAGCGCGAGGGCCTGGAGGGCGATCCCCGCCGTGGTGCCCCAGCCGAGGAGGGCCGTCTCGCCGGCGGTGAGGGCCCCTCCGCCGGTCGCCACCGTGGTCAGGTAGAGGCCGAACACGGCGATGACGACGAGGTTGTTGAGGACCGGGGTCCACATCATCGCGCCGAACCGGCCGCGCGCGTTCAGGACCTGGCCGAGGAGGGTGAAGAGCCCGAGGAAGAAGATCTGCGGCAGGCAGTAGCGGGCGAAGGCGACCGTCGTCGACAGCCGCTCACCGGTGTAGTCGGTGTACAGGCCGACGATCGCCGGCGCCGCGAGCACCGCGCCCGCCGTGAGGACCAGCAGCCCCAGGAGGCAGACCGTGAGCAGCCGGTCGGTGTAGGCGACACCGCCGTCCTCGTGCTCCTTGGCCGCCTTGACCAGTTCCGGTACGAAGACGGCGTTGAGCGCCCCGCCGAGCAGCAGCATGTAGACGATGGTGGGGACCGAGTTGCCGACGGCGTACCCGTCGGCGACCGGGCCGATGCCGAGGGCCGCGGCGACCACGGCGGAGCGGACGAATCCGGTGGCGCGGGAGACGAGCGAACCGCCGGCCATGAGCAGGCCGCCGCGCAGCACGGAGGTCCGCGGCTTCGCGGCGGGGACGGCGGCGTGCTCGGCGGCGAGCGCGGTCGTCATCGGCGGGCCAGGTAGGCGTGGAACGCCCGGTACAGCGTGTGGTTGGTCGTGCCGCTCAACGGTGTCTCCCACTCCCCCGACGTCTCGACGGCCTGCCCGCCCGTGCCGAGCTTCCAGCGCAGCAGCCCGTGGGCGCGGACGTCCGGATCAAGGGTGGAGGGTATCCCGCGCATGTCGTAGACGTCGGCGCCGAGCGCGTGGGCGTCCAGCAGCATGCGCCACTGGAGCGCGTTGGAGGGGCGGACCTCGCGGCGGTGGTCGGCGGAGGCGCCGGTCTGGTACCAGACCCGCCGCCCGACGGTGATCATGGTGTGGGCGGCGAGGATCTCGCCCTGGTGGCGGGCGAGGTAGAGCTTCATCCGCCCCGGTTCCTCGGCGTTGAGGGCCGCGTACTGGCGCTCGTAGTAGGCGAGGGAGCGGCCGAGCCGGAAGCCGTCGCGCTCCTCGGTGATCCGCAGCAGCCGGTAGAAGTCGGGGAGGTCGGCGGCGGAGCCGACGACGACCTCGACGCCCGAGGCGCGGGCCTTGCGGATGTTGCGCCGCCACTCCTGGTTGAGGCCCTTCCACAGGTCGTCGGAGGTCCGGCCGGCGAGCGGCACCTGATAGACGTGGCGGGGCTGGGCGTCGGCGCCGTCGGACGTGCCGGTGGAGTCTTCGCCGCAGCGGCGCCAGCCGCGGGAGCGGAGCCGTTCGGCGACGGCGGTGCCGAGCGGGTCGACCTCGTCGGCGAGGACGTCGGCGAGGCGCCGGCCCGGGCCGGTGTGTGCCTTGAGGGTGGCGGCGTTCCAGCGGCGGAAGCAGGGCGAGGGCCCGATGCGTACGGCGAAGGCCCCGAGGGCCCGCAGGTGGCGGAGCAGCGGGGTGAGCCAGCCGTCGATGTCGGGGTCGGACCAGTCGGCGACCGGTCCTTCGGGGAGGTAGGCGAAGGACTTCCGGGTGCCGGGGAAGGTGCGCAGGAGGACGAGGGCGACTCCGGTGAGGTTCCCGTTCTCGGGTCCCCAGCCGAGGAGTCGGTGGTTCCAGCCGTCCTTGACCCCGGCCCAGGAGGGCAGCTGGAGGAAGCCGGCGCCGGCGCCGGTCCGGGTGAGGAAGGCGCGGTACTCCTCGGAGGTGAGGGTCTCCACGCGCGTGGTGGGGCGGACTGCGGCCGTGGGGTGGGGTGCGGCCGTCACGAGCAGAGCTGACACAACGGAAGCCTCCTGGTTCCGCCCCTCGGTCGTGGGGCGCACAGGATGCTCACAGCCGTCCTTGACCGTGCCGCGCGTCGCGTGTGACCGGACGATGACCGTTCCTCACCAGCCCTTGTCACACGGCGTCCGAGGTGCTTCGGGCGGCCTAGAGTCCGGGCATCCCACACCTTTCCCGGAGGCTTCCGTGACGTCCGCACGCATCCGCATACTCGTGGCCGCAGCCCTCTGCGGCTCCCTCACCGCGTGTACGGCGGGGGCGGTCGGCGCCGCCCGTGACGCCGGGCCGGCCGGGGACGCCAAGCCCGCCGGGGACCCGGCGAAGGTGACCGTCGTGAGCCCCGCGGCCGGCCGGACCGTGACGGTGACCGCCACGGGCGGGACGCTGACGGCGGTGAAGGTCGTCGACGCCGAGGGCGGTGTGCTGGCGGGCCGTACCGGCGCGGGCGGCGCGTCCTGGGTCTCCGACCGCAAGGCGGTCCCGGGGACGTCGTACCGCGTGGAGGTGACGGCCCGGGGCGCCGGGGGGAAGGAGACGACGACCCGTTCGGCCTTCTCCACGGCCGAGGCGGCGCTGGTCAACAAGGTGACGCTGGCCCCGGGGAAGAACTCCACGGTCGGCGTCGGCCAGCCGCTGTCGATCGTCTTCGACCGGCCGGTGACGCGGAAGGCCGAGGTGGAGAAGCAGCTCAGGGTCACCACCTCGAACGGCACCGTCGGGTCGTGGGGCTGGCTGAAGGACTGGTCGGGCAAGGACCGGGTGGACTGGCGGCCGAAGGAGTACTGGAAGGCGGGGACGAAGGTCACGCTCGACGCGACCCTCGACGGGACGGACTCGGGCGGGGGCTGGTTCGTACGGGACTACCGGACGGGCTTCACGGTCGGCGGCGCGGCGCAGGTGGTGCGGGTCGACCTGGACGGCAAGAAGCTCACCCTGGAGCGGGACGGCCGGACCGTGCGCACGATCCCGGTCTCCGGGGGCACGCCGGGCGGCGACAAGCGGTCCTGGCGGGGCACGGCGGTGCTGATGGCGAAGGAGGGCACGATCAACATGAACTCCGAGACGGTCGGCCTCGGCGACGCCTACGACAAGATGGTCGACTACTCGATGCGGCTGACCTGGTCGGGCATGTACGCGCACGCGGCGCCCTGGAACGCGGCCCATTTCGGCAGGGCCAACAGGAGTTCCGGCTGCATCGGCATGAGCGACGCCGACGCCGCGTGGTTCTACGGGCAGGTCCGCGCGGGCGACCCCTTCGAGATCCGCGGGGCGGAGACGAAGGGCACGGTCGCCGAGGGGAACGGCTACGGCGTGTGGAACGTGAGCTGGGAGCGGTGGAAGGCGAAGAGCGCGGTCGGCGGCTGAGGCAGGGGCGCCTCCGCCCGCGCGCCGTCCGTCAGCGTGCGCGCAACTCCCAGAGCAGCACCTCGGCGTCGGAGGTGGCGAGCAGCGCGAGGTCCCGGGTGCCGGTGAGACGGGCCGCGTCTCCGGGGGTGAGGTCCTCGCCGCCGAGGTGGACCTCGCCACGGACCACGTGCGCGTAGACGAGGTCGGCGTCGGGGACGGCGGTGCGCTCGCCCGCCGCCAGGCGCCGGACGTGGAGCATCGCGGCGGCCTGCGGGAGGGCGTACGGGGTCGAGTCGGCGATGCCCCGGACGATCTCGTACGAGGGGTCGCCGCCCGGCTCCCGGGGCGCCAGCCACATCTGGACGAAGACCAGCGGGACGTCGGCGTCGTTGCGTTCCTCGTGGCGCACACCCGCGGCGGAGCTGAGCCGCTGGACGTCTCCGGCGCGGACGACGGTGGTGTGCCCGGCCGAGTCGTGGTGGGTCAGCTCGCCCTCCACGACCCAGGTGACGATCTCGGTGTGGCTGTGGGGATGCTCGGCGAACCCGGCGCCGGGCGCGAGCCGCTCCTCGTTGCAGGCGAGGATCGCGCCGAAGCGGATGTTGTCGGGGTCGTAGTGCGGCCCGAAGGAGAAGGCGTGGCGGGTCTCGATCCCGGCGTCCGGATCTCCCCCGGGGTACCGCGCCCCGGCGCGCTGAATCGTCATCACGGAACAGACGGTAGCCCGGCGGGCCGCGCGCGGGGCGGGCGTTCCCATGGGGACGGCCGCCGGGGCGGCCCGTACCGCCGGTCCCGCGGGCGCACCGCTCGCCGGCGCCCGGCGGGTGGGGCGGTCCGGGCGGAAACGCACCCGACCCCGCACCCGGCCGTCCCGATAAGGCACCCTTAGTCCGTGCCTGAACCCACGAACGTCGCTCATCCGCACCCCGCCACCCTCAAGCGCCTCGAACAGTCCTCCGGCCGGCTGGCCGCCAACGCCATCGCGCGCATGGACGAGACGCTGCCGTGGTACCGGGCGATGCCGCCCGAGAACCGGTCGTGGATCGGGCTGGTCGCCCAGGCCGGTATCGCCGCGTTCACCGAGTGGTTCCGGCACCCCGAGACCCCGCAGGCGATCTCCACCGACGTCTTCGGCACCGCCCCTCGCGAACTGACCCGCGCCATCACCCTGCGCCAGACCGTCGAAATGGTGCGCACCACGATCGAGGTGATGGAGACCGCGATCGAGGAGGTCGCCGCCCCCGGCGACGAGTCCGTCCTGCGGGAGGCGCTCCTCGTCTACGCCCGTGAGATCGCCTTCGCGACCGCGCAGGTCTACGCCCAGGCCGCCGAGGCACGCGGCGCCTGGGACGCGCGCCTCGAATCCCTCGTCGTCAACGCGGTCCTCTCCGGGGAGGCCGACGAGGGCGCCGTCTCCCGCGCCGCGGCGCTCGGCTGGAACTCCCCCGAGCATGTCTGCGTCGTCCTCGGCACCGCCCCCGACGGCGACAGCGAGCTGACCGTCGAGGCGATCCGCCGGGCCGCCCGGCACGCCAAGCTCCAGGTGCTCACCGGCGTCCTCGGCGACCGGCTCGTGGTCATCGCCGGGGGCAACGACAACCCTCTCCAGGTCGCCAAGGCGCTGATCGGGCCGTATGCGGCGGGGCCGGTCGTCGCGGGCCCCGTCGTCCCCGACCTGCTGGCCGCGACCCGGTCCGCCCAGGCGGCCGCCGCCGGTCTGAAGGCCTGTACGGCGTGGCAGGACGCGCCGCGGCCGGTCTTGGCGGACGATCTCCTTCCGGAGCGCGCGATCGCCTCGGACCCCTCGGCTCGCGACCAGCTGGTGGAGGAGATCTACAGACCGCTGGAGGAAGCCGGGTCGGCGCTCCTGGAGACGCTGAGCGTCTATCTGGAGCAGGCGAGCAGCCTGGAAGGCGCGGCGCGGATGCTCTTCGTGCACCCCAACACCGTGCGCTACCGGCTTCGACGTGTGACCGACGTCACCGGCTGGTCACCCTCCGATGTCCGCTCCGCGTTCACGCTGCGGATCGCGCTCATCCTGGGGCGCTTGGCCGACGGAGATACGCAGTCCTAGACTTTTGTCGAACACCGACAATTACCCCGACGGTTCTTCGTCCCTGTCCCCACGGGCGCCCGGGACCGTCCCCAAGAGAGAGTGTGAGGGTGCTCGTACTCGTCGCTCCCGGCCAAGGCGCTCAGACGCCCGGCTTCCTGACCCCCTGGCTCGAACTGCCCGGCGCCGCCGACCGCGTCGAGGCCTGGTCCGAGGCCATCGGACTCGACCTCGCCCACTACGGCACGAAGGCGGACGCGGACGAGATCCGTGACACCGCCGTGGCCCAGCCGCTCCTGGTGGCGGCCGGTCTGCTGTCCGCCGCCGCGCTCGGCGACGCCGCCCCCGGCGCGGTCGCCGGGCACAGCGTCGGCGAGTTCACCGCCGCCGCGTTCGCCGGCGTCCTCGACGACACCGCCGCCCTGCGTCTCGTACGGACGCGCGGGCTGGCGATGGCCGAGGCCGCGGCGATCACCCGCACCGGCATGTCGGCGCTGCTCGGCGGCGACCCCGAGGTGACCGTCCCTCACCTCGAGAAGCTCGGGCTCACCCCGGCCAACGTGAACGGCGCCGGCCAGATCGTCGCCGCCGGCACGCTGGAGCAGCTGGCCGCCCTCGCGGAGGACAAGCCCGAGGGTGTCCGCCGGGTCGTCCCGCTCCAGGTCGCCGGCGCGTTCCACACGCACCACATGGCTCCCGCGGTCGAGAAGCTGGAGGCGGCGGCCAGGGAGCTGACCGTCGCCGGTCCGTCCGTGCGCTACGTCTCGAACAAGGACGGCCGGGTCGTGACCGAGGGCGCGGAGGTCATCGCGCGTCTCGTCGGCCAGGTCGCCAACCCGGTCCGCTGGGACCTGTGCATGGAGACCTTCCAGGCTCTGGGCGCCACCGCGCTGATCGAGGTGTGCCCCGGCGGCACGCTGACCGGTCTCGCCAAGCGCGCTCTGCCGGGTGTCCGCACGGTGGCCCTGAAGACGCCCGACGACCTCGACGCGGCCCGCACGCTGATCGCCGAGACTGCAAGCGCAGCCTGACAAGGAGCCGAGAAGCATGTCGAAGATCAAGCCCAGCAAGGGCGCCCCGTACGCGCGGATCCTGGGTGTCGGCGGTTACCGCCCCACCCGGGTCGTGCCCAACGAGGTGATCCTCGAGAAGATCGACTCGTCCGACGAGTGGATCCGCTCGCGCTCCGGTATCTCCACCCGCCACTGGGCCTCCCCCGAGGAGACCGTCGCGGCGATGTCGGTGGAGGCGTCGGGCAAGGCCATCGCCGACGCCGGGATCACCCCGGAGCAGATCGGCGCGGTGATCGTCTCGACGGTCTCGCACTTCAAGCAGACCCCGGCCGTGGCCACCGAGATCGCCGACAGGATCGGCGCCGGCAAGCCCGCCGCCTTCGACATCTCCGCAGGCTGCGCGGGCTTCGGCTACGGCCTGACGCTCGCCAAGGGCATGATCGTCGAGGGCTCGGCCGAATACGTCCTCGTGATCGGTGTCGAGCGGCTCAGCGACCTGACGGACCTGGAGGACCGCGCGACGGCCTTCCTGTTCGGCGACGGCGCCGGAGCGGTCGTCGTCGGCCCCTCGGACGAGCCGCACATCGGGCCCTCGGTCTGGGGTTCGGAGGGCGACAAGTCCGAGACGATCAAGCAGACGGTGCCGTGGAACGAGTTCCACGGCGGCGACGTCTCGAAGCTGCCCCTGAACGCGCAGGGCGAGATCAAGTTCCCCGCCATCACGCAGGAGGGTCAGGCGGTCTTCCGCTGGGCCGTCTTCGAGATGGCGAAGGTCGCCCAGCAGGCGCTGGACGCCGCCGGCATCACGGCGGACGACCTGGACGTCTTCATCCCGCACCAGGCGAACATGCGGATCATCGACTCGATGGTGAAGACTCTGAAGCTGCCGGAACACGTGACGGTCGCCCGTGACGTCGAGACCACCGGCAACACCTCGGCCGCCTCGATTCCGCTCGCGATGGAGCGGCTCCTGGCGACCGGGAAGGCGAAGAGCGGCGACACCGCGCTCGTCATCGGCTTCGGGGCGGGTCTCGTCTACGCCGCGACGGTCGTTACCCTCCCCTAGGCACACCGGATCTCCCGGAAGCCCCTTACCGCAGCACTCACAGAAGGAGCGCCAACATGGCCTTCACCCAGGAAGAGATCGTCGAAGGTCTCGCGGAGATCGTGAACGAGATCGCCGGCATCCCGGCCGAGGACGTCCAGCTGGACAAGTCCTTCACCGACGACCTGGACGTCGACTCGCTGTCCATGGTCGAGGTCGTCGTCGCCGCCGAAGAGCGCTTCGACGTCAAGATCCCCGACGAGGACGTCAAGAACCTCAAGACGGTCGGCGACGCGACCGACTACATCCTGAAGCACCAGGGCTGATTCGGCCCCTGCTGACTCGGTCTGCCACCCGGCGGTGGCGCCGTCATTCGACCATCACACACGTGGAGAAAGAATTCCTGTGAGCTCGACCAATCGCACCGTGGTCGTCACCGGTCTCGGCGCAACAACACCGCTGGGTGGCGACTCCGCATCGACCTGGGAAGGTCTGATCGCGGGACGCTCCGGCGTCAAGCCCCTCGAGGGTGACCGTTTCGCCGACCTGCCCGTCCAGATCGCGGCGCCCGCCGCGGTCGACCCGGGTGAGGTCCTTCCCCGCCCGCTGGCCCGCAAGCTGGACCGCTCGGCGCAGTTCGCGCTGATCGCGGCCCGCGAGGCGTGGGCCGACGCGGGCTACACCGCTCCGGCCGGCGAGGACGAGAAGATCGCGCCCGAGCGGCTCGGCTCCGTCATCGCCTCCGGCATCGGCGGTGTCACGACGCTGCTCGACCAGTACGACGTGCTGAAGGAGAAGGGCGTCCGCCGCGTCTCCCCGCACACCGTGCCCATGCTGATGCCGAACGGCCCCTCCGCCAACGTCGGTCTGGAGGTGAACGCCCAGGCGGGCGTGCACACCCCGGTCTCCGCGTGTGCGTCGGGCGCCGAGGCGATCGGCTACGCCGTCGAGATGATCCGTACCGGCCGGGCCGACGTGGTCGTGGCCGGCGGCACGGAGGCGGCCATCCACCCGCTTCCGATCGCGGCCTTCGCCAACATGATGGCGATGTCCAAGAACAACGACGAGCCCACCAAGGCCTCGCGTCCGTACGACACGGCCCGGGACGGCTTCGTCCTCGGCGAGGGTGCCGGTGTGGTGATCCTCGAGTCCGAGGAGCACGCGAAGGCGCGCGGCGCGCGGATCTACTGCGAGGTGCTGGGCCAGGGCCTGTCGGCCGACAGCCACCACATCGCGCAGCCCGAGCCGACCGGCCGGGGCATCGCCGCCGCGATGCGGAACCTGCTGGACACGACGGACCTCAAGCCGTCCGAGGTCGTCCACCTCAACGCCCACGCCACGTCGACGCCGCAGGGCGACGTCGCCGAGATCAAGGCGCTGCGGCAGGTCCTGGGCGACGACCTGGACCACGTCGCGATCTCCGCGACGAAGTCGATGACGGGTCACCTGCTGGGTGGCGCGGGCGGCATCGAGACCGTCGCCACGGTCCTGGCGCTGCACCACCGGGTCGCCCCGCCGACGATCAACGTCGACGACCTGGACGAGAGCGTCGACGCGGACATCGTCCGCGACGAGCCGCGCGACCTGCCGCAGGGCACGATCGCCGCGATCAACAACTCGTTCGGCTTCGGCGGCCACAACGTGGTGCTGGCGTTCCGCACGGTCTGACCCGACGTCACGAAGGAAGGCCCACCCCGTACGCCGGGGTGGGCCTTCGCCGTGTCCGCCGGGTCGCCGGGCAGGGCGTCGCACAGCGGCAGGCCGAAAGGGGGCAGGCGTCGTCAGACGACCTGGTGGAGCCAGCGGACCGGGGCACCCTCGCCCGCGTAGCGGAAGGGTTCCAGTTCGTCGTCCCAGGGCTTGCCGAGCAGCTTGGCGATCTCCGCCTCCAGCTGCGTCTCACCCTGCGCCGAACGGGCCAGGGCGGCGCGCAGCCGGTCCTCCGGGATGAGGATGTCGCCGTGCATGCCGGTGACGGCGTGGAAGATGCCCAGCTCGGGGGTGGCGCTGTAGCGCTCGCCCTCGGCCGTGGGGCAGGGCTCGGCGGTGACCTCGAAGCGGAGCATCTGCCAGCCGCGCAGCGCCGAGGCGAGTTTGGAGGCGGTGCCGGTCTGGCCCTGCCAGGAGAACTCGGCTCTCCAGGTGCCGGGGGACGCCGGCTGGCGGATCCAGTCGAGCTGGACTCTCGCACCGAGGACGCCCGCCACCGCCCATTCGACGTGCGGGCACAGCGCGCGCGGGGCGGAGTGAACGTACAGGACTCCACGTGTCGTCACCGGGACCTCCAGTGTGGGACGAGGTTCGCCTTTCCCAGCGGCCTCAGTAAACAGCATCGGGGGTGAAACTTCGCAAACCCCCGAAAAAGGGACAGCATGTGACGTGATGTAATTTACCGGAGCCGGTCGGCAAAGGTGCCTCTGGTTCGACGGGGGAAAAGCTACCGTGCCGCACCGCCCTTGGGGTGACGTACGGTCGGTCCGAAGGCGGCTGGACACCAAGCTTTCACCCGCCAGGACGTCGAACGGAAGCCGGAGGAGGGCTCGGATCATGCGCGGCCGGCAGCGTTTTCGTACCGCACTCGCCTCCGCGGCCGCGGTCCTGCTCTGCGCGGGCGCGGTGGCGGGCTGTGACACGGCCGGGACCGGGGCCGCCGCGCCGGCCCCGAAGGCGAAACCGAAGCCGAGGCCCGCGGTCGTCTGGGACCGCTCCCCCGCCTCCCTGGCGGCCGTCGGCGACTCGATCACCCGTGCCTTCGACGCCTGTACGGTCCTGGCCGACTGCCCGGAGGCATCCTGGGCGACCGGCACGGACGCCGCGGTCAACAGCCTGGCGCTGCGGCTGCTCGGCCCCGAGCGGGCGGCCCGCCACAGCTGGAACCTGGCGCGGACCGGCGCGCGGATGGCGGAGCTGCCGGGGCAGATGGAGCGGGCCGCCGCCTCCGCGCCGGAGCTGGTGACGGTCATGATGGGCGCCAACGACGCCTGCCGGGACCGTACGGAACTGATGACGCCGGTCGAGGAGTTCCGGACCTCCTTCGCGTCGGCGCTGACCACTCTGCGGGCAGGGGCGCCGAAGGCGCAGGTGTACGTGTCGAGCGTGCCCGACCTGCGGCGGCTGTGGTCCACCGGGCGGGTCAGCCCCATGGGCCGTGAGGTGTGGAAGCTGGGGATCTGCGCCTCGATGCTGGCCGACCCGCTGGACGCGAGCCCGGCGGCCGAGCGGCGCCGCGCGCTGGTGCGGGACCGGGTGGTGGCGTACAACACGGTCCTGAAGGAGGTCTGCGCCCGGGACGCGCGCTGCCGGTACGACGGCGGGGCGGTCTTCGACTTCCGCTTCGGCGGGGCGCAGCTCAGCCCCTGGGACTGGTTCCACCCGAGCAGGGACGGCCAGGCGCGGCTCGCGGAGATCGCGCACCGGCAGGTGACGGCGCCCGAGCCGCCCGCGTAGGGTTCCGGATCATGAGGATCACGAGTGAGCCCTTCGGTTCGGTCGACGGCACGGACGTGCGGCGCTGGACACTCGAGCGGGGCGCCGTGCGGGTGAGGGTGCTGACGTACGGCGGCATCGTGCAGTCGGTCCGGACGCCCGACCGGGACGGCACGCCGGGTGAGACGGTCCTCGGTTTCCCGGACCTGGGGGGCTACCTGAAGCGGCCGGAGCCGTACTTCGGTGCCCTCGTGGGGCGTTACGCCAACCGGATCGCGGGCGGCGTCTTCACTCTGGACGGCCGCACGCACCGGCTGGCCCGCAACGGCGGTCCGAACAGCCTCCACGGCGGTGAGCGCGGTTTCGACAAGCACGTGTGGGACGCGCGCGAGGTCGAGGACGGCGTCAGGCTGTCGCGGGTGAGCCCGGACGGCGAGGAGGGCTTCCCCGGCCGGCTCGACGTCTCGGTCACGTACGCGCTCGACGAGGAGGGCGGTCTGCGCATCTCCTACCGGGCGCGGACGGACGCCCCGACGGTGGTGGCGCTGACGAACCACTCGTACTGGGCGCTGGGCGGTGAGCAGGAACTGCGGGTCTCGGCGGGGCACTTCACTCCGTTGGACGCGACGGGCGTGCCGACCGGGGAGATCGCCCCGGTCGGCGGCACCCGGCTCGACTTCCGAGCGCCGCGGCGGGCCGGGGTCGGGATCGACGACAACTTCGTGCTCGACGCGGGCGCTTCGGACGCGTGCGAGCTGTACGCGCCCGCGACCGGCCGGGTGGTGACGGTGGTGACGAGCGAGCCGGGGCTCCAGGTGTACGCGTCGGAGGCGTATCCGGGGATCGCGCTGGAGACGCAGCGGTTCCCCGACTCGCCTAACCGGCCGGAGTTCCCCTCCTCGGTGCTGCGTCCGGGCGAGCTGTACGCCTCGGAGACGGGGTACCTCTTCTCGACGCGCTGAAGCCCCGGGGCGGCCGTCAGGTTCCGCCCCGGGACTCGTCGAGTGCCCCGACAGGGGGTCAGACCTCCAGCGTGGCGGTCAGGCGGGTGTCGGTCAGGGAGCGCGCGGCCCTGACCTCGTAGGCGCCGGGGACGAGCGTCCAGGCGTGCTTCTCCTCGTCCCAGATCTCGAAGGCGCGGCGGGGCAGCGGGATCTCGACGTCGAGGGACGCGCCCGGGGCGGCCTCGACGCTCGCGAAGCCGGCCAGCCAGCGGGCCGGCCGCTCGGCGGTGTCGGAGGACGGCGCGAGGTAGATCTGGACGACCTCGCGGCCGGTGCGGGTGCCGGTGTTGGTGATCCGGACGGTGGCGCCGGCCGGGGTCACCTCCAGGGAGTCGTAGGACCAGGTCGTGTAGCCGAGGCCGTGGCCGAAGGGGTACGCGGGGGTGGCGCCGGCCTTGTCCCAGGCGCGATAGCCGATGAACACGCCCTCTTCGTAGTCGAGTCGGCCGTCGGTCGGCGCGGTCGTGGTGACCGGGGTGCCGACGAGGGCGGCGGGCCAGGTGGTGGGCAGGCGTCCGCCCGGCTCGGCGGCGCCGGTCAGGACGTCGGCGAGCGCGCCGCCGCCCTCCTGGCCGGGGAACCAGCCGAGGATGACGGCGGCGACCTCCTCGCGCCACGGCATCTCCACCGGGGAGCCGGCGTTGACGACGACGACCGTGCGGGGGTTGGCGGCGGCCACGGCGCGTACGAGGTCGTCCTGGCGGCCCGGGAGGGCCAGGTCCTTGCGGTCGAAGCCCTCGGACTCGACGCGCTCGGTGGTGGCGACGACCACGACGGCGGTGTCGGCGGCGCGGGCGGCCTCGACGGCTTCGGCGATCAGTTCGTCGGGGTCGCGGCGCGGACCGACGTGGACGAGGGAGAACATCACGGCCGGCAGGGGGGCGGCGAACTGCTTGTCCAGCGGGTGCAGGAGCGAGACCTCGACGGTCCGGCCCGCGGTGAGCGCGACTCTGGCGCGCTCGACGGGGGCGCCGAAGAACGCCTCGAAGGGGTCGGTCTCCGGCCCCATCGTCTGGACGCCGTCGAAGACGGTCTCGCCGGCGACGGTGAGGGTGAAGGCGCCGAGGCCGCGCGTGCCGAAGGAGTGCTCGCCGCTCTCGCGCGGGGTGAACGCGCCGACGACCTCGATGGAGGCGAGGGCCTCGTGGGTGACGCCGGCCGGGAGGTCGTCGCCGATCCACTGGACCTGGCCGTTGGGCAGGGTGCCCTCGCCGAGGACGGCGCCCCCGGCGTCGCGGCAGATCGCGCGGAGGGTGAAGCCCTGTTCGGCGGGGGACAGTTCGTCGCTCGGATCGGCGCCGACGCGGAAGGTCAGGGAGCCTTCGGGCAGGGCGGCGGTGAGGCCGTCGAGCGGGGAGACGACGTGGGCGGGGAAGACCTGGGCGGAGCCGCCGCCGAGGATCCGGGCGTCGCGGGCGGCGGCGCCGGAGAGGGCGACCGTGCGGCCCGTGGCGAGCGGGAGGGCGCCGGCCTCGTTGCGGACGAGGACGAAGCCCCGGTGGGCGACCTCGCGGGCGAGCGCGTCGCCGTCGACGCTCTCCGGGGCTTCGGTGACGACCGGCGGGGCGCCTGCGAGGGCGCCGACACGGGCGGCGAGCCGCAGGACGTTCCGTACCGCCCGGTCGACGGCCGCCTCCTCGACCTCACCGGCGCGGACGGCGGCGGCGAGCGCCTCGCCGTAGACGGTGTGCGGGCCGGGCATGGCGAGGTCGAGGCCGCCCTCGATGCCGCGCCTGGTCGAGCGGGCGGCCATCCAGTCGGAGACGTTGCAGCCGTCGAAGCCCCACTCACCGCGCAGGACCTCGTTCACGAGGTGGTGGTGCTCGGTCATCGTGACGCCGTTGACCTGGTTGTACGCGGTCATGATGCCCCAGGGGCGGGCGTTCTTGACGATGGCCTCGAAGGGGGCGAGGTAGAGCTCGCGCAGGGGGCGTGCGGCGATCGTGTTGTCGACGGTGAAGCGGTCGGTCTCGGCGTCGTTGGCGACGAAGTGCTTGACGGTGGTGCCGACGCCTCCGTCCTGGACGCCCTGGACGTAGCCGGTGCCGATCTCGCCGGTGAGGTACGGGTCCTCGCTGTACGCCTCGAAGTGGCGGCCGCCGAGCGGTGAGCGGTGCAGGTTGACCGTGGGGGCGAGGAGGACGTGGACGCCCTTGCGGCGGGCTTCCTGGGCGAGGAGACGACCGGCCCGGCGGGCGAGGGAGGGGTCCCAGGAGGAGGCGAGCGCGGTCGGGGACGGCAGGGCGACCGAGGGGTCGTCGGCGGTCCAGCGGACGCCGCGGACGCCGATCGGGCCGTCGGACATGACCAGGGACGCGAGCCCGATCCCGGGCAGGGCCGGAAGCGACCACATGTCCTGCCCGGCGAGCAGCCGGGCCTTGGTGTCCAGGTCGAGCCGGGCGAGCGCCGCCTCGACGGCTCGCTCGCGGGCCTCGTCCCCGCCGGCCTGCGCACTGATGTCTGCCACGGCGTTCCTCCTCGTTGAAGTGCTGTGGCGGCCATGGTGGCCCGCATACCTGTAGAACGGTAGGTTACGTTATCTCTTCGTTATCTTAAGATGCCGTACGGTCCTCTCGAACGGGGAGCGTTCGTGCGGAGGCGAAGGGAGCCGGGCGATGGTGCGGGCCAGGAGCGAGGAGCGGCGTGCGGACATCGTGCGCGCGACCCTCGAGGTGATCGCCGAGCGCGGCTACCGCGGGGCCTCGCTGGGCTCCGTCGCCGAGCGCGTCGGCCTGACCCAGCAAGGGCTGCTGCACTACTTCCCGACGAAGGAGGCGCTGCTCGTCGCGGTCCTGGAGGAGCGCGACCGGTGGGACACGAGCGGCGGCCGGGACCGGGAGGGCTGGCGGATCGACCTGCTCGACTCGCTGGTGGAGTACAACGCGATGCGCCCCGGGATCGTGCAGACCTTCTCCGCGCTGCTCGGCGAGAGCGTGACCGACGGCCACCCGGCGCGGGAGTTCTTCACCGAGCGGTACACCCAGGTCCGCGGGGAGATGGCCAAGGTCCTGCGCCTGGAGTTCGGCGAGCGGCTGCCCGGCGGCCTGACCCCGGAGCGCGCCGCGCCCCTGCTCACGGCGGTGATGGACGGCCTGCAGTACCAGTGGCTCCTCGACCCGGCCGCGGTGGACATGCCGGGTGCCTTCCGCGACTTCCTGGCGCTGCTGCGGGGCGCCGGGCCCGACGAGGACGAGGCCGGGCGGCGTTGACGCGGGCGGGCCGAGCGGGGGCGCCGTAGCGGGAGTTGCGGGAGGGGCGCGATACTTCCCGGGCCCGTCACCGGCCCCGCAGGAAGGCTCGACCGTGCCCCGCATACGTACCGCCCCGCTCGGACTCGCCGTCGCCACCGTCACCCTCGCCCTCGCCCTCGTCCCGCCACCCGCCGCGGCCACGACGGACGCCGGCCCGGGCGGCGGTGCCGGCGGCCCGGGCGGCGCGGTCGAGGACGCCCGGCTGGACCGGGCGGTCCCCCGCGAGATCCTGCGGCGCAGCGGATTCGACACCGTGGCCCCCGAGTTCGCCCGCGCGCTGGCGGGCGCGGGCTCCTACCGGGAGGCCGAGCGGACCGTCGAACGCCAGGGCGCGCGGCTGTGGCGGCGCGCGGTCGACCGCGCCCAGGGCCGGGGGCCGGCCATCGGGGACCTCGGCCGGGGCGACGACCGGCCGCTGTACTGGGCGCGGCTCGGCATGATCCGCGAACTGCGCTCCTGGCAGCCGGACTTCGCCGTAGGGGACGCCGCGAGGGCCCGGCTCATCGACCGGCTCGAACGCTCCTCGCGCGGCCAGGACTCGATCCACCACCCCGCGGGCAAGGGCTTCAGGAAGGTCCTCCTGACCGGCTTCGACCCGTTCACGCTGGACCGGGACGTACGGATCGGCAACCCCTCGGGCGCGACGGCACTGGCGCTGGACGGCACCTGGATCCGCACCGCGGACGGCGGTCGCGCGCGGGTGGAGACGGCCGTCTTCCCGGTCCGCTGGGCCGACTTCGCCGACGGCACGGTGGAACGGGCGCTCCGCGACACGCTGCCGCGCGTGGACCTGTTCACCACCGTGAGCCAGGGCCGGGTGGGCCGCTTCGACATCGAGCGGTACAACGGCGCCTGGCGGGGCGGCTTCCCCGACAACGAGAACCTCTCCCGCACGGGGACGGTCCCGGTCGCCGACCCCGCCACACAGCCGCAGTGGACGACGACCACCCTTCCCCACCGCGCGATCGTCGCGGCGGAGACCGGCCCCTTCCCGGTGTACGACAACACGGCGGTGACCGAGGTCCCGGCCGGGTCGGCCGGGCCGGTGACCCGCCCCGACGGGCCGACGGCGGGCTCCACCGCCCGGGCCGGCGGAGGCGGGGACTACCTCTCCAACGAGATCGCCTACCGGGCCACCCTGCTGCGCGACCGGCTGGGCCTGGCGGCGCTGCCCGGCGGCCATGTCCACACCCCGGTCCTCCGGTTCGGCGCGGGCAACACGGACCCGGCGACGGGCGCGGTCACCGACCCGGAGTTCGAGCGCGAACGGGCGGCCATCGTCGCGCAGGTGCGGGCGATCATCGGCGTGGCCGCCGCCTCGTCCTGACGGGCTTCCGCCGGGCCGTGACGGCGGGGATGATGGCGGCATGATCGTGGCAGCAGCGCAGTTCACCCCGGTCGCGGGGGACATCGAGGCGAACGTCCGCACCATGGCGGAGCTGATCCGGTCGGCCGGCGCCGACGGCGCGCGGCTCGTGGTCTTCCCCGAGCTGGCCCTGACCGGCTACGAGCCGACGCTCGTCCACCGCGACGCGGGGCTCCGCCTCGCCGAGGACGACGAGCGCCTCGTCCCGCTACGGGATGCCTGCCGCTCCGCCGCGGCGGCGGCCGTCGTCAACGGGCCGGTGCGGACGGCGGACGGCCGGCCCGGTATCACCTCGCTCGTCCTCGGCCCCGACGGCGGCCTGCTCACCCGCTACGACAAGCGGCGGCTGTACGGCTTGGAGCGGGAGGTCTTCGCCGCGGGCGAGCGGGACGGCCGGTTCGCCCTGGACGGGGTCCGGTTCGCCCTGGCCACCTGCTACGACAACCGCTTCCCCGAGGTGGCCGAGCGTGCCGCCGCCGACGGCTGCCGGGTCTATCTGGCCAGCTCGGTGCTCACCCTCGACAACGACTCCTTCGAGAAGGTCTATCCCGTACGGGCCCGGGACTTCGGTCTCGACGTCGTACTGTCCAACGTCCTGGGCCGGAACGAGACGGGCGAGTGCGGGGGCGCGAGCGGCGCCTGGGGTCCGGACGGCGAGCGGATCGCCGACGCGGGGACGGCCGATCCGGGGTACGCCCTCGTCGAGGTCGGCGTCTGACGGCGCCTCAGGGCCCAGGGGGGCGGGCCCGGGAACGATCGGCGCCTCGGCGCGGGAGGCTTGCGGTGGGCGGGCCCCCGTCGGCCGCCGCCGGCGAGGACCCGCTCCCCGTCACTCGTAGGAGAGGTCGGCCGCCGTGTAGCGGCAGGTCACGCCGTCGGGGCCGGTGCCGATCCCGGTCGGCTCCTTGCCGGTGTCGTTGCCGGTGAAGCGCGTGCAGGGTTTGATCTTCTTCTTGGTGTCACCGTGGATGCGGATCGACCGGAGGGCCGCGGTGTCGCCGTAGTTGGCGTTGACTCCGACGATCGACGTTCCCGGCGCGGTGATGTCCACGTCGTTGACGATGATCGTGCGCTTGTACTGCTTCGCGCAGTTGCCGCAGGAGCGGACCAGCTTGCCGAACTCCGACACCTGGAACCTGGTGACGACCAGCTTGCCGGCGCCGTTGAACTGGAAGACCTTGTCGGAGGCCTTCCGCGCGCCGCCGCCGTACACCGTGTAGACCGCCGAGGACGACGTGCCCTTGAAGGTGGCGGCGTCCTCGCCGACGTCCTCCCACCAGACGTTCTGCAGGGTGCAGCTGCCCAGGCAGTGCACGCCGTCGGCGGCCGGGGAGCCGATGATCACGTTCTTCAGGGTGGCGCCGTCCTTCAGGACGAAGAGAGGGCCCTGGTCCTCGTCCTGGCCGCCCGAGCCCAGCTCACCGGTGCCGTGGAACCGCTGGTAGCCCCCGTCGTAGGGGCCCGAGACCTCGATGGTGCGCGGGACCGGCTTGGTGCCCTTGGCCTGGGGCCACGCCGTCGCCGCGCCCGCCGGGGCGAGCAGGCCGTTGGTCACGAGGGCCGCGCCGGTGACGCCGAGCGCGGTCAGCCCGCCGATCAGGGCGCGGCGGCGCCCCGCCCGCCGGCGGTGGCGTACGCGCTGTTCCGTGGTGCGTGGGGTCATACCTGTCTCTTCCTTCAGTGGGGGAGGTGCTGCGTCTCCTTGTCGCCACCGAAGGAGGAAAGGTTGCCGCCGGCCGGCCCGCCCGCCGGATGTCCGTCGCCCCGGTCGTCCCCGGCCGGCTCCCCCGTCAGCTCGCGGGCCATCAGGGTGGCCCCGGCGACCGCGCCGGGCATCAGGAACACCGCGAGGAAGGGGATGACGAAGGCGAGGGCCAGCGGGACGCCGAAGCCGAGGGTCAGCATCCGGCGGCCGCGCAGCATCCGCAGCCGCTCCTTCTGCCCGACGCTCCGGCGCTGCAGGGCGACCGACGTCAGCTCGTGGGCGAGGAAGAAGCCGGAGACGCAGAAGCCGAGCGCCGGGACCACCGTCTGCCCCACCACGGGGATGAAGCCGGCGGCGAAGAGCAGCACGCCGTAGAGCGCCACCCGGAGCAGGATCCGCACGCTGTCGCGCGCCGAGATCCACAGCTCGCGCCAGAGCGGCAGGCCGGACTCGGGGACGTCGCCGCCCTCGGTGCGGTCGACCTGCTCGGACAGCGACTCGTAGAACGGCTGGCCGATCAGGAGCGTCACGGCGGTGAAGGTGACGACGGCGAGGAAGAGTCCGAAGACGAAGACGAGGGCGGTGAGGAAGCCGCGGACCAGGCCCTGCCACGGCGCGGTCCAGTCGGCGGCGAACGGCGTCGCCCACGTCGCCAGGTCGTCGGCGCCGTACCCGAGGCCGACCAGGGCGCCCACGTACAGCAGGAGGGTGACGAGCCCGGGCAGCAGGCCGAACCCGAGCCACCGCCCGTGCCGGCCGACCCACTTCTGACCCTGCAGCAGATAGCCGAACCCGGCCCCGAAATCACGCATGCGGATCACCCTATCGGGCGGGCGGAAAAGGCCCTCTTGTTGTCCGGGGCACGACAGGATAGACCCCTTGCGTACTGATCACCCACGGAGGTTGCGTACGTATGGCGAAACCCGGACCCGCCCTGATCACCGCCGCCTGTACCGCCCTGGGCGCGCTTCTCCTCGGCTCCTTGCCCGCGAGCGCCGCACCGCCCGGACCCCACGACCCCCGCCCGGTGCGGGAGGGGGCGGGCCGGGAGCAGGCCGCGCCCGTGCCGTCCGGCCCGTCGGCCGCGCGCCTGGGCGCCTGGGCTCCGACCGGCGAGCCAGCCGCGGTTCCGGGGGCATCCCCGCGGCGGGAGGGCGGGTACCCGCGCCGTACCGTCCTGGCCGCCCCGCCCGTCGACCCGGCCGACGCGTCGATCAAGCTGGGTCTGGCTCCCTACCACGCGCTCGCGCCGCGGCTCAACGCGCTGCAGCGGCTGGGCGACCGGGTGAGCGTGGAGGTCGCCGGACGCTCGGCCCGCGGCCACGAGCTGTATCTGGTCACCGTCACCGCCCCCGAGTCCGCCGCGCAGGCGCGCGAGCAGGAGCGGATGCGCGAACGGATCGAGAACGCCCCCGCCGCGGCCGCGAAGGACCCGCGGATCAAGGCCGCGTACAAGACCCCGGTCTTCATCAACAACAACATCCACGGCAACGAGTGGGAGGGCACGGACGCCGCCCTGGAGCTGATCGAGGAGCTGGCCCGCGCCACCGACCGCGAGACCGCCGGTCTGCTGGCGACGACCCGCGTCCATCTGAACGTGACCGCCAACCCGGACGGCCGGATCGCCGGCACCCGTGCCAACGGCAACGGCTTCGACCTCAACCGGGACTTCGTCACCGCCTCGCAGCCCGAGACGCGTGCGATGCGGCGGATCGCCGTCGAACGGCAGCCGGCCGTGATGCTCGATCTGCACGGGTACGTCAACGGCACGCTGATCGAGCCGACGACTCCGCCGCACGGCGAGAACTACGAGTACGACCTCTTCCTGAAGAACGCCTACGCCAACGCGCTCGGCATGGAGAAGGCCGTGAACGGGCTCGGCTACACGGCGGCGAAGGACGGTGTCGAGCCGGCGGTCATCCCCTTCCGGGACTGGCCGGAGGGCTGGGACGACTGGCCTCCGATCTTCACCCCGCAGTACATGCCGTTCCAGGGGACCGTCGCCTCGCACACCGTCGAGTTCCCCATGACGGTGAACAACGCTGCCTACGAGTCGCTGCCGGTGGCCGAACTGCGCCGCAGGTCGGCCGTCAACGTCGACATCGCGGGTGCGGCGATGCGGGCCACGCTCGACTACACGTACCGGAACCGGTCCTCCGTGATCGCCGACCAGATCGAGACGTTCCGTCGGGGCGCGGCGGGCGAGGCGCAGCGGCCGGTGTCGCCGGAGACGGTGCCGGGCGTGCCGGGGATCGGACCGGAGGATGTGTACACGACCACGTTCCCGCGCGGGTACGTGATCCCGGCGGGCCGCTCGCAGCGCTCCTCGGTGGCGGCCGCGCGGCTGGTCGACCATCTGATCGCCAACGACGTGCGGGTCGGTCGGGCCGTCGACGGCTCGTACGTGGTGGACATGCGCCAGCCGAAGCGCGGCATGGCGAACGTGATCCTGGCCGAGGGCCGGGACATCAGCGCGGACGTGTCGGCGATGTACGACATCTCGGGGTGGAGCCTGGGGCTGCTGTGGGGGGCGACGGTGCGGAAGGTCACCGAAGGCCCGCTGCCCCTCGTGGTGCGCCCGGTGCGCGCCGCGGCCCCCACCGGGTCGGTCGCGCCGTCCGGGGACCTGCTGCTGCGGCTCGACGACCCCGGGGAGCTGGCCGCGGTCAACGCGCTGCTGGCGCGCGGGGTGACGGTACGGCGGACGGCGGACGGCTCGGCACTCGTGCCCGGGTCGGCGCGGCGGGTCGCACGGGAGCTGGCGGACCGGTTCGGGGTGGTGTTCCGCGCCACGGGACAACGGGGCGGGGCGCCGCTGGAGCGGACCCGGGTCGCGGCCTCGGCGACGGCCGGAGAGCTGGCCGCGCTGCGGGGGATGGGCTTCGAGGTGGTGCCCGTGTCCGCACGGACGCTCAACGAGGGCTTCGACTGGTCGACGGCCGACGTCCTCTTCGTGTCGCGGGGCCTGGAGTACGGGGAGCTGACCCCGGCGGCACGGGAGGCGCTGCGGGCGGGCGGCGCGGGCGTGGTGGCGGTGGGCCCGGAGGGCGCGGCGTTCAACGCGGCGGCGGGCTTCCTGGAGGTCACGGCCGTGGAGGGCGACGGGGACGCCAACGGAGTGGTGCGGGTGCGCAACGCGGGCGGGGCGATCACCGGCGGGGCGCCGGGGTACAGCTTCGTCTACTCCCCGGTGTGGTTCACGGGGCTGGGCGCGGGGGTGCGGGCCGAACAGCTGTACGGCACGGACGCTCCGCTCGTCTCGGGCCACTGGCGGGGCGCCCGGACCGACGGCCGGGGCGGGCCGGCCGACGCGGCGGGCCGGGCGTCGGTGGTCGGCGGCACGGCCGCGCACGGCGCGCCGGTGGTGCTGTTCGGCACGGACCCGCTCTTCCGCGACCATCCGAAGGGCGTGTTCGCCCAGGTGGGGCGGGCGCTGCTGAGCCGCTAGACGGGAGCCGGCCACGGCGCGGGCGCGGGCATGGCGGGCCTGGCATAGCGGGCCTGGCCGCGGCGGAACGGACAGCGAAGAGGCCGCACCCCGGTCGGTCGGGGTGCGGCCTCTCACCAGCTTACGCGCAACTCAGACGGCCAGTTCGACCGTGATGTTGCCGCGGGTGGCCTTGGAGTACGGGCACACCTGGTGGGCCTTCTCGAGCAGGCTCTTCGCGGTCTCGACGTCCACGTTCGGGATGGTCGCCGAGATCTTGACGATGATGCCGAAGCCGTCGTCGTTCTTGCCGATGCCGACCTCGGCGGTGACCGTCGAGCCGGATATGTCGGCCTTCTCGTTGCGGGCCACGACACCCAGCGCACCCTGGAAGCAGGCGCTGTACCCGGCGGCGAAGAGCTGCTCGGGGTTGGTGCCGGCGCCGGAGCCGCCCATGGCCTTGGGCGGGTTGACGACGACGTCGAGCTGGCCGTCGTCGGTGACGACACGGCCGTCGCGCCCGTTCTCGGCGGTGGCGACAGCGGTGTACAGGACCTCGGACTGCTGGATGGACATCTGTCTCTTCCTTCTGACGGTTCGCCGCGACTCGCGCCCACGATCGCGACGGCTGAGGAGAGACTAGCCGGTCACCGAGACGATCATCTTCCCGGTGTTGTCGCCGCGGAGCAGGCCGAGGAAGGCCTCCGTGCCGTTCTCGATGCCCTCGACGAAGGTCTCGCGGTACTTCAGCTCGCCGGAGCGCAGCCATCCGCCCACCTCCTGGACGAACTGCTCCTGGAGGTCGTAGTGGTCGCCGACGAGGACGCCCTGGAGGCGCAGCCGCTTGCCGATGATCATCGCCATGTTGCGCGGCCCGGGCACCGGCTCGGTGTCGTTGTACTGCGCGATCATGCCGCAGATGGTGGCGCGGCCGTGCACGTTGAGCGAGGAGATCGCGGCTTCGAGGTGGTCCCCGCCGACGTTGTCGAAGTAGACGTCGATGCCGTCGGGTGCGGCCTCGCGGAGCTGGTCCCTGACCGGGCCGTTCTTGTAGTTGAAGGCGGCGTCGAAGCCGTACTCCTCGACGAGGAGCTTGACCTTCTCGTCCGAGCCGGCGGAGCCGATCACCCGGGAGGCGCCCCTGAGCTTCGCCATCTGGCCGACCTGGCTGCCGACGGCGCCGGCCGCACCGGAGACGAAGACGGCGTCGCCCTCCTTGAAGGAGGCGACCTCGAAGAGCCCGGCGTAGGCCGTCAGGCCGGTCATGCCGAGCACGCCGAGGTAGGCGGAGAGGGGGGCGAGGTCGGGGTCGACCCGGGTGGCGTGCCGGGCCGGGACCTCGGCGTACTCGCGCCAGCCGAGGCCGTGCAGGACGTGGTCGCCGACGGCGAAGCCCTCGGCGTTCGAGGCGATGACCTCGCCCACCGCGCCGCCGTCCATGGGGTGGTCGAGCTTGAACGGGGGGACGTACGACTTCACGTCGTTCATCCGGCCGCGCATGTACGGGTCGACGGAGAAGTGCAGGTTGCGCACGAGCACGCGGCCTTCGCCGGGCTCGCCGACAGGGACCTCGCGGAGGGCGAAGTCGGCGGGGGTGGGCCAGCCGTGCGGGCGGGCGACGAGGTGCCACTCACGGCTGGACGCGGGAAGTACGGACATCTGCACGGCCTCCTGGAAAAGCTTCACATCGAGAAAACTTCAGGCTGCGGATACTTCACAACCTCAAACAACCATGCTCCTGGATATTTCATGTTGTCAAGTATCTGGGTACGATGACCCTCATGGCCTCACCCACAGATCCCGTTACCCGCGAAGTCGTCGAACTGATCGGCGCCGTCGTCTCGCGGTACTACGCGGAGTACGAGCAGGCGGCCGCGCAGCACTCCCTCACCGGGGCGCAGGCCCGGGTCCTCGGGCTGCTCTCCCTGGAGCCCGTCCCGATGCGCAGGATCGCGCAGAAGCTCAGGTGCGAGCCGTCGAACGTCACCGGGATCGTCGACCGGCTGGAGTCGCGCGGCCTGGTCGAGCGGCGCCCCGACCCGGCGGACCGCAGGGTCAAGCTGGCCGCGCCCACCCCGGCGGGGGTGGAGACGGCGGGCAGGCTCCGGGAGTCCCTGGACTTCGCCCGGGAGCCGCTCGGGCAGCTCACCGAGGCCGAGCGCGCCCTGCTGAGGGACCTGCTGAAGAGAATGCTGGGCCAGGACGCGGAGTAGGGAACACGCGCCGCCGCCGTCAGGACGCCGGGCCGGCCGCTACCGGCACCGACCGGGCGCTCCCGGCGAGGCGGGGGACCCTCCCGCCGCCCGGCCGGCCGCTACCAGCACCAGAAGAGGACACAGGTCGACTTGGTGGGAGCCGGGGGCGACGGGGGCGGGGCGGTCGCCGTCGGCGCGCCGGGGCCGGGAGGCCCGGTGGGCGTGGTGCCGGGGGTCGGCGAGCTCTCCCCCGGGGACGGCTCGTCGGCCGGGGCGGACGAGGACGGCGGACCGGACGGCGTGGCGTCGCCCGGCGGGCCCGTCGGGCCCCCCTCGGCGCCCTGGGAGCCGCCCGTCCCCTCGGCCCCCTCCCCCGTCCCCCCGGACGCGCCGTCGGAGGAACCGCCGGACGGACCGCCCGCCGCCGACACCCGCGAGGCCGTCGCGGACACCGAGGCCGGCAGGTCGACCGAGCTCGGCCCCTCCGAGGGACCCGTGCTGTGCGAGGGCACCGGAGGCAGCGACGTCGCGACGAGCTCCTCCTCCTCGACGGCGACGGCCGCGCCGTCGTCACCGGGCGGCTCCAGTGCCAGCTTGGCCAGGCTCAGCGTTCCGGCCGCCAGGACGATGCCGAGCGTGCCCACCAGGACGTTGCGGCCCCGGCGGCCGCGCGCCCGCCGCCCCCTGCGCGAGGGCGCCCGCCCGGCCGCTCCGGCACCCCGGCGCCCGGCTCGGCGGCTCCCCGGGTCGGGGCGCGGCGGCTCGACCACGTCCAGTTCGTAGACGTGCTCGGCCTCGGGCGCGTCGTCGGTGGCGCGGGGGGTGTCGTACCTCAGCTCCTCGACGGGGGTCCCGCACCCGGCACAGGCGAGGGCGCCGTTGAGATGCCTTCGGCACCGGTGGCAGTAGTCCATGGCGCCCGCAGGCTATGTGCCCCCCGCACCGCACAGGTACCCGTGAACGTGAGGATCCTGTGAGGAAACCGCAGGTCCAGGGCGTGCCGTCACCAATCTCCCGCTTCGGGCAGGATGGGCACATGAAGCCGTCCCCGCCGGCCGGGTCCTTCGGGCCCCGGGAATTCCAGCTGGTCCTGCTGCGCCGGATGGCCGACCACCAGCCGGAGCTGGCCGAGGACGCCATGCGCGTCCTGGGCGCGAGCCGGACCGAGATGCGCGAGGCGAACCGGCGGTGGCAGGCGTGGGCCCACGCCCGGCGCGGACCGGGCGAACTGCACCGCTACCGCTCGGCGCTCGGCGAGCCCGAGACCCGCCGGGCCGTCGAGGAGTACTCCTCCGAGGTCCTGCGGTGGCCCCTGCCGCTCTGGCCGGAGCTGCGCTGGGAGGTCATGGTCGGCCCGCTCGGCCGTCGCACCGCACCGGACGTGTGGGGCCGGGGCCTGGTCAGGGCGCCGGGCGCGCCCTCCCCGGAGCTGCGCACGGAGGCCGATCTGCGGCCGTGGGGCTGCACGCTGAGCGAGGTCGGGAACGCCTTTCCGCCGGCCCGGGTGCGCGAGGGCAGCGCGCCCACGCGCCTGCGGCTCGACTTCACCCTCCCCGACGGGACCGCGCGGGCCGGCGAGTTCACATGGGGCCTGCTGCAACGCCTCCTCTGACCTTCCGTCGGCGCAGGGCGCCCCCCGGGCGGCTCAGCCCAGCGCGCGCCCCGCCCGGCGGAAACGCACGATGCGAACAGGACGCCGAAGCACCACCGCGTACACCTCGCTCCGTGCCAGCACCGCACTCCGGAGGATCTGCCGTGACCGTCAGCCTTGAGCAGCTGCGCCGTTGCCATGTCGCCGTCGACCTGGGGGCGGCCCGCACCCGGGTCTTCGTCAAGGGCGCCGGCCTCGTCGTCGACGAGCCCAGCGTCGCCGCCGTGAACACCCGTACCGGCGCGCTGATCGCCGTCGGCGCGCTGGCCGAGAAGATGACCGGTCGCACGCCCGACTACATCCGGGTCGTCCGGCCCGTCTCCGGCGGCACCGTCGTCGACATCGAGATGGCCCAGCGGATGCTGCGCCACCTCCTCGGCGAGAAGCTCCGCCGCCAGCTGCGCCGCAAGCCCCGGCTGCGGGCCGCCGCCTGCACCCCGCACGACAGCGACCCGCTCGCCCAGCGCGCCGCGGTGGAGACCCTGGTCGGCCTCGGGGCGCGGCGGGTGGAGCTGGTCGACACGCTGATCGCGGCGGCGGTGGGCTGCGGACTCCCCGTCGAGCAGCCGACCGCCACCATGATCATGGTGTGCGGCGCGGCGACCACCCAGGTCGCGGTGCTCTCGCTGGGCTCGATCGTCACGGCCCAGCGCATCCCCGTCGGCGGCGACGCCATCGACCACGCCGTCATCCAGCACCTGCGCCACCAGCACGAACTGATGCTGCCCAGCCAGTCCGTGCGTCCGCTGCAGCTCGCGCTCCGGGGCAACGGCCTGACCCTCCAGGGGCCGACCTCCACCGAGATCCACGGCCGGGACGTGGCGACCGGCCTGGCCCGCTCGGTGACCGTCGACACCGCCGCCGTGCGGGACGCCATCCACACCCCGCTGACCGCCGTCCTGGACGGCATCGGCAAGATCCTTCGCGAGTGCCCGCCCGACCTGGTGGCCGACCTCGCCGAACGCGGGATCATGATGGTCGGCGGCAGCGCGCTGCTCCCCGGTCTCGACGAGATGCTGCGCGAGGCGACCGGCATGCCGGTGCACATCGCCGAACGGCCCGACGTCTGCTCGATCCTCGGACTCGGCGCGATGCTGGAGGGCAAGATCCAGCCGATGGTCCTGGAGCGGGCGGACCCGCTGGCCGAGGTGGAATGACCGGCCCGACATTCCTTTTTCTCCCGCTTGTACGACAATGAACCCATGTCGATCATGGACGCGAACGAACCGGTCCCCCGCCTGCCGGCGCTGCTCGAAGCGGTCCTCAGCGTCGGCACCGACCTCGAACTGCGGGCCACGCTCCAGCACATCGTGGACTCCGCGGCCGAGCTGACCGGGGCGCGCTACGGTGCGCTCGGGGTGGTCGATCCCGAGCGCCGGCGGCTCACCGACCTGTTCACGGCCGGTCTCACGGAGGCCGAACGGCAGCGGATCGGGCCCCTCCCCGACGGAGACGCCGGTGTCGTCGGCCTGCTGCTCCGGGATCCCCGCCCGCTGAGGCTCGACGATCTGACGGCCCATCCGCGCTCCGGCGGGGTCCCCGAGGGGCATCCCGCGATGCGCTCCTTCCTCGGCGTCCCGATCCGGGTGCACACCGAGGTGTTCGGCAACCTCTACCTGACCGAGAAGCGGGGCGGCCCGTTCACGGACGATGACCTGGCGCTGCTGCGGGTCCTCGCCTCCCAGGCGGGGATCGCCATCGGCAACGCCCGGCTGTACGAGACCGCCCGGCAGCGCGAGCGCTGGATCGAGGGCGCGGCGGCGGTGACGACGGCCCTGCTCACCGGGGAGCCGGCCGAGGGCGCGCTGACGACCGTCGCCGAGCAGGCCCGGCTTCTCGCGGGAGCCTCCGCCGGGGTCGTCCTCCAGCCCACCGAGGAGGGCGGCATGGAGATCGTGGCGGCCTCGACGGACGGCGATCCCGGGGACCTGGTGGGCACCACGATCGCTCCCGGTTCCGGCGTCCTCACCCAGCTCCTCGGCGGTGAGGCGGTGTTCGTGGAGGACTCCGCGACCGATCCGCGTATGACCACGCACGTGCGGTCGCGCTTCGGGCCCTCGATGATGCTGCCGCTGCAGAGCGGCGGCCGGCTCATCGGCACCCTCGCTCTGCCCCGGCGGCGCGGCGGACGTCCCTACACGGCCGTGGAACGGCTGCTGGCCTCGCAGTTCGCCTCCCAGGCGGCGCTCGCCCTGGTCCTCGCCGACGCGCGGCACAACCGCGAACGGCTCGCCGTGTACGAGGACCGGGACCGGATCGCGCGTGACCTGCACGACCTCGTGGTCCAGCGGCTCTTCGCGACGGAGATGATGCTGGAGTCGACCCGGCGGCGGGCGGCGGAGTCCTCCGATGAGAACACGCTGCTGGGTCGGGCCGTCGACGAGCTGGACTCGACGATCCAGGAGGTGCGGACGACGATCTTCGCCCTCCAGCAGCCCCCGGCGGACGCTCCGACCTCCTTCCGCGGGCGGGTGCTGCGGGAGACGGGCGGCGCGGCGGTCCTGCTGGGCTTCCAGCCCTCGGTCCACTTCTCCGGCGCCGTCGACACGCTCGTCGACGGCGCGGACGGCGACCGGCTCCTCGCCGCCCTGCGCGGGGCGCTGGCGGCGGCCCACCGCCGGCCGGGCGTCACGGCGCTCACGGTGGAGGTCGCGGCGGCGCCGGAGGGCCCGCGCCTGACCGTCACGGACGACGCGGATCCGCCGACGACGGTGCGCTGGCCCTGATCCGGGTGCCCCGACCGCCCCCCGGACGGCGCAGCCCGGCGCGACCGCCGGAGCGGTGCGACCTTGACTGGTGGGGTGGAAACCGACGCGAAGCCCTCCCCGGCCGCCTACCGGAACCTGGTGCTGGCCACGATCGGCTTCACGCTCACCTTCTGGGCGTGGGCCCTGATCGCGCCGCTCGGCAGCTGGTACGGCGACCGGCTCGCCCTCAGCTCCGTCCAGCAGTCCTTGCTGGTGGCCGTTCCCGTGCTCGTCGGATCGGTCGGCCGGATCCCGGTCGGCGCGCTCACCGACAAGTACGGCGCGAAGCTGATGTTCCCGCTCGTCTCGGCGTTCACGATCGTGCCCGTCCTGCTGTTGATCCCGGCGAAGAACTCGTACGGCGCGATGCTCGCCGTCGGCTTCCTCCTGGGTCTGGGCGGAACGACGTTCGCCATCGGCATCCCCCTGGTCAACTCCTGGTTCCCGCCCGCCAAGCGGGGGCTGGCCCTCGGTGTCTTCGGCATGGGCATGGGCGGGGTCGCGCTGTCCGGCTACTTCACCCCGCGCATCGCCAAGCACGGCGAGGACCTGCCGTTCCTCGTCGTCGCGGTCGCCCTCGCCGGCTACGCCGTCCTGGCGTTCTTCCTCGTCACCGACCGCCCCGACCGGCCCGTCCCCACCGCCTCCCTCGCCACCCGGCTCGGCCGGGCGGGGCGGCTGCGGGTGACATGGGAGCTGTCGGCGCTGTACGCGATCGGGTTCGGCGGCATCGTCGCCTTCGGCGTGTACCTGCCCACGTACCTGAAGACCTGGTACGCGCTCGACCCCACCGACGCCGGCACCAAGGCGGCCGGATTCGCGCTGGTGACGGTCGTCTTTCGGCCGCTGGGGGGCTGGTTCTCCGACCGGGTCCACCCGGCCCTCGTCACCTCGGGCGCCCTCGGCCTCGTCGCGCTCCTCGCGATCGTCCAGGCGTTCGACCCTCCTCTGGATCCGGTCGGCACGATCGCGCTGCTCTGCATGGCCGCCGGGCTCGGCACCGCCAGCGGATCCGTCTTCGCGCTGGTCTCCCAGGTCACCCCGCAGCCGCAGGTCGGCAGCGTGACCGGCATCGTCGGCGCGATGGGCGGCCTCGGCGGCTTCGTCCCGCCCCTGGTCATGGGCGCGATCTACAGCGCCAAGGACTCGTACTCCATCGGCTTCATGCTCCTGTCCGACCTGGCGCTGGCGGGCTGCGTGTACGCGTACGGGCGGATGCGGGCCATCCGGCCGGCGCGGGACGGGGCCGAGGACCAGCCGCCCGGGGTGAGCAAGGTCGCAGCGCCCCGCCCCTGACGCGCGGGCAGAATGCCTCTCGGCATCCCGCGACGCGAGGAGAACGACCGATGAGCGCGCTCTTCCCGGCCCTTGCGGCCGGCCCGGCCGGCGGTGACCGGCCCGCCCTGCGCTTCGGCGCCGACACCCTGACATACGCCGAACTGGCCGCCGCCGCGGGCGCGCTGGCCCCCCGGCTGAAGGACGCGGCCCGGGTGGCGGTCTGGGCCACGCCCACGGCCGGCACCGCGGTCGCCGTGGTGGCGGCGCTGCTCGCCGGAGTGCCGGCCGTCCCGCTCAATCCGCGCACCGGCGAGCGGGAGCTGGCCCACATCGTCGGCGACAGCACGCCCGGCCTGGTCCTCGCGGGCGCGGCGGACGACCTCCCGGCGGGTCTGGCGTCGCTGGAGCGGGTCGACGTGGACGTCCGGGCACGGGGTCCGGTGGTGGCGGAACCCGACGCCGCCGAGTCGCCCGCCCTGATCGTCTACACCTCCGGCACCACCGGGCCCCCCAAGGGCGTCGTGCTCTCCCGGCGCGCGATCGCCGCCTCCCTGGACGCCCTGGAGGAGGCGTGGGCGTGGACGGCGGACGACGTCCTCGTCCACGCGCTGCCGCTGTTCCACGTCCACGGGCTGATCCTGGGGATCCTCGGCCCGCTGCGGCGCGGCGGTTCCGTACGGCATCTGGGCACGTTCTCGGTGGAAGGCGTCGCCGGGGCGCTCGGCGAGGGCGGCACGATGCTCTTCGGGGTGCCGACGATGTACCACCGGCTGGCCGACGCGGTGGGCTCCGACCCCGCTTTGGTCCGGGCGCTGGCCGGGGCGCGGCTGCTGGTATCGGGCTCGGCGGCGCTCCCGGTGCACGACCACGCGCGCCTCGGGGCGGCCACGGGCCGCCAGGTGGTGGAGCGGTACGGGATGACCGAGACGCTCATGCTGACGAGCGTGCGGGTGGGCTCCGACCCGCGCCCCGGCTCCGTGGGGCTGCCGCTGCGCGGCGTGGAGCTGCGGCTGGTGGAGGAGGACGGGACGGAGATCGGGGCACTGGACGGGGAGAGCGTCGGCGAGATCCAGGTCAGGGGCCCGAACCTCTTCAGCGCGTACCTGAACCGGCCCGACGCCACGGCGGCCGCCTTCGACGGTGACTGGTTCCGCACCGGGGACATGGCGCTCCGGGACCCCGACGGGGCCGTACGGATCGTGGGCCGCAAGGCGACGGACCTGATCAAGAGCGGCGGCTACAAGATCGGCGCGGGCGAGATAGAGAACGCGCTCCTCGACCACCCGGACGTCCGCGAGGCCGCGGTCACCGGCGAACCCGACCCGGACCTGGGCGAGCGGATCGTGGCGTGGGTCGTCCCGGCCGATCCCGGGCGTCCCCCGGCCGCCGACGCCCTGTCCGCCCATGTGGCGGCCCTCCTCGCTCCGCACAAGCGCCCCCGGACGGTGCGCTTCCTGGCGGGCCTGCCGCGCAACGACATGGGCAAGGTCCTGAAGAAGGCGCTCCCGGGGGCGGCGACGCTCGATGACTGAGCGGCTCACGGCGCGCGAGGTGATCGCGCTGGTGGCGGACGACTTCACTCCGGCGGCCGCCCCGGGCGGCCCGGCCCCGGAGGGACGGCCGCCGGCCGATCCGGTCGTCCCCGCCCCGGTCGCACAAGCCGCGGACGGCGACGGCTCCGACCCGGGAGGGCGATCTCTGGACGGGCGAACCGCGGCCGCCCCGGGCGGCCCGGCCCCGGGCGACCGGACAACCGGCGGCCCCGGCCCGGACAGGCCCCGGTCCGACGGGCCGCTCGGCTGGGCGGGTTACGACGCCTCGCGCGCCCGGGCCGCCGAGCAAACCGGTGAGGACGAGTCCGTGCTGCACGGCGTGGCGGCGGTCGGCGGGCGCCCGGTCGTCCTGGTGGCGTTCGAGTTCGGGTTCCTGGGGGGCTCGCTCGGGCGGGCGGCCGGTGACCGGCTCGTCGCCGCGTACGAGACGGCCCGGGAGCGGCGGATACCCCTGGTGACGCTGGTCGCGACCGGTGGCAGCCGGATGCAGGAGGGCATGGTCGCCCTCACCCAGCTCCAGCGCGTGGCGGCCGCGACGGTGCGCCTGCGGGCGGCCGGCGTCCCCCACGTGGCGGTGCTCCGCGACCCGTCCACGGGCGGCGGCTGGGCCACGGTCGGCGCCGGGGCGGACGTCGTCCTCGCCCTTCCCGCCGCCCAGGTGGCCTTCGCCGGCTCCCGGGTCCGCCCGCCGGACGCCGATCCGGCGGCCTACACCGCCGAGGAGCAGTGGGAGCACGGCCACGTCGACGCGATCGTCCCGCCGCAGGAGCTGCGCGACGCCCTCTCCCGCTGGGTGCGCCTGCTGAGCGGCGCGCCGGGCCCGGAGCCACGGCCCGCCCCCGTACCGCGTGCGCTTGCCGCCGTCGGGCCGCCAGGGACGGGATGGGCCGCCGTCAGCAGGGCACGCGACCCGCGGCGGCCGCGCGCCGGGGACTACCTGGACGCGTACTTCGAGGAACGGGCGGCCGTGCGCGGTGACCGGGCCGGCGGGGTCGACCCCGGGGTGGAGTGCGGGTTCGGGGTCCACGCCGGCCGGGTCGTCGCGTACGCGGCGCAGGACGGCTCCGCGACCCGGCCCGCGGGATTCCGGACGGCGGCCCGGCTCGTCCGCCTCGCCGACCGGCTCGGCATCCCCGTCCTGACCCTGATCGACACGCCCGGCGCCGCCAACGACGCCGCGGCCGAACGGGCGGGGGCGGGCCCGGCCATCGCCGAGGCGTTCGCCGCGATCGCGGCGGCCGGTGTCCCGGTGACCTCGCTCCTGATCGGCGAGGGCGGCTCCGGCGGCGCGCTCGCCCTGGCCGCCGCCGGGAACACCTGGACCACTCCCGACGGCTACTTCTCCGTCATCGCGCCCGAACTCGCCGCGGCGATCCTCAAGCGGCCGCCCGCCCGGATTCCGGCCACCGCCGACCAACTGCGCCTGCGCCCCCAGGACCTGGTCGCCCTCGGCGTGGTGCGCGGGATCGTCACCCCGCAGAGCGGGTGACCCGCGCGAAGGGTGACGAACCGCGCGCACGAAGGGCCCGGAACGGCCGCCGGCCGTTCCGGGCCCTGGTCGTGTCCCGCCGGGCACCCGCCCGGCCGACGGGGTTACCGCACCCCCACCGCCCGGATGATCTCCTGCTGCACCGCGCCGCCGCGGTCGTCGCTCGCGCCGCCGCGCAGCGACACGGACGACGCCCTGTGGGGCACCCGCACGTCACCGGCCCAGCCGCCCCGCGCCGAGGGCTTCAGCGCGACCTTCGTCCAGGTCGTGCCCTCGTCGTAGGAGACCTCCAGCGTCCCGCCGCCGATCCGGCCCGTGCCCGACGCGCCCTCGACGTACTCGGCGAAGATCCGCACCGGCAACCGCTGCCCGCCTCGGACATCGCCGCCGAGGTCGGTGTCGACGTCGAAGCCGAGGTTGATCAGCGGCAGGCGGGTGACGCGGTCGGCCGGGGTCTCGGCGGACCGGAAGGTCCACTCGGCGTGCCCGCGGGTGGCGAGCCGCCAGCGCGCCGGGTCGAGGGTGGTGTCGGTGACGACCCTGTACTCCGCCTCCTCGGCCGGGGCGTCCCAGGCGTACGCGGCGGAGCTCGTCCTGCGGTCGACCCGGACCCCGTCCACGTACACCTCGGTGAACTGGGTCATCGAGTCGTCGCCCCACACGTTACCGAAGCCGGTGTGATCGGGCCCGGAGTCGCCCCAGCCGGGGGTGTTGGAGCTCAGGGAGTCGCCGCGGCGCTCCTGCCCCCAGCCGAGACCGGTGCCGAGCCACGCGTGCCAGACCGGCTCGAACCAGTCGAGCGCGTGGTGGCCGCCGCCCCGGTAGGAGTTGACGCCGCCGCGCTGCTCCAGCGAGTCCCCGAGGTCGACCGACTCGTGCCAGCCTTGGCCACTGCCGGTGGAGACGTACTCGACGCGCTCCGCCGGGAACGCGATCCGCTCCTTGAAGCCGAAGCCGATCGGGAAGGTGTCGGTGATCGAGTAGCGGAACTCGCCGCCGGCCTCCTTTCCGCCCGTGGGCATGTGGAACGCCGAGCGCACGGTGGCCAGTTCGTTCCTGCCGGGCCGGAAGACGAGGTCCGTGCCGATCGCGCCCGGGTGTCCCTCGGAGAGGTCGTAGGTGTACGGGGTGAAGGGGGTGCCGGTCAGGTCGAGCCGGCCGCCGCGCGCCGCGGCGGCGCGGATCCGGGCCGCGTCGGCGGAATCGACGGTGGCGACGGCCAGCGGACGGTCCTGGTAGTCGGCCGTGCCGAACCAGGACATCAGCCGTCCGGGCGCGTCGTCGGTGACGAACAGAGCCCGGGCGCCGGCGTCCTGCGCGTTCTGGGCGATCCGCGCCGTGTCGGCGCCGGGTGCCCTGCGGACGAGGACGGCCTTGCCCCGGACGTTCTTCCCGGCGTACTCGGCGGCGGTGCCGGTGCCCGCGTCGACGACCCCGAGGCGGTGCCCGCCCTCGAGCAGCGCGGTGCCGGCCTGCGGAGTGGCGTCGGAGAGCCGCTGCCCGCCGGCGCTCGCCTCCAGGAGCGGCTTGCCGAGACGCCACACGGTCCGGTACTCGAAGGTGCCGGTGGCGGGCTTGCGGGTGGGAGCCGCGAAGACCGAGTCGTACATCGGCGGCACCTGGACGGCCCCGCCGTACGAGGCGCCGTTCGCGTCCCGGTCGAACTCCATGAGGAGCTGACGGGTCTCGGTCCGCTTCTCGACCTCGGCGCGTATCTCGCGCAGCCGCCGTCCGTCGAGGGTGATCTCACGGTCCCGGTCGAGGACGATCTCCGGCTCGGTGAGGAAGCCGAGCCCGAGGGAGTCCCCGCCCTTGGCGCCGCGGACGTCGAGGAAGGTGTCGACGGTGTACGTACCGGGCTGCAGGCGCAGCCGCAGGGTGCCGGACTCGCCGACCGTCTCCGGGAACGGGTCGTGGCCCTCGGCGAGGCGCTGGACGCCCAGGCGGGCGGGGGCGGGGGCGCCGTCGCGGTCCTTGACGTGGACGGTCAGGGTGTAGCGCTCCCCCTCCTTGACCAGGCCGAGCGCGGTGTGCGCGACAGGCACGCCGCCGGCGGAGGCGGTGATCCGGCCGAAGGACTGGCCGACGGGCGCCTTGGTGCCGTCCCCGGTGACGGTGGTCCGGGCGGTGCCGTGCGCGGGGACGGTGAGGGCGGAGTCGGCGAGGGTGGCGACTCCGGCCGGAAGGCCCTCGACGGCGAGGTCCAGGGCGACCGGCTCGTCGGAGGAGTTGGTGTAGGTGACGGTCCGGGTGACCGGCTTGCTCTCCTCGTAGGGCCAGGAGACGAAGCCGAGGCCGGCGGAGCCGGTCGCGGTCACCCGCGCGGCGACGGCGGCGCCCACGTCGACCCGGCCCGCGCCGAGCGCGTACGGGGAGTCGGCGAGCGTCTTCGACGAGGACATCAGGGCGTCCTTGAGCTGGGCGCCGGTCCAGTCGGGGTGCTGCTCCGCGAGGAGCGCGGCGACTCCCGCGACGTGCGGGGTGGCCATCGAGGTACCGCTCATGGACGTGTAGAGCCCGCTGCCCTCGGTGAGCTGCGAGCGGGCGGCGAGGATGTCCACGCCGGGCGCCGACAGGTCGGGCTTGAGCGCCTGGTCGCCGTGGCGGGGCCCTTGGCTGGTGAAGTAGGCGGGGGCGTCGGCCGCGTCGACGGCGCCGATGGTCAGCGCGGAGTCGGCGGCCCCGGGCGACCCGATGGAGCCGGCGGCGCCGGAGTTGCCGGCGGCGATGACGAAGAGCGCGCCGGTCTCGGCGGAGAGGGAGTCGACCGCCTGCGCCATCGGGTCGGTGCCGTCGCTCGCCTCGGGGGAGCCGAGGCTCATCGACACGATCTTCGCGTCGATGTCCTTGGCGGCCCACTCCATGCCGGCGATGATCTGCGACTCGGTGCCGGAGCCCTCGTCGCTGAGGACCTTGCCGACGGCGAGGGTCGCGCCGGGGGCGACGCCCTTCTCCCTGCCGTCGGAGCCCGCTCCGCTGCCGCCGACGGTGGAGGCGACGTGGGTGCCGTGGCCGCCGCGGTCGGCCACCTCCTGGCCCTCGATGAAGCTCCTGGACTCGGCGACGCGGCCGGCGAGGTCGGGGTGGGTCAGGTCGGCGCCGGTGTCGAGGACCGCCACCTTGACGCCCTTGCCGGTGTACCCCGCCTCCCAGGCATGGGCCGATCCGATCTGGGCGTTGGAGTCGGCCATGGCGGCCTCGACCCGCCCGTCGAGCCAGACCTTGGCCAGGCCGGCGGAGCGGGCGGCGGGCCCGGTGAAGCCGCGCCAGAAGGCGGCCGGGTCCTTCGCCTCCACGGCCGCGCCGCCGATGCTGGGCAGGGCGCGGACCGTCTCGGCGCCGCGCGGGGCGGCCGCGCGAGCGCCCTTGCCGTACGTGACGATCAGCGGGAGCGCGTCGGTGATGCCCTGCTCGATGAGGCCGCTGACGTCGAAGAGCCGCCGGTCCAGGACGCCGGAGTCGAGGTAGGGGCGCGCCTCGTCGGGAATGACGGTGACCCGGCCGTCCGTGATCCGGCTGCGGACGGCTCCGGTGGCGCCCCGGGCACGGTCGACGGTGACCGTCTTCTCTCCGCCGCCGAGGTCGGTGACGGTGACGCGGTCGCCGGTGATCAGCGTGACGGTGGAGCCGCCGCCCCGGGCTCCGGAGAAGGTGTCGGGCACGGGGGCGGCGGTGTTACCGGCTGCGGCGGTCTGCCCGGCCGAGAGCAGCACGAGGGAGAGGCCGGCGGCGAGCAGCCCCGCTCTCCCTCTGGCGGATGATCCGGTCATCGACGCAACTCCTCGCGCACCCGGGGGAAGGGGTGGGTCCGGGTGACGCGACGAGTCTCGGCGGAACAGCGGTAGTTGAGACCACAACGGCCTGGCGGCTATGTGCCGTGGCGGTCAACCGCCAGGTCAGGCCGCCGGATTCCGCGCGTCATACCGGCGGAATCCCCGCCCGTACAGGGCAAGCACGGCAACGGCGAGAACACAGGCGATACCCCCGCCGGTGATCGCGACCGCGGGTGAGGTGAGGTCGGCGACCGAGCCGGCGAGGAAGTCGCCGAGCCGCGGACCGCCCGCCACGACGACGATGAAGACGCCCTGGAGCCTGCCCCGCATCTCGTCGGGGGCGGCGACCTGCATCATCGTGTTGCGGAAGATCATGGAGACGGTGTCGGAGTAGCCGGCGAGGGCGAGGAGCAGAAGTCCGAGCCAGAGGTTCCGGGTGAGCCCGAAGACGGCGATGGCGGTGCCCCAGCAGGCGACGGCGAGCAGGATGGCCTGGCCGTGGTGGTGGATGCGGCCCTGCCAGCCGGAGAGGACCCCGCCGAGGAGCGCGCCGGCCGCGGGGGCGGCGGCGAGCAGTCCGGTGGTGCGCGCGTCGCCGTCGTACCAGACCACGGCGACGACGGGGAACAGCGCGCGCGGATGGGCGAGGATCATCGCGCAGAAGTCCGAGAAGAACGTCATCCGCAGGTTGGGGCGGGTGGCGAGGAAGCGCAGCCCGTCGAGGACGGAGGCCCTCTTGGCGCCGGTCCGGTCGGGGAGCATGGCGGGCAGGCGCCACATCGCGTACAGCGCGGCGGAGAAGGCGACGGCGTCGACGAGGTAGGCGGTCTGGTAGCCGCCGACGCCGACGATGAGGCCGCCGAGGCTCGGACCGACGAGCGTGCCGAACGTCATCGTCATGGAGTTCAGCGCGTTGGCCGCGCGCAGCTGATCGGGCGGCAGCAGCCGGGGGATCATCGACGTCCGGGCGGGCGAGTTCAGGGCGGCGCAGACGGACTGGAGGGCCACGATCGCGTAGAGGAACCGCACGTCGTGGAGCCCGGCGAAGGCGGACGCGGCGAGCGCGGCGGACAGCACGGCGGAGCCGGTGGCGCTGAACAGGCCGAGCTTGCGGCGGTCGACGGTGTCGGCGATGGCGCCGCCGTACAGGCCGAAGACGATCAGGGGGACGAGGGAGCAGAGCCCCACGAGGCCGACGGAGAACGGCGAGCGGGTGATGTCGTACACCTGGAGCGAGACCGCGAGGGCGGTCATACCCTGACCGACCCAGGAGATGGTGTTGCCGAACCACAGGCGGCGGTAGTGCGGGGAGATCCGCAGCGGGGTGAGGTCGGCGAGGAGCCGGCGGCGGCCTTCCTCCTGGGTGGCGGTCACGCGACGTCGTACCGCAGCTCGGGGCGGGCCCAGTGGACGTGCCCGGCGGGCCGCACGGTCCCGGTGCGGCGGGCGCCGGTGCGGAGGTAGAAGTCCTCGGCGGGCGGATGCGCGACCACCCGCACGGAGTCGAGCCCGGCGTCGCCGGCCTGCCGCGTCATGTGCTCCATCAGCATCCGGCCGATGCCGCGCCCCTGCGCCTCGTCGGCGACGAAGGCGAGGTCGAGCTCGGCCTCGTCGAGCAGGAGGGCGTAGAACCCGAGTATCCGCCGCGTCTCGTCGACGGCGACGAAGACGGGGTGGGACTCGATGTAGGTCCCCCCGACGACATAGCCGGCGACCATGGCGGAGTAGTCGCCGCGGTAGGCGGCCGACGTGCGGACGAGGTGGCTGAGCCGCCTGGAGTCATCGGCGATGGCGCGGCGGAGGGTGACGGCGGGCATGGAGTGAGTATAGGGACGGGTGCCGTTCCCGGCCCTTACAGGTGACGGATTCCGGCGCCCCCTTCCGATGCGCTACTCGCAGCCGAATGCGTCCGGGTCGACACGGTCGAGCCGGGCGGCCAGCGCGGTGAGCTGGTCGCGCAGGCCGCGGATCTCCTCCAGCGTCAGCCCCGTCGCGGAGGCGATCCGCCGCGGCACGCCGAGCGCCTTCTCCCGCAGCGCGGCGCCGGTGTCGGTGACCCGCGCGGTGACGGAGCGCTCGTCCTCGACGCTGCGCCGGCGCTCGACGTAGCCGGCCGCCTCCAGCCGCTTGAGCAGCGGGGAGAGGGTCCCCGAGTCGAGACGCAGATGCTCGCCGATCCGCTTGACCGGCAGCTCGCCGTGCTCCCAGAGCACGAGGAGGACCAGGTACTGGGGATAGGTGAGCCCGAGCTCCTTGAGGGCGCCGCGGTAGACGCCGTTGAAGGCGCGGGTCGCCGCGTGCAGCGAGAAGCAGATCTGGTGGTCGAGCCGGAGGAAGTCCTCGTCCGGGGTCGTGTCGAGCGTCTCCATGGCTCCAGGGTACGGGACACCCCTCGCGAGCGATTGAGTTGTGCACAACTGAATTGCACGCTACTGTCTCTGGAGACCGCACCGAACGGAAGAGGACTCATGAACGCGATCTACACCGCTGTCGCCACCGCCAACGGCCGCGAGGGCCGCGCCATCAGCTCCGACGGCCACATCGACCTCCCCCTCGCCCACCCGCAGGCCCTCGGCGGCAACGGCCAGGGCACCAACCCGGAGCAGCTCTTCGCCGCCGGTTACGCGGCCTGCTTCGCGAGCGCCATGGGCGTGATCGCCCGCCAGGAGAAGATCGACATCGCGGACGTCTCGGTGACCGCCGAGGTCAGCATCGGCAAGGACGAGGCCGACAGCGGCTTCGGCCTCGCGGTCGTCATGCGCGCCGAGTTCCCCGACCACCTCCAGGGCGAGCCGGGCCGCGAGCTGCTGGAGAAGACCCACGCGTTCTGCCCGTACTCCAAGGCCACGCGGGGCAACATCGCGGTGGAGCTCGTCATCGAGTAGTCCCCGCCCCGGCCGTCCGGGCGACGGCACGAGAAACCCCCGGCGTGTCGTACGTGTCGTACGTCACGCCGGGGGCATTGTGGTCGCCGGACAGGATGGAAACGTTCCTGCATGCGCGACCCCGAGTGGGGCGGGTGGGACTCGAACCCACGGCCGACGGATTATGAGTCCGCTGCTCTAACCGGCTGAGCTACCGCCCCTTAACGGTGTGGCGCGTACATGTGTGCGCGCCGTCTGCCGCAGCATAGCCGCTCATACGATCTCTCGCTGTGGATGGTCGGCAACGCACGACCATGAGGACTTCCGCCGCCACGACGTGGTTCCCGGAAACGAGAAAGAGGACCCTGAAGGGTCCTCTTTCTCTTCGCTCCCCCGGCTGGACTCGAACCAGCAACCCTCCGGTTAACAGCCGAATGCTCTGCCAATTGAGCTACAGGGGATCGCGCTCCCCCGACTGGACTCGAACCAGTAACCTGCCGGTTAACAGCCGGCTGCTCTGCCAATTGAGCTACAGGGGATTGCTGCGTTTGCACCGAACGTACCCACCTCGGGTGTCCCGAGCGGCGCTCGTTCGCTGCGACACATACATTAGCGCAAGCAGGGGGGTGCTCCGCCAATCGGTATGCCACGGCCGCTCGTGGGCACCAGTGAGGCATCAGGGAAGCTCCAGGGAAGGGTGGTGCCGCCGTGCGGTACAAGCTGACGTTCGTGGTGGGAGTGGCCCTCGGATACGTCATCGGCACACGAGCCGGACGTGAGCGCTACGAGAAGCTGAAGAAGTCCGCCCGGGACTTCTCCCAGAACCCGGCCGTGCGCAACGCCGCCGAGTCCGCCGCCCAGACCGGGCGCGAGGTCGCGGGCAAGGCGTTGCACGTCGTGAGCGACAAGGTCGGCGACAAGCTGCCCCCGTCGGTCGCCGACCGGGTGCACGCCCTGCGCGGCCACAACGGCCAGGTCAGGAGCAACATCGCCGAGGACGACTGGGGTACGAGCAACACCTGAGGGCGAGGGGGCGGGCCGCCCGTGAGCGCGTCCCGCCCCCCGCTCGCTCCCCCTCCCGTCGCGCGTGCGGCAGAATCTCCCGTATGGGGATAGTCGCCGGTCTGGACAGTTCTGCTGAGTTCACCCGCATCGTCGTCTGCGACGCGGACACGGGCGCCGTGCTGCGGCAGGGGTACGCCCCGCATCCGGGCGAGCCGAAGGCCGCCGACGTCGACCCGCAGAGCTGGCTGCTCTCGCTCGGCGAGGCCGCCGCCGGCGGGCTGCTCGAAGGCGTCCAGGCGATCGGCGTCTCCGCCCAGCAGCACGGGCTCGTACCGCTCGACGCGCAGGGTGGCCTGGTGCGCGCCGCGATGGTCGGCAACGACCGCCGGGCGCAGGTGGCCGCCGCCGATCTCGTCGAGGCCTTCGGCGGACGGCAGGCCTGGGCCGACGCCGTCGGCTCCGTCCCGCAGGCCGGTCTGCCCGTCGCCAAGCTCCGCTGGCTGGCCCGCACCGAGCCCGAGAACGCCCGGCGCGTCGCGATGATCATGCAGCCGCACGACTGGCTGGTCTGGCAGCTCCTCGGCCGGCCCCTGCGGCGCACCACCGACCGCGGCGCCGCGTCGGCGACCGGCTACTGGTCGGCGGCCACCGGCTCCTACCGCCCCGACCTCGTCGACCTGGCGCTCGGCCACCAGGCCGTGCTGCCCGAGGTGCTCGGCCCCGCCGAGGCCGCCGGAACCACCCCCGAGGGCCTGCTAATCTCCGCCGGCACGGGCGAGACGATGGCCGCCGCCTTCGGGCTCGGCGTGGCGACCGGGGACGCGGTCGTCTCCCTCGGCGCGTCGGGCTCCGTGATGGCCGTGCACCACCAGGCGCTCGCCGACCCGCACGGCATGATCACGTCCTTCGCCGACGCCACCGGCATGCACCTGCCCGTCGTCCACACCTCCAACGCCGTGCGGGCGCTGCGCGGCAGCGCCGAGATGCTCGGCGTGGACAGCCTGGAGGAGCTGTCGGCCCTCGCCCTGAAGTCGACGCCCGGCGCCTCCGGCCTGGTCCTGCTGCCGTACCTGGAGGGCGAGCGCACCCCCCGGCTGCCGCACACCGCCGGCACGCTCAGCGGGCTGCGCCGCGAGTCCATGAAGCCCGAACACCTCGCGCGGGCGGCCTTCGAGGGCATGCTCTGCTCGCTCGCCGACGCCATGGACGTGCTGCGCGGACGGGGCGTGGAGGTCCGCCGCGTGTTCCTGCTCGGCGCGGCGGCCGAGCTGCCGGCCGTCCAGGCGCTCGCGCCCGCCGTCTTCGGAGCCCAGGTGGTCGTCCCCCAGCCGGCCGACTACACGGCGCTCGGCGCGGCCCGGCAGGCCGCCTGGGCGCTCGGGGTGGCCCGCGGCACGCTCTCGCCGTCCGCTCCCCCGGCCTGGCAGGGGGCCGCCGCCCAGGTCTTCGAGCCGGGAGAGGAGCTGCCGGTGGGCCAGGCGGTGCGCCAGCAGTACGCGGCGACCCGGGACCAGATCCACCCGGGGGCGTTCGGCTCCTGACCACCCGCCGTGCGCACGGGACGCGGCGGCACAGGCGGCACGCGCCGTGCGCACGGGACACGGCGGCACAGGCGGCACGCTCCGGCGCCGCGGCACGTGCCGGTTCGAGAACGCGCGCCGGCCCGGAACACGCGTCAAAACGAGTCGTAACGTCGAGCGGGCTCGGGCGATAGTGAATCCGTGCTCATAAGACTCCTCCGAACCCACCTCGGACCGTACAAGAAGCCCATCGCCCTGCTGGTGCTCCTGCAGCTGCTGCAGACCTGCGCCTCCCTCTACCTGCCGACCCTCAACGCCGACATCATCGACAACGGTGTCGTCGACGGGGACACCGGCTACATCCTGCGCTTCGGCGCCCTGATGATCGCGGTCTCCGTCCTGCAGGTCGTCTGCAACATCGGAGCGGTGTACCACGGAGCACGGACCGCCTCCGCCCTCGGCCGCGACGTGCGCGCGGCGGTCTTCGACCGCGTGCAGTCCTTCTCGGCCCGCGAGGTCGGACAGTTCGGCGCGCCGTCGCTGATCACCCGCACCACCAATGACGTCCAGCAGGTCCAGATGCTCGTCCTGATGGGATTCACCCTGATGGTCTCCGCGCCCATCATGTGCGTCGGCGGCATCGTCATGGCGCTGGGGCAGGACGTGCCGCTGTCGGCGGTGCTGCTCGCGGTCGTGCCGGTCCTCGGGATCGCGGTGTCGCTCATCGTGAGGCGCATGCGGCCGCTGTTCCGGACGATGCAGGTGCGGCTCGACACGGTGAACCGGGTGCTGCGCGAGCAGATCACCGGCAACCGGGTGATCCGCGCGTTCGTCAAGGACGACTACGAGCGCGAGCGGTTCGAGGGGTCGAACACCGAGCTGACCGACGTGTCGATGGCCACCGGCCGTCTGATGGCCCTGATGTTCCCGACCGTGATGACGGTCGTGAACGTCTCCAGCGTCGCGGTGGTCTGGTTCGGCGCGCAGCGCATCGACGGCGGAGACATGCGGATCGGCGCGCTGACCGCGTTCCTCGCCTATCTGATGCAGATCGTGATGGCCGTGATGATGGCCACCTTCATGTTCATGATGGTGCCGCGGGCCGAGGTGTGCGCCGAGCGCATCGAGGAGGTGCTCGCCACCGAGAGCAGCGTCGTCCCGCCCGTCGAACCGGTGCGCGAACTGCGCCGCAGGGGTCACCTGGAGGTCCGGAGCGCGGACTTCCGCTATCCGGGGGCCGAGGAGTCGGTCCTCAGGGAGGTCGAGCTGGTCGCCCGTCCGGGCGAGACGACCGCGATCATCGGCTCGACCGGCAGCGGCAAGTCGACCCTGCTGGGCCTGGTCCCGCGGCTGTTCGACGTAACCGGCGGCGAGGTCCTCGTCGACGGGGTGGACGTCCGCACGCTCGACACCGGCCTCATGTCCCGGACGGTCGGCCTCGTGCCGCAGAAGCCGTACCTCTTCTCCGGGACGGTGGCGACCAACCTGCGGTACGGAAACCCCGACGCGACCGACGAGGAGCTGTGGCACGCCCTGGAGGTCGCCCAGGCGGCGGAGTTCGTGAGGACGCTGGACGCCGGCCTGGACGCGCCGATCGCGCAGGGCGGCACCAACGTGTCCGGTGGCCAGCGGCAGCGGCTGGCGATCGCGCGGACGCTGGTGCAGCGGCCGGAGATCTATCTCTTCGACGACTCCTTCTCGGCGCTGGACTACGAGACGGACGCCCGGCTGCGGGCGGCGCTGGCCGAGGAGACGGCGGAATCGACCGTCGTGATCGTCGCCCAGCGGGTGTCGACCATCCGGGACGCCGACCGGATCGTGGTGCTCGACGAGGGACGGGTCGTGGGCACCGGACGCCATCACGAACTGATGGCCGGCAATGAGACGTACCGGGAGATCGTGCTCTCCCAGCTGACCGAGGCGGAGGCAGCCTGATGGCCGGTCCTGGCGGACGGATGATGGCGGGCGGCGGCCCCGACCAGCGGTCCATGGACTTCAAGGGGTCGGGCAAGCGGCTCCTGAGGTCCCTGGCGCCCGAGCGGGGCGCCCTGTGGCTGATGCTCGTCGCCGGCGTGCTGAGCGTGGCGGGCTCGGTGGTCGGGCCGTTGATCCTCGGCAAGGCCACCGACCTGATCTTCGCGGGCGTGGTCGGGCGGCAGACGCCCGACGGCACCACCAAGGCGCAGGCGATCGAGGCACTGCGGGCCAGGGGGGACGACGGGATGGCCGACATGCTGTCCGGGGTCGACTTCACCCCCGGGCAGGGAATCGACTTCTCGGCGGTCGGCGCCGTGCTGCTGTGGGCGCTGGGGATCTACGTCGCGGCCGGGCTGCTGATGCTGGTCTCCACCCGCATGTCGATCAAGGTGATCAACCGGACGGTGTACCGGATGCGGGAGGACGTGCAGGCGAAGCTGTCGCGGCTGCCGCTGTCGTACTTCGACAAGGCCAAGCGGGGCGAGGTCCTCAGCCGCGCGACCAACGACATCGACAACATCTCCCAGACGCTCCAGCAGTCGATGGGACAGCTGATCAACTCGCTGCTGACCATCGTCGGCGTGCTCGTGATGATGTTCTGGATCTCTCCCTTGCTCGCCCTGGTGGCGCTGGTGACGGTCCCGGTGTCGGTGGTCGTCGCGACCAGGATCGGCAAGCGCTCGCAGCCGCACTTCGTCCAGCAGTGGAAGTCCACGGGCAAGCTCAACGCCCATGTGGAGGAGATGTACACCGGTCACGCGCTGGTGAAGGTCTTCGGGCGGCAGGACGAGTCGGCCGCCGGTTTCCGCGAGCAGAACGAGGCGCTGTACGAAGCGGGCTTCAAGGCCCAGTTCAACAGCGGCGTCATGCAGCCGGTCATGTTCTTCATCTCGAACATCAACTACGTGCTGGTGGCCGTGGTCGGCGGTCTGCGGGTGGCGTCGGGCACGCTGTCGATCGGTGACGTCCAGGCGTTCATCCAGTACTCGCGGCAGTTCTCGATGCCGCTGACGCAGGTCGCGTCGATGGCGAACCTGGTCCAGTCGGGTGTCGCGTCGGCCGAGCGGATCTTCGAGCTCCTCGACGCGCAGGAGCAGGCGCCGGACTCCCCGGTCGGCGAGCAGCCGTCCGGCGTCAAGGGCAAGGTCGCCCTGGAGGAGGTCTCCTTCCGCTACGAGCCGGACAAGCCGCTCATCGAGGGCCTGTCGCTGACGGTGG